>NZ_JBHWCC010000031.1:0-110969 GCF_042735715.1 Streptomyces sp. NPDC059582
GGCTATGCCGGCCGCGCGGGACTGTCGGCGCAACGGTTCGTGGCGAACCCGTACGGTGGTGCCGGTGAGCGCATGTACCGCACCGGCGACCTGGCCAAGTGGAACACCGACGGACAACTCGAGTTCCTGGGCCGCACCGACGACCAGGTCAAGGTCCGCGGCTTCCGCATCGAACTCGGCGAAATCGAAACCGCACTGGTCTCCAATGCAACGGTGAATCAGGTAGCGGCCGTCGTTCGCGAGGACAGGCCAGGCGACAAGCGGATCGTGGCCTACATCGCATTGAAGAAGGGCGTAGCTGTTGATCCGGCCGCGTTGCGCGCCCACATGGCGGCGACATTCCCCGAATACATGGTCCCGTCAGCGATTGTCACCCTCGACGCCCTGCCGTTGACGGTGAACGGGAAGGTCGACCGCAAGGCACTGCCCGCACCCGACTACACAAACCACCGTGCAGGTCGTGGCCCGGTGGATATGCGTGAGGAGGTGGTCTGCCTTGTCTTCGCCGAGGTCTTGGGTGTGGGTGAGGTGGGGGTGGAGGACAACTTCTTCGAGCTGGGCGGGCATTCGCTGCTGGCGGTGACGCTGGTGGAGCGGTTGCGTGCCCGCGGTGTGGTGGTGGACGTCCGGACGGTGTTCACGGATCCCACGCCTGCGGGACTCGCGGCGAGTACGGGCCGTGCCGAGGTGGTGGTTCCTGCACGGTGCGGGACGGCGGGGCTGGAGTCGTTCACGCCGGAACTGTTCCCGCTGGCTGATCTGTCACAGGACGAGGTCGACCGGATCGTGGGGCAGATCCCCGGCGGCGCGGGCAACATCGTGGACATCTATCCCCTGGCTCCACTGCAGGAAGGCATCCTCTTCCACCACCTGCTCACACACGATGCCACCGCGGACAGCACCGACGACCATGGCGGCCGCGACGGCCGCGCCGGCCGTGTCGGCCGTGTCGGCCGTGTCGGGGCTGACGCCGGGGATGTCTATGTGCTGCCGGCGGTGTTCGGCTTTGACTCCCGGGACCGTCTGGTGACCTTCGCGGAGGCGTTGCAGAGGGTCGTTGACCGACACGAGATTCTACGGACGGCGGTGGTCTGGGAGGGACTGCGCGAACCGGTCCAGGTCGTCCAGCGTCAAGCAACCATCCCCATCACATACCTCGACGCCCCAGACTCGTCCGTCACTGACATCACTGACTGGCTGCTGAACCGGATGTCCCAGGGGTTCGATCTGTCGCGGGCACCATTGATGCGGATCAGCGCGGTGCCGGATCCAGCCGGGACGGATAGTTGGACCGCTCTGGTGGAGATCCATCACATCGTCCAGGACCACACCGCGCTGGAAGTCCTTCTTGCTGAAGTCCACGCCTTCTTCACTGGCCAGGACGGGGATCTGGGTGACCCGGTGCCGTTCCGTGACTTTGTCGGGCGGGCCCGGCTGGGGGTGTCGATTGCGGAGCATGAGGAATACTTCCGCGCTCTCCTGCAGGACGTGGAAGAGCCGACCGCGGCATTCGGTGTCATTGACGTGCAAGGTGACGGCAGCGAGATCCGGGAAGTATCGCGGCCGCTGACACCGGAGCTGGCACAGCGTCTGCGAAAGGCAGCCCGCTGGCACGGGGTCAGTCCTGCCACGGTGTTCCACCTGGTGTGGGCGCGTGTGCTGGCCAAGGTGTCCTCACGTGAGGATGTGGTCTTCGGCACGGTTCTGCTGGGCCGCATGGGCGGCGGCAGCGGTGTCGACCGCGCCCCGGGCCTGTTCATCAACACCCTTCCCGTACGCATCGACGCCGGCAGCGCGACCCTCACGGCTGCTCTGCGAAAGATGCAGCAGCAGCTGGCGGGTCTGCAACTGCACGAACACGCTCCCCTCGCATTGGCGCAGCGCGCGAGTGGCGTCGCAGCCCAGACTCCGCTGTTCACCACACTGCTCAACTACCGGCACAGTGCCCCCACCAGCCCGGCCGAGCAGTTGGAAGGCATCACCCTCCTCCACGTCCACGAACGCACCAACTACCCGGTGGGCGTTTCCATCGATGACTTCGGCGGTGCCTTCACCATCACCGTCAAGGCAACTGAATCAATCAGCACATGGTTGGGATCGACTTTCGAGACCACCACGGAGAGCTTCGTCGATGCGTTGGATGCCCACTCCGAAGTACCGGGCATCGACCCGGCACTCCACGAGATCGATGTCCTCACCGTCGCTGAGCGTCGCCGCATCCTTGAGGAGTGGAACGAGACCACGGCCGATGTGCCGGCGGTAACGCTGCCCGGGTTGTTCGAGGCTCAGGTGCTGCGGACTCCTGATGCGACGGCGATGGTTTTCGAGGGGCAGGCACTGTCGTATGCCGAGGTGAACGGGAAAGCGAATCGTCTGGCCCGGCTCCTTGTGCGGCAAGGGGTCGGTCCGGAGTCGTTGGTCGCGGTGGCGTTGCCGAGGTCGGTGGATCTGGTGGTGGCGCTGCTGGCAGTGGTGAAGGCAGGCGGCGCGTATGTGCCCATCGATCCAGACTATCCCGCCGACCGCATCGCCTTCATGCTCGACGACGCCCAGCCGGTCACCGTCATCACGCGGAGTTCCGTCGAGGCTTCGGGGGCGCTGGTGGGTGCGGAACCCGACCGGATACTGCTCCTGGATGCTTCGGAGACGCAGTCCCTCCTGGCGGGTCTGGGCGGCTCGGATCTGTCCGACACGGACCGCAGTAACGTGCTGCTGCCGGATCATCCGGCGTATGTGATTTATACGTCTGGATCGACCGGGCGCCCCAAGGGTGTCGTGGTTCGCCAGGAAGGCGTGGTGAACTATGTGGCCCGGGCCGGCACCACATATACGGGTGTGGATCAGAGTGTGCTGTTCCATGCGTCGGTCGCTTTCGACACCAGCGTGACCTCGGTATGGGGCGCCCTGGCCAGCGGTGGCTGTGTGTGGGTGGCCGGGCTCGACGAGACGCTTCCCCAGGCGCTGGGAGAAAAGCCTCTGGCGTTCTTGAAAGTGACACCCGCGCATCTGCCCCTGCTCAATTCACTCGGAGACGGTTTCGGCCCCACCGGCCTGCTCATGGTCGGTGGCGAAGCGGTCCAAGCGGAGCAACTGCAGCGCTGGCGTGATGCCCATCCCACTGTGGACGTCGTCAACAGCTACGGCCCGACCGAGATCACCGTTGCATGCACCGACTTCCTCATCCCCGCAGGAGACCCGCTGGATCAGGGAGTTGTACCGGTCGGCCGGCCGGTGGCCAATGCCCAGGTATATGTCCTGGACCGACGCCTGCAGCCAGTCCCTGTCGGTGTCGCCGGAGAACTCTACGTCGCCGGTGCCGGACTGGCCCGAGGCTATGCCGGCCGCGCAGGACTGTCGGCGCAACGGTTCGTGGCGAACCCGTACGGTGGTGCCGGTGAGCGCATGTACCGCACCGGCGACCTGGCAAAGTGGAACACCGACGGACAACTCGAGTTCCTGGGCCGCACCGACGACCAGGTCAAGGTCCGCGGCTTCCGCATCGAACTCGGCGAAATCGAAACCGCACTCCTGGCCCAGCCAGGCATCGCCCAGGCCGCCGTCATCGTCCGCGAGGACACTCCCGGAGACAAGCGGATCGTCGGCTACGTGACTTTGGCCGCGGGCGATCCTGAGGCTTCCGCTCCCATACTCAATGCCGCCGGCATCCGGGCCGCCCTGCACACACACCTGCCCGAATACATGGTCCCGTCAGCGATCATCACCCTCGACGCCCTGCCGTTGACGGTGAACGGCAAGGTCGACCGCAAGGCACTGCCCGCACCCGACCACACAAACCACCGTGCAGGTCGCGGCCCGGTCACGCCTGAGGAGCGATTCCTGTGTGAAACATTCGCCGAGGTGCTGGGCATTGACGAGGTCGGATTGGATGACAACTTCTTCGAGCTGGGTGGACATTCACTGCTAGCGGTCCGGCTCATCAGTAACATCCGATCGGCTGCAGGAATCGATGTATCACTGATCAACTTCATGCAGCGACCAACGGTGGCCGATCTTGCGGAGTTGCTTAACCACCCACTCAGGAGCAAGCCATTCGATCCGGTTCTACCGTTCCGCACCACTGGAACTCAGCCGCCACTGTTTTGCTTGCCTCCTGTCAGTGGGCTGAGCTGGACCTACTCCGGTCTTCTTAGGCATCTCGGCACTGAGCAACCGCTGTACGGACTTCAAGCTCCAACGCGTAGAGGGGAAGTTGCCGATCCTGGGCCGGAAGATCTGGTCAGCTGGTATATCGACCACATTCGGTCGATCCAGGCCAACGGGCCCTACCGCTTGCTCGGTTATTCCGTCGGAGGAAACATCGCCCATGCCGTAGCGGTGGAGTTGCAGCGACAAGGCGCGGAAGTCGAATTTCTCGCCCTGTTGGATTCCTACCCTGTCCAGACTGCAACAGCACCGAGCCAAAAGCTCGATGACTCCATGCTCCTAATGGAACTCCTGGATGGTTTGGGGATCAAGCCGGACGCGGATAGGAGCACGATTACGGTAGCGGAGGCCCGCCATGTCGTGATGAGACATCTCGGCGACTCTTGGGACATTCAAGAGTCTGACATATCGACCTACTTGCGAAATGTGCGCACCAATTCAAGATTTCGGAGGGAAGTGGCGCCCGGCCTCTATCGAGGTCATGCAATCCACTTCATGGCCGTACGCGCTGGACGCGGTTCTCGTGAAGACGTTTGGCACATGTGGCGAGAATTCTTCGACGGAGAATTGCGCGTCGTGCCGGTCGATTCAGACCATGCGGGAATGTGTGATCTCCGTCCATTGGCCCAGATTGGTCCTGTGCTTGCCGAGCAATTGGCCAAGTAAGAATTCTAAGTCGTAACGGTTCTTGACGGGTCGCCGAATTATGCGGCCCGTCAAGACGAGGCCGCATCCGCCACACGCCTTTCTGGCTCGGAGAATCACGATGAAATACTTTTTGCTGGTGTGGATCGGGCGCGTGTTCACTGTTCTCGGCTCAAGGGTCAGTAGTTTCGCACTTACTCTGTGGGTATATCAGCAAACACATTCCATCACGCAGTTCTCGACCGGGCTCTTCCTTGGCTTTGTGCCCGGACTAATAGCCGGTCCAGCGGCGGGTGTCCTTGTGGACAGATTCCGACGCAAGACGATCCTGCTCGTGGCGGACACCGCGGCACTGGCTGGGGTTGTCGCTCTGGTAATCAGCCAGAGCTCGGGCTACCTCACTGTGTGGCAGATTTATGCAGTTGTGGTCGTGAAATCGATTTGCGGTGCCTTTCAATGGCCAGCGTTCTCCGCAAGTGTCAGAACAATGGTCCCACCGCAGCATCGTGGCCGCGCCGGAGGTATGACGCAGACAGGCTTCGCGGTCACACAAATACTCGGCCCGGCAATTTCCACTTCACTGCTAAATACCGGCGGACTCACTCAAGTTCTCTTCGCTGACATTCTTGCCGGAGCAGTTGGAATTATAAGCCTTGCCGGCGTAAAAATTACTGAACTCGCCAAAACGGACACGGACTTCACTGAAAGGAAGTCGTGGAGGTCAGAAATCCTCATCGGGTGGCGGGCAATCAGCAGCGACCACCGACTGGTTCGTCTACTCAGGATCGCTACCGCTATGTACGCCGTACAAGCCGCTGCAAGCGTTCTGCTGTTGCCGCTTATTGTGGCCAGCGTTCCTGAAAGTCAGCACAATGTGGCGGTCGCCGCGGTCAGCACCGCTGGGGGAATCGGCCTCGCAGCGGGTAGCCTCGTCATGTCCATTTGGGGTGGACCGAAACGTCCGCTGCCATGGATCACCACAGCAGCTGTTCTGAGCGGAGTAGCCGTTGTCGTTGCCAGCATGATCTCTCAATCACTCGTCCTTGTCGGCTCTTCGTTTGTGTTTTCCTTTGGTTTTCCCGTTGTCATCTCTTGTTCTCAGAGCGTCTGGCACGAGGCTATAGAACCCAGTTTGGAGGGCAGGGTCTTTTCTCTGCGACGAATGACGGTACAGGCCGGAACGGTGACCGGCCTAGTCACTGTCGGCCCACTCGCAACTTACGTATGTACTCCGCTGCTAACTGCCCGGACAGCACCGTCCCGTGTTCTGCGAGGTATCTTTGGAAGCGGAGCGGAAGGTGGCTCCGGAATGCTTCTATGCTTCCTCGGAATCACCTTGGTCGCCACTTCTGTGATAGGGAATGTGAATTCGATGCCGAGTAATCCATCAGCGACTGATCAGCAGCGCAAGCTTCTGAACTTGAACTCGTGATGTCGGCTGGATCGTGGTGACGTCTCGGTTCGCGACCGCTGGAAGCTGCTGGCTCGGTTCACGAGCGTGACTGAGCCTTTTCCATCTTGATCGGCTGGCGAATTCAAGACTGGCGACAGCTCGGACGATGCCGGTGATCCGGGTGGTGCTACAGCGAAGTTTCCGCAGAAGCCGCCAGGACTTGAGGATCGCATGGCGCGTTCGCCCAGGCTGCGGATGTTGACGTGGGCCCGATTGTGACGCCGGCGCCAGCCGCGCGGGTGCTTGCCCCGGAACGGGACGCGGATGGCGGAGCCTGCACCCTGATACGCCTGGGTCGCCCAGCGCTTGATGCCGTCGGCTGCCAGAGCGACGGGGATCCCGTGGGTCCGGGCTGCGGTCAGGTCGTGCGTGGCTCCCGGCAGCGCGTCCGACACCCAGATCAGGCGTCCGTCTGGATCGGCGAGGACCTGCACGTTCATCCCGTGATGCTACTCCTTCCTCGAGTAGTACGGCCGGTCGGCGGCGATGCGGTCGATCGGCAGGAGCGTGCCGTCGAGGATCACGTATGCCTTCTTCCGTACGGTCTGCATGGCCTGCTCAAGCGTGGGCGCGAGGGCGGCCAAGAGGTCGACGGCCTAGCGTATGTAGCGGTAGACCGTGGCGATCCCGACGCGGAATCCCGCCGCGAGGCGGGCCTAAGGGCTGTCCCGTAATCCCCGGCGGGCGCACGACGACAGCTACGGCACCTCGCCGCGTTGTCGGATCGCCCGCATACGCCCAGTATGCGGGCGACCCTCCGCCTTGCGATGCACCGCATCTGACGCCGCGCGCTGATCCACCAGGGATTACGGGACAGCCCTTAGGTGTCGCCGCAGCGCAGGTGGGCCAGGACCAGCAGGGCCTGTCGGCCAGGTCGGGTCTGCTGGCCACCCGTTGGATCACGGAACGCCTGGCTCACTGACCGCCCTTGAGAGGGAACCAGGCGCCCCACGACAATGTCCGGTAAGGCGTGAAAGCCATTCTCTTCTTGATCCTGGCGTTCTCGCCCCTCGTGTGTCCATGGGTGGTCGTGGGCACGGCCGTTCAGCTTGTGTGGCGCGCACGTCACGGTCAGCCACCAAACGGGTGGACGTCACCGGACGCCATGTCGTGTGCGCTGGTCGTGCAACTGGCCGGCGCAGCGGCTGTGGGCGCGTACGCCTGGGGCGTGATGTCGGGGTTCTACATCCTGGACCCGGACCAGATGTGTGCGGCTTCCGGTGCCGACGGCGACCACGTGGTGACGCGCATGACGCTGCCGGTGAGCGTGCAGTGCGTCACGGACCAGGGTGTGGGGACCGAGTTGGTGCCGGTCTGGGTGAACCCGGTCGTCTTCGCCGGCCTGGCGGTCTGCGTGCTCGCCGTCTGGGCGGGAGTCTCCGCCGCGATACGCCGACGCGCCGACCGGGCGCGCGGTGAGGTTGAGGTGGGAGGCGGCGAACTCCGTAGCGGCGGGGTCGGCTGACCGCTCCGACATCCCTTGCCCGAGCCGTGGCCCGGGGAGCGTGGCCGATCGGGTGCAAAGAACGCGCCATGAGGCGCGAGGGGGGCGTGCCGGGGAGTCCGGTCGGCGTGGCAGGAGCCTGTGTGCTCGTACGTTGATGCCGTGGAGGTGTCCGGATGCGTGCCGGCCGTCGCGAGCGTTCCGTCGCTCCGGTGCGCTCCAGTACCACCCCAGGGGCCACAGTCAGCCAGCGGATTACTCGGCAGCAACTACGGCGCCGAACACAGCCAGGGGATTGTCTCGATCCCAATTTGGAGGCAGCGACCCTTTCCAACTTGCCTGGCAGTTGGGCTGACAACGTGGTGAATCCCCTGGTAGATGGGTTTTCGACCAAGAGAACCGTCTCCACCAGAGGCTTCACGTGCTTGCTTACCCGTCGGGCGTCGACGTGTCCAGCTCTGCCCTCCGCTTCCTCACGCAGCAGTTGCGGCGGCACCGCCGTACGATCGGCTCCCGTTGGCGGCGCCTGAGCGCCGGTCGCCAGGCTTTGCTCGCGCTCGCTCATCTGCGAGTGGGGCACACGTATGCCCAACTCGCGGTGGGGTTCGGCGTCGGAACCACGACGGCCTACCGCTATGTCACCGAGGCTGTCGAACTCCTGGCCGCTCTTGCCCCCAGTCTGGCCGACGCGTGCGGACCGCCTCGGTGAAGGCGTTCGTGATCCTGGACGGCACGCTCCTGCCGATCGACCGCATTGCCGCGGACCGCCCGTTCTACTCCGGCAAACACAAGAAGCACGGGATGAACGTGCAGGTCATCGCAGACCCCTTCGGCCGACTGCTGTGGGTCTCACCGACACTGCCCGAAGCAGTCCACGACATCAAGGCCGCGCGAACCCACGGCATTATCGACGCCCTGGAGGAAGCCGGCGTGGAGTGCTGGGCCGACAAGGGCTACCGGGGCGCCAACGGCACCATCCGGGTGCCCTACTGGGGTCGCTGGGAGACGCTGTCCACAGGTCAGCAAGCCGTCCACCGCTCACACGCGAAGATCCGCGCACTCGTTGAGCAGGCCATGGCCACTCTCAAAACCTGGCGGCCCCTGCGCAAGCTGCGATGCTCCACAACCCGCATCACCACCCTCGTCCAAGCCGCCCTCACGCTGCACCTGACCTGCTCAAACTGAGGTTGGAAACAGCTCACTGTAGCCACTGCCGCGCCGTGGCGAGGTTCACCTCGACGTCATCGCTCCATGAGCAGACCTCCAGCCACGAGAGGTAGCCACCTTGCGCGAAGACCAGGACCTCGCCTGGGCATTCGCCGGTTCCGGTGAGTAGCTGCACGTCGGCGGCTACGACCGTGCCAGGGCCAGTCGGCGCGGGCTCCACCTCGTCCGTGTCAAGTTCGAAGTAGACGGTGCCGCACCCGCATTTGCAGCGGGACTGCACCCTGAGATGAGGGATCTGCCGTTGGAGCGCAACGTGAACGGGCTCATCTTGGTTGAGCACGAGGTCAAGCACGTCGGCTACGTCATCGGGCAGGCTCCCATTCATGCCGCCACGGTAGTTGACCAGCTATTTCCGGCTTGGACCGATCCCGGGTCCGTCGGCCGTGGAGCAGTTGAGGGGGTTCGCACGTGCAGGGCCAAGTCGGTGCCTGCAAGACAGCCGTCGATGCCCTCCGGTCGGTACTGCAGCATCTTCAACTTGCGCTTCACCGCGCGGGTCAGCGGATGATCAGGTCGCGCAGCCGAGTGCGGAGCCATCGACTGCCCGGCCTCGTCCGCGAAGACGGTCCAGGCTCCGCCACACGTCGCAGCCGTCCGGCCCGCCGTGTCCGGCCAGGGACACCGGGGCGTCCTGCCCGCACGCACGGTGGAGCAGGGCACAGGATTTCGCGGTCGGGCTGCCGTGAGGCTCCTCGTCCTCGTAACCGGGAGGCGAAGGGGAGCGGAAGGCGGCCGTGCCGGTGCGATGCACAGCCGCACGGCCGCCTGGTGCGGCCCGGCGATCGACCGCTCGTGGACGCTCGTCGTACCGTGGGGTTGGGAGGGCATCGTCCGTGGACCGCATCACGCAGAAGCAGATGCGGTCCGCGGGCGCGTCAAGCGGTTGTCCGGGTGTGCGTGCACGGTGCTCCCGTTCCGAGGCCCGGAACGATTCGCGCACACCCGGGGACCGGGTCAGCAGTACAGGTTGGCGCCTGCCGACACGCCCAGGATCTGTGTGAACTGCTGGTACGCGGTCACACGGCTCTGCACCTGCGCCGGGTTCCTGCCGTCGCACTCGAGGGAACCGTTGATGGAACGGATCGTCTGGCCGAAGCCCGCGCCGTTGACCATGGCGTTGTGTGGGGTCATGGTGCCAGGTCCGGACTGGGTGTTCCAGTACCAGAGGGCCGTCTTCCACGCCACGGCGGCGTCGGTCTGCACCAGCGAAGGGTTGTTGAGCAGGTCGATGCCGAGCGCATCGCCTGCGGCCTTGTAGTTGAAGTTCCAGCTGAGCTGGATGGGGCCACGTCCGTAGTAGGCCGACTGGCCCGCCGGGCAGCCGTACGGCTGGCCCCAGTCGCAGTAGTGCGAATAGTTGGCGGTGTTCTGCTCCACGACGTGAACCAGTCCGCCCGTCTCATGGCTGACGTTGGCGAGGAAGGCAGCCGCCTCCTGCTTTTTGGTCTGGTCGCCGCCGGTAGTGGCGAAGCCGGGGTACGCGCTGAGCGCGGCGACAAGACCGCTGTAGGTGTAGAAGCCATTGCGGTTCGGGAACATCTGGTTGAACTGGGCTTCGGAGACGACGAAGTTGCCGATCGGCGTGCTGCCACCGTCGCAGTTGTACGGTTCCCAGTACCAGGTGCTGATGACCGGGTCGTAGCCCGGGTTGTCGTGCTCGGCGATGTACGCCTTGCCGTCCGTGTAACGGACGATGTCACCAGTGGCATACGCCCTGCCGGCCACCCAGCTCGGGTAACTCGAGCAGGTGCCGGAGGGCGTGCCGCTGTCGCAGCCGTACGGTTCCCAGTACCAGGTGCTGATGACCGGGTCGTAGCCCGGGTTGTCGTGCTCGGCGATGTACGCCTTGCCGTCCGTGTAACGGACGATGTCACCAGTGGCATAGGCCCTGCCGGCCGCCCAGCTCGGGTAGCTCGAGCAGGTGGCGGCGGACGCGCTGCCGGTCGGCACCAGCACCGGTATGGCGGCGGAGAGGGCGAGCGCGGTCACAACCGCGGCGATATGACGCCTCGACACGAAATCAACTCCTCAGCGGAGAGGGGTCGTACCCGGCGCAGGCAGGACAGAGCGAGCCTTGTGCACGTGCCGGCGGAACCGGACGGGGCGCTGGGCCGACCGCGGTGGGGGGTGTGCGGCACACTCAACCGCATTGGTCTGTACCAGTCAATACGCAGACCGATCGGCGGCGAAGGAACCACGGGGCGAGTGGGGATGGCTAACTAGTCTGAGACAGAGTCCAGTTGAGCACGAGGACCGTGAACCGCCGGCTTCGCCGGGAGCGGCCCGGGGGCCCACAGCGGGGTGGCGCAAGTCTTCGGCGTACGCATCGCCGGTGCGTTGCCCCCGAACCCGATGACCGCGCACGGCGCCCGCACCTGCACCGCGCCGGACATACCCGGCTTCGGCGGCCAGACCCCGTGCACGGTGGGAGGCAGATCTGACGTCGTCCATCGAGAAAGGAGACGACCGCTGATCACCCGTACGCAGACCGTACGTGGCTGCGCTGACGTCCACCTCTTCGGGTCTTCGTGCCGCTGCGGGCCAACCCACCATGCCCGGTGGGTGGCCGCTGGCGACGGACGTCACACACCCTGACCTGCCACGGGCACCACCCAGAACCCCAACGCCGGCCTGACCCTCTGCGGAGTCCTGGCCCCCCCTCCCAGCCTCCACGGACGCCGGACCGGCACCTGCACGACCTGCGGATGCCCTCCTACCCACCACCCGCACAACACCGGCCTACCGAAGCGCTACTCAGCGGGCAGGTAGTCACGATGCGGCCCGTGCGTCCGCGGGGCGGCGGCGCAGACCCGTGTCCGTCAGGGCGGCTGGCTTCCATACGCCGTCGGGGTGGTAGAGGTTCATGCCGGGCGCAACGATCTCGTCGATGCGGTCGAGAGCCGAATCGTCCAGGACCACCGGTGCCCCCTTCAACACGGCCTCCAACTGTTCCGCCGTGCGAGGGCCGATGATGACCGAGGTGACGGCCGGATGGGCGAGCGGGAAGGCGACTGCCAACTCCGGAAGGCTGCAGCCGATGTCCGCAGCCAGTTCGGCGAGTTTGTCGGCGGCCTTCAACTTGGTGATGTTCTCCGGGATGGACGGGTCGAAGCGGGCGGGGTTCAACCGCGCACGCCCGCTGCTGAGATCGACCGTCCGCCCGGCCCGGTAGCGGCCGCTCAGGAAGCCCGAGGCAAGCGGGCTCCACGTCAGCACCCCCATCCCGTAACGCTGAGCCGTCGGCAGCACCGAAGCCTCCACGCCGCGTGCGAGTATCGAGTACGGGGGCTGCTCCGTCCGGAAGCGTTGGAGGCCGCGTCGCTCCGCCACGTGCTGCGCCTCCGCGATCTCTTCGGCCGGGAACGTCGACGATCCGAACGCCCGGATCTTCCCCGCTTGCACAAGGTCGCCGAGAACCCCGAGTGTCTCTTCGACGTCCGTGGTGTGATCCGGGCGGTGCACCTGGTAGAGGTCGATCCATTCGGTGTCGAGCCGCCGCAGACTGTCCTCCACGGCCTGGGTGATCCAGCGGCGGGAGTTCCCGCTCCGGTTCCTTCCCTCCCCCATCTGGAAGTGGACCTTCGTCGCGAGTACGGCCTCATCCCGCCGGCCGGATGCCCGCAGGGCCTTTCCGACGATGACCTCGGACTCGCCGGCCGAGTACATGTCCGCGGTGTCGATGAAGTTGACGCCTGCGTCCATGGCGGCGTGGATGATCCGGGCGCTGTCCTCGTGGTCGGGGTTGCCGACCGAACCGAACATCATCGTGCCCAGGCAGTACGCGCTCACTTCGATGCCGGTGCGGCCGAGTGTGCGGTATCGCATGTTGTCTTTCCTCACTGTCGGGCTACCGTGGTGCGGCGCATCTTAGGAGTTGAAGTGCGCTCGATGGCAAGGCAGTTGGGACCCGCCATGCTTCCGGGACGCACGGGGTGAAACGGCTACGGACTTCCGTACGCGGCGGCCGCAGCCGACCAGGACCTGGGCCCCACAACCGCAACGTGGAATGATCAACAGATGACCGACGCGAACCACGGGGAAGACCAGGCCTCTGGGCGCGAGACCGAGTAGATCGTCGATGTCTCGCCGAGGACCTCCAGCCCGGCGACCTCCTCGAGCTCCCGACCGACTTGGGCACCCCCATCGTCCGGTTGACTCATGTGGAGCGGCGTGCCCAAGGCATCAAGTTCATGGGCCGCCATCACCAAGGGGTCCTCCACTCCAGCGTCATGAAGTACGGCGAGCTGGCGCGGTGCGTCCGGTCGTAGACCGTCGCGTGGACTACCGCCGGCAGTTACGGGACAGCCCTTCGGCTTCGCTTCTGCGGGCAACACCGCGCTTGGTCGAAGCCTGCGGGTCTCCGCCTTTACCGATCGTTGCAGAATGCCGCTCGACGGAGATGTCGGAAGCCCCTGTGTGACAATCGCTTCGAGCGCGGACGGGGGAAGGGCACATGGAACGGAGCTCGGCTTCGGAAGAACCGCATGCGGTGACAACGCGTGATCTTGTGATCGGTTACATCGATGCCCTCAACGCGGTTGGTGTGGCCATGAGAGCGGCAGTCACCCCGCTTGAACGGCTAAGGGCTGTCCCGTAATCCCTGGTGGATCAGCGCGCGGCGTCAGATGCGGTGCATCGCAAGGCGGAGGGTCGTCCGCATACTGGGCGTATGCGGGCGATCCGACAACGCGGCGAGGTGCCGTAGCTGTCGTCGTGCGCCCGCCGGGGATTACGGGACAGCCCTTAGGGGACGTGCTCAGCCTGGTCCGTTCGCACCGGATCATCAGCTGGCGCGGCGAAATCGGGTCCTACTCATACCAGGTCCACGGAGCAGGCTGCCTCTTCATCAGCGACAACGGCACCGAGATCGACGTGGACTTCGCGGCCGACGGCAGGGAGATCTTCGATTTCTGGCGGCTGCGCTGCTACGGGCGGAGTTTGCCTGAGCCTCATGACCCCACGGAGCAGGAATTGCGGTCCGCAGTGGAGTCCGTGAAGCCCCTGCTGGTCGAGGTTCGGCCGGGGTGGTTCAGCGTGGCTGAGGCCAAGGCTTCAGCATGAGATCGGCATGTCAGCCGGCAGTTGGTGATCTTCCGCGGCAGGGTCAGCGAGATGTCCGAACAGGGGCGGCCGGCCGCCCTTTGCCCACGGCACGAACAGCCCCCCGGCCCTCTCGGGTTCCGAGGGTTTCCCAGGTTTCCCGGGCTTCTCGGGTTTCTCAGGTCTCTCCACCGCGCTCCGTCAGGAGGGATGGATGATGTCCCACTCCTGGTCGTCGGCGTTGCTGCAGGTGAAGATCGTCAGCGCGGTGTCGTTGCCGCCCGTGCTGTAGCCGGAGACGTCCAGGCACAGGTGGTTGCTGGAGTAGTTGCGGATCCAGTAGTGGCCGTCGTCCTGCTTGTCGAGCCACCACAGCTGGTTGTCGGCGGTCGTGCCGTCGCACTGGAACTCGTACACGCCCGTGCGCGCGGGCTTGGCGCCGTAGTCGGGCAGGTCCATGCACATCTGGTCCTTGACGTTGCGGATCTGGAACAGGTCCGACTTCTGGGGACCGACGCCCTTCTCCCGCACCTCCAGGTTCCAGAGCTGGTTGTCGTGCGCGGTCCCGTCGCAGGTGTACTCCCTGACCGGCCCGGCCGACCGGCCCTTGTCGTAGCCCGGGACGTCGGCGCACTTCCTGGTCGTGACGTTCCTGAGGACGACGCCGGACGCGGGCAACGGCCCCGTCGCCGCCTTCTTCGTAGCCTTCGGACTCGCCACCGCGCCGCCGCCTCCGCCGTCGCCGGCCGCGGGCGACTGCTGCGCCGCCGCCTGCGTCGGCTCCTGGACGGGAGCCGGACTCGTCGGCGCAGGCAGGCTGGGGGTGGGCGCGGGAAGGGTGCTGACGCCGGCGTCCTGGAGCTTCTCGGTGGCGGCGCTGCGGACTGGTGGCCTGTACGCGAGCCACAGCATCACGAACGTGATCGCCAGCGCCATGAAGACACCCAGGAACGTCGCCAGCCACCGGGGCAGGAACCCGCGCTGCACATATGTGCCCTCCACCGGCTGCGGCTTCGTCCCCGACCGCTGGACAGCGAGCGTGTACGGCCGCTGCTCCTTCGGTCCGAACCAGATGATCTGCCGCGGCTTCAGCGTCGCCTTCACAAAGGCCGCACGCCCCGGCTCGATCTGCACATTGCCCGGATGGATGTCGTAGGAGAGATGATCCCCGTTGTCACTCCCACTGACCGACGCCGTCAGCCTCGTATTGCCGAGGTTGTCGATCGCGAGCTTCGGTCGCCCACGGAAACGCCCCTTGACCGTCGGCGGCACCAACTCCGCACGCAGTTCGGCGAACGGAGTGATCGTCAGATTGCCCTCGGGAACCGTCGTCGCCTCCGGATGTCCGGTCGACGTGATCCGCACCGCGTACGGATTCGGGCCCGCCGCCGCATCCGGAGTCCTCGGCGGCGCGAACGTCAGCTCCACCGTCCCCGTCGTCCCCGGATACAGCCGCAGCGTCTGCGGCTCCACCGTCGTCCAGGGCGCGACATCACCCACCGGCTCAAAACGGTACTCGTCGACGATGTCTGCGGTGTTGCGCAGGCGCAGCCGCACACGCGTACTGGCGCCCGGGTCCACGGTCGCGGACGCGGGTTCCAGAGAAGTCCACATACTCACCGTCGAGACGCTAGCGGCGCGAGCGGTGCCGGTCAGGAGGCTCAGGGGTAAGGCCGCCGCACGAACAGGCAGGCAGGAGTGCCCTTCGGGGTACCGGCACGGCGCCCGGTCCGGGCCAGACCGGGCGGGACCGGACCGGACCGCCTGGACCGGACCGGCCTGGAGAGGACCGTCGTACGCCCGCCACCACCGTGCGCGTGCTGGTGTGCTGGGAGTTGGGGACGAAGGCGCGGCTGTTCTCGTCCCAGGTCGGCAGTGGATGGTTGTCGTCGTCGCAGATCGTCCACGGAGCGGAGTCGACGGCGGTCATGGAGCATTGTCTGCGCCGGTCGCCGTCGAACCCTCGTGCAAGGCTGAGGCTGGGTTGGTCAGGGGTGGACAACGATGAGCGAGGCCAGGAGCAGTGCGGCCGCGGCGGACAGCCCCAGGATCCGGTAGCGCCGCCATGCCGTCAGTGCCACGGCGGCGGCCCATACCGCTCCCACCACGACGGCCGGCCACTTGCCGAGTGCGCTCAGTGCGGCATTGAGCGGGAACGGTGCCAGCAGGAGCGTCGGCGGGATGACCGTCAGCCCGGGGCGGATGCCCAGCAGCCTGTACGCCACGATCAGCCCGACGAGTGCGACGGCGAACGAGGCGGGGAACGAGAGAACCGGCAACGGCGTCAGGCACACACTCGTCTCATCGGCGCACACCCGGGCGTCGTAGGCGTACGCCTCCTGCACAAGATGAATCGACAGGTAAGTGAGAGCGGCACCGGTTGCGGCAGCGCCCGTGATGCGCACGGCCAGAGCCCCACCGGATGGCGCCGCAGGCTCGTCGTGTCGCTGTACCGCAGTAGCGTCCATGACGAAATTCTCTCCGGTCGTGACGACCGGGGCCTGAGTACGCGTACTCACGCCCCGGCCTACTGACCGCCGGTTCCGTCTCGCACCGGGATTGGCCACCCGGCCCCTCGCCGCACACCCCTACTGGCAGAGCCCGTCGGAACGCCGGCGGCCCCATGGCGCTCACAGCTCACGCGCGGCAGCGAGCACACCATGACCCCCGTGACGTCGGTTGGCGACCCGGGTCGCTCACTCGCGCCGGTCTCAGCCGCTCACGGCGACAAACAGCCGAACGGTGCCGATCGTTGTGCCGGTCACGCCGAGGACGGCACCCGCGGCCCGCAGCACCGTGGGAGTGAGAACGACGCCCACCCTCGGACGACTCGCGACGTAGCCGTGCAGCCGCCAGGCGCAATTGCGCACGTTGAACGCCACCAACATCATGGCCACCCCGAACCCGAGGTCGTAGACCGCCCTGCTCCAAGCGCTCATCGCACCCCCTCCCTTAGAGATCCGCGCCGATCATGCCTGATCCGGGCCCTGATCCGCGAGGCGTACGGCACGGTCCGCGCGGAAGGTCGGTCACGGGGTGGCCGGGGTGCCGACCAGAACAGCTAAAGGCGCACAGTGAGGGTCTCGCAGTGGAGAGGAAGATCCAGCGGGAAAGCCCAGAAGAAGATCTCGTTCTTCCTGGTCACAGCCTGCGTGCGGGTCGGATTTCCGAGTCGGCGGCCGGAGTCGGCGCGGTCACGAAGGTCGTCGGCAGCGACGGCGCGTTCTCCCGCCCGGCGTTGGCGACGACCACCGCGAAATAGGGCAGAAGTACGCCCAGAACGAGGGCCGCGATCGCGATGTATCGTTCCACGCCCCACAGGGTGGCCGCGAGGATCACGGACAGCGTACGGACCGCCATCAAGATGACGTACCGGCGCTGCCGGCCGTGCACGTCGTCCTGCAGGCTCTGCCGGGCGCCGGTGATCCGGAATACCTGAACGCTGCCACCGTCGCGCTGCTTCCGCATCACATTCCACCATCCACCCGCATCGGGCTGATATGTCCCAAAAGGGATCCATCAGTCACCGCTGTCGGCCCTCCATGCCGGACGCCACGTCGGTAGCGTCGTTCTCGTCAGGGCTGCTGCCCCCGCCACAAACTGACCGAATGGCCTCCTGTTTTGTGACAAGATCACCTATCCGCGGCGGCAGGCCGGTCACCGAGCGAGGCACGGCCACGTGCATACCAGAACCGACGCCCCGAGGAGTGACAGCCCCGGTACGCCAAAGACACCCCCACCTTGCGGATACCGGGATGTCCGGCTGCCACCTGGTCGGGCAGCTGGGTACCGGTCACGGAGTCCTGGACACGGGCCGCGGTGACCAACACTGCCCGTAGGAGGCCAATCGCGTCAGTCACCACCCCGGTGTTTGGTCACATGGAGAAGCGCATTCATGGTCTCGCGTAGTTCCTGTTCGGGTGGCCGCCCAAAGTTCAGGGCCCGGCCTCGGCGCTCGAAGCGCCAGGCCGCCAAGACCGGCTCGATCAACTCCGAGCGGGTGTCGGACAGATGACTCGGATGCCGCACCCACGGCACAGCCGCCGCCCCGAGTCGTCGTCCGCGACCAGCCGCAGCCGGGGCACTCCATCCCTGCCCATGGTTCGCCACCGCATGACTTGCAGTGGCATCCGTCGAGCCCTGCATTGTCGGCAGTGGTAGCGCGCAGTTCCCAGAACCGGGCTCGGAACTGCTGCTGGGCGTAGGCACCACCGGCGGCTGGCGCCTACGCCCAGCACTGGGTGTCAAGATCCCTCGATCAGCCGGGCACGCTCTAGCGTATGTACAGCCAGTACTTCGTCGCGGCGGTGGAGACGTACTCACACTTGTACTCGTTGAAGCCCTCACGCTGGTACTGCTGTCCGGCGTCCACGCAAGCGGACTGGGTGGCGTAGGTCTTCACCAGCAGCCACGACGCTGTCGAGGTCGCCTGGGCGGGGGCGCTGACGGCGGTGGCTGCCAGCAGGCCGGCACCCAGGGCGAGAACTGCTAAACGCTTACGCATCACAATCTCCCTCCGTTTGTGTTTCGAACTGCGAAGTAACACAGAGGGAGCTTGGTTAACATGCCAGGCGGAACGCAAGCCTCCATCATCAGGATCAAGCAAAGAGCTTGTAACAGGATATTACTGAAGTTCCTTGGGGTGGTCAGACGGGTGTGATGATCCTTCCGTTTATGGCCGATCACATGCGCACCGGGCTCGTCACCGACGCGCCGCCGGCCGAGTCGGATCAGCGTCGAGAGAAGCCGATCCGAACGGCAAACAGAGATTCTCCCGCCGTATAGCGCCGTGAGCACCACAATGAATTGGAGACACAGCTTCTCATCCCTGCTGTGCGAACAGCTCGAGGCCCCTGTCCATGAAGCCGCGGTCGCCGACCTGAACGAGGTGGGCAGCGACACGTCGCTGACGCGCCAGGCGCACGAGGCCGTCGGGTGATCTCCCTGCGGTCGGGGCATGGACGGGAGGGTAGGTTGCTACGCAACTCGTGGTTGGGGTGGAGGGTCCTGACGGTGTGTATGTGAGTGGTGTCGCTCAACGCGTGTGCTCTTGCCGGTAGCGGCGGTATGTGAGGGCTGCCAGCATCACCAGGCAGCCGGTCAATGTTGCGGCCATGCAGGTGAACAGGAGCGGGTTGATCCAGCTGCTCACGAGCTCCTTCTGCTCACCGTTGTCCCAGTAGCACGTGGCCTGCAGTGGGAAAACGCTGTCCTCGTAGGGGTCGACGTGGACGGTGGGGCGCATTTCGAGGAAGTCGGGACATGCATGCGACGGGAAGGCGAAGAAGACCTGAAGCCAGCCGAGCAGGTAGCACGCGGCTCCCGTGGCGGTGGAGCCCTTGATCAGGCCGAGAAGCCGTCGGCCTTTCTGGACACGCACGAAGGCCAGCCCGTAGCCCAAGCAGAGCGCCGCCAGGATCCAGGAACCCATCAGGCTGCAGCACCCGCGATCCGTCTGGCGTGGTTGCACTGTGTCGTTGCCTGACAGGTCGGTGTCGCGCCGATCACGGTGAGCATGAGTTCGAGTATGGCGGCTCGGTCGGGTGATCACGTCCGGGTAGGCGCATAAGGACAGGGCCCCTTGATGGCTCGGAGGTTGCGACACCGTTCGAGTATCAGGAGGCCCTGTTGTCCCAGTCCGACGTCTCGGTCCCTGTTCCGTCCAACGTGAGGCGGAGCCGACCGCGGCCATCATCGACTCGCAGTCGGTCAAGGGCGCCGCCTCGGTGCCGGCAGCATCACGCGGCTACGTCGGCGGCAAGAAGATCAACGGCAGGCACCGGCATGTCATCGAGGACCGAATCGGCCTGGTCCTGATGGTCCTGGTGTGTGCCGCGCACGTCACAGACCGCGAGGGTGCCCGCCGCATCATGCTGCCGGGCCTGCGGGCACGGTTCCGCACCATCAAAATCGCCTGCCGGACTCGGTACACCAACACCCGTCTGGATGTGCGGTTTTGAGGGCGCGGAGAGGCAAGCACCGAAGCCGATCGGGAGGATCTACTCCGGTGCAGGCAAGTCTCCCTGCGCCCCAGATGGCAAACTCTGTTGGTGAACGGTGCTGCTCTCGCTGGTCTTCACGTCACGTCGTACTCGTGGCTTCCGTCTGGCTGTGACGGGCGGCGGGACGGGCGGTCACACCACTGATCACTCGCCTGGCGCCGCCACTTCCCACCAGACGTCACACCGTCATCTGATCCACCATGCGACCGTCCTTCACCTGAGCGCGGAGAAGGTCTTTACGGACCTTTCCGGTGGCGTTGCGCGGCAGTGCTGTCACCAGTTCGAGCCGACTGGGCTGGTACCACTCGGTCATGCCGCGGGCGGCCAGGAAGTCCCGCAGACCGGACAGAGTGGGTATGGCCGCACCGGGAACGACGACCGCGCAGGCGAGTTCATTGCTCCTGTCATCCAGGTAGCCGACGAGGGCGACATCATGGACATCAGGGTGCGCCAGCAGCTCCGTCTCGACGTCATTGATCGGAATCATGAAGGAGCCGCCGATGCGGTCCGCGGTCCGGCCGATGATGCGCAGGCCCCCTCGACCGTCTGGAATCGCCAGGTCACCAGTGTCGTACCAGCCGTCGTCCACGTCGGCCATCACCCGCAGTCGACCGCTGTCCCGGCCGAAAGTCGCGAGGCACACACCGCCTCCACGGACGAAGAGCCGGGCCGGCTGCTCGGCGGTGGGCGGGGTGTCGGTGTCGGACCGGAAGTCGAGTTCCAGTCCGGCTCCTGGCCTGCCGTCGCTCCGCGAGCCCCACAGCGGCGGATCGTCGCGGCGGGTCCAGGTGTGACCGGGGACCTCGGTCATTCCCCACAGGGTTCGCAGCGGCACGCCCCAGGTCTGCGGAACAGAGGTGACCAATTGGCCGGGAACCGTGGTGGCGCCGCTGAGCACCATGCGCGGCGAGAGCGCCGGCCGGGGCTCCACCTGGGCAGCGGTGACGAGCGCGGTGACGAACGGAGGTGCTCCCGCCAGGACGGTGGTCTCGCTCTCGGCGACGATGTCCAGCGCCCCCTTGGGGTCCCAGACGTCGGAAAGCACGGAGGCGCCACCGACCAGCAGCGGGATCATGATGTTGTACATCAGCCCGAAGATGTGGGTCAGTGCCTGGGTGGTGAAGAACCGGTCTCGGGTGTCCAGCCCCTCCGCGTGGGCTATCGCCGAGGCTCCGGCGTACAGCGTGTTGAAGGTGTGCAGCACGCCCTTGGGCTCGCCGGAGGTTCCTGAGGTGAACAGGACCAGGGCCACCCGGTCGGGGTCCTCGGCGGGCAGCACCCCAGGGAGCGTCCCGGGCTGTCGCTCCCGGGATGTCTCCTCGAAATGGCGGCGGAAGTTCACCACGTCCTCGGACGTCTCGCCCCCGGTGATGACCACCCGGTGCCGCAGCTTCGGCAGGCGGGGCGCCATCTCGGCCACCGCGTCCGCGTACCGTACGTCACCCCACTGGTCGACCGTGACGCACACGCCGGCGTCCAGTCGCGACAGGATGCGTTCCAGCTCGCGGGGGCCGATGGACATCATGACGGGAGCGACGACGGCTCCGACTCGTGCGCAGGCCAGCAGCAGCGCACTGACCTCCCACCAGTTGGGCAACTGCATCGCGACGACCTGCCCTGGCCCGACGTTGAGCTCATGCAGCGCAGCTGCGAACCGCTCGACGTAGTCGCCGAATTCGCGGTACGTAAGTCGACGCACGCTCGTTCCGGCACGGTAAGCGATCACCGCGATGGCTTCGGGTCGTTCGTCTCGCCACTTCTGCAAATCTGCCAGCGGGCCCTCGTTCCGCCAGACGCCCGCGGCGCGATATCTCTGTACTGCGTCCTCGTTCGGCCTCAGCTCGGACAAGATCATCTGTATGTTCCTCATCTCGCGTTCCCGCCCGCCGGCGAACCACTGTGAATCCCCGGCCGATCAATTCCGGGCCGGGCTTGATGAACCTTCTCTTCCGCCTTGCGGAGCTTGTCGGCGGCCGCCCGCCGCTCCACCAAGCAGGGCCCGGCGTAAGGCTGGTTGGAGGGCCGCCGCCGACTGGTCGGCGACCGCCTCGTGGCATCGTCCATGGATGCCTCGAACCCCGAGTCCTCGACGCCGAAGCGACCGCCCGGGTCACATCCCGCCCATGGCGCACCGCTTGAGATCAAGCGTCGTCGCGGTCAACCGGCCATGACCGTGCGGCGGAGGGTGCCGTCCATGAGCAGCTTGGCGATCTGCTGGAACTCTTCGTCCAGGGGGCGATCCTCCTGGACGAAGGGGACGGTGCTGCGCAGGTAGGTGTGGGCACGGGCGGTGAGGGGGCCGAGTCCGTCTGCGCCGATGATGTCCGCGGCCTGGCAGAGTGCCACCAGGTGGATCGCGGTGACCTCGCTGATCAGGTGGACGGCAGTCCTGGCGTGCCGGGCGGCGATGGTGCCCATGCTGACCTTGTCCTGATTGTGCGCCTCGGTCGACCGGGAGAAGGAGCTGACCGGCATGGTCAGATGGAGTGCTTCGGCGGTCAGAGCGGAGGAGGCGATCTGCGCGCCCTTGAAGCCGTGGTGCAGTCCGGCCGCCGGATGGGTGGCCTCGACCGGGGCGATGAGGTTCGCCGGAAGCCCCAGGTTGAACTTCGGGTCCACCAACAGCTGCACCTGTCGGTCCAGGAGGTCACCCACACTGGCGATGGTGGCGGCGAGCGCACCGGCGGCCTGGGCCACATGGCCGCCGTAGAAGTTGCCGCTGTTGTGGACGCTGAAGGACTCCGCGTCGAAGAGTGGGTTGTCGTTGGAGGAGTTGATCTCGTTGGTGATCCACTGCTCGGTCCACGTCAGGGTGTCGCGCAGCACACCGATCACGTGGGGGGCGCAACGGATGGAGTAGGGGTCCTGGATACCGCGTTCGAGTTCCAGGTAGGTGGAGCCCTCGCTTATGCCCTCTCCCCGGAGATCGGCGTCCGTGCCGATCAGGGCGGATCCTTCAAGGATCCGCCTGATGTTCTCCGCACTGGTCATCTGGCCCGGATGCGGCTTGTTGATGTGCGGGAAGGCGGTGAACTGGTCCCTGCTGCTCCTGCGTACCTCGGCAGCCAGTGCCGTGCACAGTTCGGCGCACCAGGCGAGTTCGCGTGCCTCGGTGAACGCCAATGTCAGATAGGCGGACATGAAAGAAGTACCGTTGACCAGGGCAAGGCCTTCCTTGGCCTGCAGTTCCACTGGCTGCAGACCGGCCGCGCGCAGGGCCTCGGCGGCGGGCATCCGCTCACCCCGATAGGTGACGGTGCCTTCGCCGGTGAGCGACGCCGCCAAGTAGCTGAGCGGGGCCAGGTCGCCGCTGGCGCCCACCGAGCCCCGCTCCGGGATCTGCGGCAGGATGCCGTGGTGCAGCATGTCCAGAATGAGGCGGACAGGTTCCTGCCGGATGGCGGAGTGTCCTCGGGCGGCGCTGTTGGCGCGGATCAGCATGGTCGCACGAATGACTTCGTCAGGCGCCACCGGGCCGGTGCCCACACGCAGGAACCGCAGCAGATTCCGCTGCAGAGCCACCGTCTTCTCGGGACTGATCTGCCGGCTGCTGCTGTCACCGAAGCCCGTGGTCACGCCATAGATGGGTATCCCTGATGCGATGAGGTCATCCTTGACCTGAAGGGATTTCTTCATGCGCAGGATCGCGTCCTCCGCCAGGTCAAGCTTCGCTCCTTCCTCTATCACGGAAACCCTGTAGACCTCATCCATGCCCAGATTGTGACCGTCGAGGTGGAGTTCAGGCATCGTGACCGGAGAGGTGTTGTGCATCATGGTTCTCTTTCACTGTGCAAGAAATAGGAATTGCGTGTAACGGTGTGCACGACGGGAGTATGAGCGCGGCGGCGCCTCGCCAGGACGGGACAGGTCCCCTCCGTGGAGGCTTTCCTGTCGTCTTTGGCAGTCAGCGTGGCCTAGCAGTGCTCAGACCGGTGGGCTGGGGCGCCACGTACCCATGAGGGCACCGTCGACGGGCCTTTACGTGATCACGATTCCAAGTGCAGTCACTCGGAAACTCCTATTCGGCCGGCCTGAATGCCTTCGTGCTGTCCACCGGAATCGACGAGCATCCATGACACGTCGTTGTGCCATACATGCAGGTCGGCGGATCCAGCTTCCCCTTGGCTCGATACGATGGCGACCTGATTCGGGCTGGCCCGAAGAACGACATTCCGAAGGGACTCCGCCCAGACCGCCATGACCTACCGCATACACTTCACGGTGCAGGATCTGGCCCGGACACGTGTAGCCGAGGCGCCGATGCCGCTGCATGAGCTGGAACTTGCGGCGCGAGCCCTGCAGAGCCGCAGTCAGCCTGCCCGGCTCGATGCCTGGCGAAACCGTGCTCGCACGCAGCTGTCAGCCCAAGCCCGCATGGCCCTGGCCCTGATGCCGTCCGTGGGATCTTCACCGGACTTCCTCAGTCCCACGAAAGCGGGCACTATCGAGGAGCTGCTGGACCAGATACGCGCCACACCTCCCGAACGCATCAGGTCAGATGTGCGCGAAGCAGCACTGCATCATCCTTCCTTGCCCGCCTGGGCAAGCCGGCTATCAGACGATCCCTCTCTGCTCGCCGAGCTCTGTACGGGGCTCCGGCATCTTCACGCATGCCTGCTGGCTCCACATTGGGCCCAATTCACAGAATACCTGGCGGTCGACCAAACCCTGCGCCTACAGCACCTACTCACCGGCGGCGTCGAACAATTGCTGACCCAGGCCAACCCCCGATGGATGCGATGGAATCCGCCAGTTCTGGAAATCCGAATGGCGAACGGAGCCGAGCGTGACCTTTACCTGGAGGGGCAGGGCCTCCTGCTCATTCCCTCGATGTTCGGCACGCGCGCCATAGTCACCGAATGCCAGACCGTGTCCGTGAGCTATCCCGCCGCCCAGAACCCGCATGAGCTCACCCCCCTCGCTGCCACGCCCGGCCAAACGCGCTCCCCCGGTGTGTCGACGCTTCTAGGGCGGACGCGCACCGCGGTGCTGACCACCATCGCAGAGCACCAAGGCTGCTCCACCAAGGAATTGGCCGCGCGTGCAGGTATCGCAGCCGCGAGCGCCAGCGAACACGCAACCATTCTCCGCGAAGCCGGGCTGGTCCGTTCGCTCCGTCACCGAAACTCCGTACGTCACAGCCCCACTCCCCTCGGTCTGGCACTCCTCAACACACCAGGGGCAGGCTGAGGTCTCAGGGAGTTCTCGTCCTGCAACACCTTTGTTCTGTCGGGGTGTTGGTCCATCGCAGCGGGTGGAGTTGCTCCGGTCCGGTGGAAACAGGCGAGCCGGCGATCCAGGCAGCAGCGTGCGCGAGGCAGCTGATCAAAAGCTCCTGGCGTGCGTCACACCATGCGCGCAAGACCGTACTGTGGACGCTGCGGCCACCATGCCCCTGATCAAGATCACGGCAAGCTTCAAGATCCTGCCCGCTCAAGCCGTCGTCGTGGCTCAAGGCCGACGACACGGTCACCGGGACGACCCGCTCGTGGGACATGGGCCCGCGCGTGCCGCTCTACGTCGTCTCCCCGTGGAGCCGGGGCGGCTGGGTCGACTCCGAGGTGTTCGACCACACCTCGATCGGCATGTTCCTCGAGCAGCGCTTCGGCGTCCAGATCGACGCCGTGAGCCCGCGGCACCGCGCCGTCTCCGGTGACCTCACCTCGGCGTTCGACTTCAAGCACCCCAACAAGCAGCGGTTCCCGGAACTCCCCGACCAGAGCGACTGGGCCGCCTCCGACGCCCACCAGCGCACCCTGCCGGCACCGAAGGCGCCGACCGCACCGGAGCCACTGTTCCAGGAGCGCGGAACGCGCTACTCGCGCGCTGCCGTACGAACTCCACACCGACGCCTCCACCGACCCCGGCGAGGGCACGGTCACCCTCCAGTTCCTCAACACCGGCCACAAGGGCGCCGTCTTCCACGTGTACGACAGGCTGCACCTCGACCGGATCCCGCGGCGCTACACCGTCGAGGCCGGAAAGCGGCTCGCCGACATATGGGACACCATGGCGACGGACTCCGGCGCCTACGACCTCGAAGTCCACGGTCCGGGCGGGTTCTTCCGTTCCTTCGCCGGGACCACTGCCTCCGAGGGCGGCCCGGAGCTCCGGGTTCGGTACGATCGTCACGGCAAGTCCGCCGTCCTCACCGTGCGCAATCCTGGACCGAAGGCGGTCACGCTGCACGTCGAGCCCCACGCCTACCGCTTCTCCGAGCCCCGGACCATCCATGTGCCGGCCCGCGAGGAAGTCGAGCGGCACTGGTCACTGAAGCCGAGCGGTCACTCGTACGACTTCACCGTCACCATGTACGGCTCATCGCTCGAGCGCCGCTTCGCCGGCCGAGTGGAAACCGGCAGGGACGGCATCAGCGACCCGGCCATGGCAGCCCACCTCCAGCGGCCGGAGAATCCCGTAGTCGTCGGCTGACACCGGCCCGGGCTGGGCTGCGGCACCACCCTGCGGCGCCGCGCCCGCGCAGCTCGCAGCGCAACCGTAGAAATGATGGGCGTCGTCTCGTCCCAATTCGAGTGCGGTTCGTGAGGAGTCGTCCCTGCAGATGAACAGGGCGGCGTGCTCCGACGGAGTGCCGGGGTACGCCGCCCACAGCTCTCCCGATGGGCCGAA
The DNA here is from genome assembly GCF_042735715.1 of Streptomyces sp. NPDC059582. Lineage (NCBI taxonomy): Bacteria > Bacillati > Actinomycetota > Actinomycetes > Kitasatosporales > Streptomycetaceae > Streptomyces > Streptomyces sp. NPDC059582. The sequence continues at coordinate 26,606 of NZ_JBHWCC010000031.1, forward strand.
GCCGGACTCATCCACAAGGTCGGCCCCGGCCTCTACGCCGCCACGACATGGACCTCAACTCCCCTTGCACGACCTGCGAAGAACCCCAATTGCCCGGCCTTGGGTCAAGCCCCCGTGCGCAGCATCCGGAGAACGGGCTGTCGTAGCTTTCCTGCGGGGAGGTCCCGGCGGTGGCGCGCCGCTCGTCGACCTGCTACCCGACGGGCCCTCCGCGCCCGGCTGGCGCCCCGTCCGTGGCTGTGCCACCTTCACCGGGAGGCGTCTATCGCCGTCTTGAAAGTCACACATCGCTGTTGGATCAAAAACGGTGAAAGCCAAAGTCGCTCACGCATGCCAGTGCTCGTGCCGACGTGGGGGTGGCAGGGCCGTAGAGTGGACTTCTCGACAAGGCGGTAAGGGCAGAGGCTGTGGAGATCACCGTCCAGTGGATCCGGACAACCTGGACGAAAGAATCTCGGGGCGGGGATGCTGCAGCTCGAAGGAACGCGTCCCCGGTCGGCTTCACTCTCCCGGATGAGGCAGCTCCCCTGGCACATGTGATCCGCATGCATGAGCGCGACGGTTTCGAGCCCTATGAGAGCCGGGAAGTCCTGAGCAAGGTCGAAGTCCAGCTCCGTGAAGCAGATGACCGACTGCGGGTATTCCCCCGAGTACAGCCGCTGTTTGCCCTACCGCCCCGGAAGCGGCGGCCACCGGGTGTCCGGCTCGCCCCTGGCCAATGGGTCCGCTGGCAGCTCAACTACCGTTTCAGCAGTGCCCTGGGGATTCGGGGCTGGACATACTGGCTGGACACGTTCAACATCGCATACGGCCCGGTGAATGCCGATGTGTTCTTGTCCGCACCCACCGTGTTCATCGATGAGCGCGGACCACTCCGGTAGTTCGAATCGACGTAGTCATCCTGTGCGTCGTTCGGCCGAGTGTCCTGCGCCGGTAGTTCGTCGTCAGAGCTGGCGGGTCCCATCCAAGCCGCCCGGTCTGCTCCTCAGGGCCTGAGCGGACCGCACGTCAACCGGTAGGCCTCCTGGACCCAGGGCTCCTTGGTGTGGGGGTTCACGCCGCAGGCCAGGGATGCGCCTGTATGGCCGAACCAGGTGGTCACGCCGCCGTAGACCTCACGGCCGGGGCAGGTCACGGTAAAGCTCGCGTCGACGGCCTGGACTCCCTCGGCCTCGACGAGACGCCCCGCGTGCCCGAGGGAGTCGACCTTGACGGGGTGGCGCCGACGATCGGCGGACTCCTCTCCCGGAGCGGCCAGTTGCTCGACGTCCCACCACTTGAGGCGCTTGGCGAGCGCGGCGAGGACCTGATGCGCTGATACTCGGTCGTCGCTCGTGCTGACCTGGGCCACTATGTTGCGCACGAGCCCCGGGTCGAACGTGACCCAGCCGTCGCTCTTGCGGACGTTCACGACCGGCGAGACTTCGGTGAGTCGCCACTCCCGGTGTACCGAGGTCCACCGGACGGCCCCGCCCTCGCAGGACGGCGTGGTCGCGGTGGCCTTCGTCTCGGCCTCGGTCGTCCTCCTCGTCGCCGGCTTCCCGGTCGCTGCCGTACAGGCAGCCGCCGACGGCACCACCACGCACAGCAGCGCCACCACCGCCCACCCATGACGTCGTGTCATCCTGCCGCGTGCCATTCGCTGTGGTTCCGCTCGCTCAAGTGCCGGACCCCGGCCGTTCGGGCAATTGGGTCCAAGATCCAGGAGTCTGCGAATATAGGCCCTCTGAACAGCCAGAACAGAGTCCGTGAAGCAGTCGCAACGCACCGGTGCAATGTCCCGGGATGCAGCAGGGCAGACAACACCGCAACCGTCTTCCAGGCCTTGGTCTGGGCGATGCGGCAGAAGTCAGCGCCGAGCCGAAGCGCCCGCCGAAGCCGGATGGACCTCCACACACGCCAGGCCGCTGACCCGCCAACTGTCGCCCAGCCAACGGGCCGTCGGCCCGGGGTGCTGGTAGGCCGCGCCGGCGAACCGTGCACTCCCTTGCCGGGTTCCTGGCCGTCATGACTGACCTCCCGAGCCCGTCGATCCCCCGCACCTCACGGCCGGGAGTGACGTCGCGGTCGAGGTCGGCCCCGTGCACGTGATCGGGCCACATGGGTGCGCCTGCCGTCCAGTTGCTGTTCGAGTACTTCGTAAGCCCAGGTCACAGCCAAGATGTGACGGCCGATGTGGGAGTCGCCTCTCCGGGAGAGCGTCACGGTGATGGGAGTCCGAAGCGGCGCATGCGCATCATGACGGGACCGCTCCGTCATCGGCCTCGCGTGCTTCTACTGTGTCCCTGTAGTTGCCCGGGACGGTCCCGGGCTCGGTGAGGGGGGAACAATGGAAAAGACCTGGTTCGAAGCGGTGTTCCGCAGGAGACCGCATCCAGTACTTCGCGTGTTGGGCAACCTGCTGATCAGCTCGGTCCAGGTCTACTGCGGGATCTACGTGATCACACAGTTCCACAGTGCGTGGCGGTGGCTGGCCGCCCCGATGGTGCTCCTGGCACTGGTGTTCACCGGCCGGGGCGTGGCAGTGGCGGTGCAGGATCTCCTGCGGCGCGGTGCCGCGCCGTCGCCGTCGCCGTCGCCGTCGCCGGAGTGACGCTTCGTCAAGGGCGTCGTTCAACGACGCACCCGAGCCGTGCTCCGAGGGTTCCTGTCCCCGGGGGGCCGTCGATCACCCAGAACTCATGGTCGGGCCCGTGGTCGGCCTTACGGCCCGTGCTCGGGCTCGTGGCCAGACGTGTACTCGGCCTCCATGGCGATGACCGGGACCCCGCGGGCGCCTCCGCTGTTCAGCTGCGGCGCCTCAACAGCACTGAGGGGAAACTCGGTTACTGCTGCGACAGACACCTGCGGCAGTCGGGACAGTGCCGGCCGTCCTCGGGCAGCACGTCGTCGTGGTAAAGGTTGTCGGCCGCCCAGCACGAGACCGACCGCACCGCTCGCACAACTCCTCCGGCTCAGGCGGCTCGGACTCACGCGCCGCGGGCAGCTGCGCCACCGCCGCCGCCTGGCCCCACACCGCTCGCTGATGCTCGAGCTGTTCCTCGCGTCAGCGGCCGCGTACGTCATCGTGTGCGCGCCAGGCGTCGTAGTCGCCCGGGTCGGTGAGCGCGCTGTCGAGGCTCTCCCACCGGCCGTGCACCAAGCGGCAACGGGCCGGGGGATCCGCGTGCGGGCCGCGCAGCAGAGGTCGCTGTCACGTTCGCCTTGAGTCCGTAGGGCTCGTGAAGGTGGTCCTTGAACCGCTCGGAGTGCGGGTTCACGATGTCGTCTTCGATTCCCAGCATTACGACGCCATTGGTGCCTTCGGCGCCGTACGCACCGTATTTGAGCATTTTGATGCTTTTCGGGATAGTTAGCACCTTCACGCCTGTCAGCTCTAGGTCTTTGTCCGAGATGTCGCCATCGCCGTCGAACAGGCTCCACTCGTAGCTGCCGGCGCAGCTCCGGCGAATGCCCGGATGCCGGACAAAACCTCACCTCCCTCGCGTGCCCGTGCCGCGGGGCGAAGCGGAACTGGCGACTTCCCTTTCGTCGGAGCGGCCGCGGATCAGGCACCGCTACACACGTCGCAGCAAAAAGGTTGTACATGCACGTAGGTGATGAGGAGCACTCGTGTGAAGGTGGGAAGTGATGTGAATGTTTTGTTAGCCTCCTGACTCCTGATCGATTGTGTTGACCGGCGGGACGACTGTCGTCAGCGTCCGCCTGGGGGTATGGGGACGGTGTCGTGAACAGAACCACCACGGTGGATCTCGTTGTCGTCGGACTTGGCTATGTAGGACTGCCGCTGGCCCGCTCGGCCTCCGGGGCCGGGCTGAAAGTGGTCGGTCTCGACCGCAGCCGGCGGGTTGTCCAGGGGCTGAACTCCGGCAGGTCGCACGTCGATGACATCACCGACGCCGAGGTCGGCACGATGCTGGAGCAGGGCTTCGAGGCGGTCGACCAGGCCGACGTCATCGCCGGCGCCAACGCTGTCGTCATCTGCGTCCCGACCCCCCTGACCGAGCACGGTTCGCCCGACCTGGGCGCGGTGCACGCGGCCGTCGACGACATCGCAGCACATCTGACTCCGGGCACGCTGGTCGTGCTGGAGTCGACGACCTACCCGGGCACCACCGAAGAGGTCGTCCTGCCTCGCCTGCAGGCCGGCGGTATGCGAGTCGGGACGGACTTCCACCTGGCCTTCTCGCCCGAGCGCATCGACCCGGGCAACGCCAGCTACGGTCTGGAGAACACACCGAAGGTGGTCGGCGGCGTCACGCCGGACTGCACCAAGACCGCACGCGCCCTCTACGAGCGCTTCGTCGGGCGCGTGGTGGAGGCAAAGGGCACGCGCGAGGCCGAGATGGCCAAGCTCCTGGAGAACACCTACCGCCATGTGAACATCGCTCTCGTCAACGAGATGTCGATGTTCTGCCGTGAGATCGGCGTCGACCTGTGGGACGCGATCCGCTGCGCCTCCACCAAGCCCTTCGGGTTCGCGCCCTTCTACCCCGGTCCGGGCGTGGGTGGCCACTGCATCCCGATCGACCCGAACTACCTGTCCTACAAGGTGCGCTCTCTGGGCATCCCGTTCCGATTCGTAGAACTCGCCCAAGAGATCAACCACCGCATGCCCGTGCACGTCGTCAACCGTGCGGCGGACCTGCTCAACGACCAGGGCAAGCCGGTCCGTGGCTCCCGCGTCCTGCTGCTCGGCGTGACCTACAAGCCCGACATATCCGACCAGCGGGAAAGCCCGGCCCTTGCCGTGGCCGAGAACCTCCGCGACCGCGGCGCCGAACTCGTCTACTTCGACCCTCGTGTGGCGCACTGGACGGTCTCCGGGACCCCGGTGGAAAGAGCGGACGACTATCTTGCCGCCGCCGAGTCGGCGGACCTCACCGTCCTGCTTCAGCCGCACCGCGAGATCGACCTGGACCTGCTGGCAGATCGCGCGCGCGTACTGTTCGACACCCGCGGCCGCTCCGCCGACCACCCCCGGGTGGTCAAGCTGTGAGCACCGACCACACGTACATACCCGGGGCCGTCGACTCCGGTGGCCATAGGGCGCACCGCAAGCGCCGGCACCTGAAGGTCTCCTACTTCGTCTTTCTCGTCCTGGCCGGGCTGATCGCCACCCGGCTGGACGCGGGCTCCCTGCACATCTACTCACTTGGTGCCCTGGGCCTGCTGAGCCTCAAGATGTTCGGTGCCCTCTTCTACCGGCCGGCCAAGGCCGGGCGGGAGGAGCTGGAGTACCTGGAGAGCACCTGGGTCACCGCGGTCATCCCGATCTACAACGAAGACCCGGTGATGTTCGAGCAGGGCATGCGCAGCCTTCTCGCGCAGAGCCGGCTCCCCAACGAGGTCCACATCATCGACGACTGCAGTGTCGACCCGGGCGGTATCCGGGCGGCGAAGAAGCTGCGCCGCGAGTTCGAGGCCAGGGGCATCAAGTACACGGTCAGCGTGCAGCCGGAGAACAAGGGCAAGCGCGAGGCGCTCGCCCTCGGCTTCGAGGCGGCGCCGTACTCGGACATCTTCCTGTGCGTGGACTCCGACACGATCCTTTCCCGGGACACGGTCCGCGAACTTCTGCTGCCGCTCGCCGACGAGCGCGTCATGGCCTCCACCGGAATGGTCCTGGCGCTCAACCACGACAGCAACATCTTCACGCGTCTGCAGGACCTCAGGTACGGCAACTCCTTCCTCTTCGAGCGTGCCGCGTACTCCCGTCTGAAGTCCGTGCTCTGCTGCTGCGGAGCGCTGTCCGCCTACCGGGGCACGCTGGTGCGCAAGTACCTCCCCGACTTCCTCAACCAGCAGTTCCTGGGCAAGCCGGCGGTCTTCGGTGACGACCGCCGGATGACCAACTACTGCCTCATGGAAGGGCAGGTCGTCTTCCAGGAGACCGCCGTCGGATACACGGCCGTGCCCGAGAAGCTGCCGCACTTCCTGCGACAGCAGGTCCGCTGGAACAAGTCCTTCTTCCGCGAGTCCCTGTGGGCCTTCCGGCACCAGAAGAAGTACCGCCCGGCCTTCTGGCTCACGTGCATGGAACTGGCGCTGTGGCTGGTCTTCGGCTCGGCGATGTTCTACTCCATGGTCATCACCCCGATCCTGCACCCGGACCGGTTCATCGCCCACATCGGTGACTACCTGGTCTTCATGGTGCTGATGGGCTACCTCCGCAATGTGCGCTACCTCGACTTCCCGCGCCGGGGCATGGGCTTCATCAAGCGGTTTGGCATGTTCCTGCTGGCCCCGCTCTACGGCGTCATCCAGCTGACCCTGCTCACCCCGCTGCGGTTCTACGCTCTGCTCACCCTGCACAAGGGGAGCTGGGGCACCCGGCAGGCCGGCGTCGAGGTGTCCGTGCAGGGCGCCGACGAGGCCGACGTCACGGAGATCTTCGAGGAAGAGGATCCCTACTCCGACAAGAAGGTCACCGACACCCTGCAGCTCATGCGGCTGGAGGGCACCGCCCTGCGGCGCACGGCGCAGCGGGTGGCCGCACCCCCGATCCCGTCCCAGCCGCAGCCGCTGCCCGGCTACGACCAGCAGCACGCGCACACGCCCCAGCAGCGCGTGTCGTGGGGCACTCCGGAACCGGCCGCCGCCCCAGGACAGCAGTGGCAGGACTTCCAGCAGCAACAGCAGTGGCAGGGCGGTGGTCCGCACGACCCGTACCACTCCGACGCCGGCCGTCAGGGCCAGTACGCCGATCCTTCCTGGTGGCAAGGCGACAACGAGCCCGGACAGGACAGGTAGGCACTTGAGGGGGGCTTGAGCGGCCGGGGGACATACCCCGGCCACGGCTTGACGCAGGTCTCGATCCTTCGGTTCTCAGGGGTCGAGACCTGCGCAACGCCCTCGGGTGCGAAGATGCTCCACGCCGCCGGCTCCGCAGGCGAGACGGCTGCTGTTCGTGTCGTGGTCGAACGGCTTCGGAACCCGCACACGCCGTACAGCCGACGGGTGCTGCGGAAACCGGCGTATGTGTACGTTCCTAAACCTTTTGAATGCGGAGGATCTCGTGGTGTCAACCGGCCGCCGGACACCCAGACGTCGGGTCTGGCCCAAGGTCAGGCTCCTTCTCCTCGTCGCGGCGGTCGTCGCAGGGGGGACCGCGCTCTACCCGCTGTGGCGCACAGCGCACCCTGCGCCCTCCGACCTCGTCGTCCGGTACCGCACCGACACCGCCGGCGCCGTCCAGGCCGCCAAGCCGTCGCTGGAAGTCTTCAACCAGACGAAGAAGCCGATAGCGTTGAGCGACATCACGCTGCGGTACTACTTCACCGCGGACGGGAACGCGCCGTACACCTTCAACTGCGTCCAGGCCGCCGTCGGCTGTTCGCACATCGCGGGCTCCGTCCTCGCACTCGACGACCCCACGCCCACCGCCGACCACTACCTGGAGATCAGTTTCACCTCCGGCGCGGGCTCCCTGTCGCCCGGCGCCAACAGCCGGGGCATCGACCTCCAGCTCTACCGTGTCGACCACAAGCCGCTGGACCAGTCCGACGACCGCTCCTTCGACGCCGGGATGACCAGCTACAAAGAGGCGAAGAAGATCACCGCCTACCACCGTGGTCTACTCGCCTGGGGTGAGGAGCCGACCGGGGACAAGGGATCACCATCGGCCTCCCCCAAGGCCGCCACGGCCCCGACCGTCCCGCCCGGGGTACTGTTCGACAACTTCGGCTATCTCGGCCCCAAGGACCCCGCGCTCTTCAACCACGGCTGGCTGGTCCGCACCAGCAAGGGCGGCCCGGGAATCGAGGACACCTGGTCGGCCGACGGCGTCAGCTTCCAGCACGACCCCAAGGCCCTCGGCGACGGTCAGGTCCTGCGGCTACGAGCAAGCACCGACGGCACCAAGGCCGGCACACAGCAGGCCAGCCTGGGCACGTCCAGCCAGGCGTTCCGCTCCGGGACCTACGCCGCCCGCGTCCACTTCACCGACGCTCCCACTTCCGGCGCCAAGGGCGACCACATCAACGAGACCTTCTACACCATCGGCGGCACGGGCTCGACATACAGCGAGCTCGACAACGAGTACATGCCCAACGGGGGTTGGGGCCGGCCCGGCCCCAAGCTCGACAACGTGACCTGGCGCAGGATCGACGACCGCGTCTACAACACGACGCACAGGAGCCTCGCCACCGGCTGGCACACCGTCGTGGTGACCGTCAAGGACGACGTGGTGACCTACCGTCTAGACGGCGAGAAGATCTACACCACCAGCGGCAAGTACGCACCGCGGGCGGGCATGTCCGTGAACTTCAGCACCTGGTTCATCGACCTGCCGTTCAAGGGCGAGCGCACCTGGGACATGACGGTCGACTGGTTCTATTACCACGCCAACACCTCGCAGTCCGTCACGGAGGTCGAGGCGGCGGTCAAGGGTTTCAGCAGCAACGGCCTCAACTACTTCGACGCTTCCAAGGAGTCCCCGTGAGCAGTGAGCGCTCGACTTCGCTCGGAAACGCACTGAGCCGACGCGCCACTTTGCGGCTCGGCGGGGCCGCGGGCCTCATGGCTGCGAGCGGAGTGCTCCTGGACGACACGACCGCCGCAGCGGCCCCTTCGGCGACGATCGGCGGTCTGGCCAACCGCCCGCCGTACGCTCCGTCGGGGCGTCGCCCCCGGTACCGCCGCGCCACCTGGTCCCAGCAGTTCCAGTCCGGGCACGGCTGGAGCGCGACCGGCTCGGGCACCGCGTCGGCCCAGCTGAACGACACATCCTCCTTCGTACGCGGCACGCAGGCGGTCCGGGTCACCACCACAGGTACGGGCCAGCAGTCCTCCGTCCGCAGGACCGGCGCGCCCGCGCTGAACCTGACGGGCAAGATGATCAGGCTCGTGTTCCGCGTCGAGGACACGACCCGCCTGTCCAAACTCTCCTTCTACCTCGGCACGAGTTCCCTGGCGAACTACTTCCTCTGGCAGTTCCACACCCACGCCGCGGGCACGACCAACTATGTGCAGTCCGGGGAATGGGTGACGGTGCACCTCCAGTGGGCCGACGTCGTCGGCGCCGCGGGCGCGTACTCGATCTCCTCGGCCGGCGTCCCCTCCACCAAGTCCGGCTTCACCGACATGTCGTTCGCGGTCTACGACAACGCGGGTGGCCCGGTGACCTATCAGCTGCAGGCAGTCGAGTTGATACCCGACACCAGCTCCGTCTTCCCGAACGGCGCGGTCTCGATAACCTTCGACGACTCCCACACCTCGGTACACGGCATCGCCCGGCCGGTCATGGACGCGTACGGGTTCTCCGGAACCGTCTACAACATCGCCGACGCGATCGGCACCGGGAACTTCCTGACCATCGACCAGATGCGCTCCCTGCAGGACTACTCGGGATGGGAGATGGCCGGACACTCCTACGCCACGAGCGCCCACACGGCAAGCTACGGCAAACTCACCGCGCAGCAGGTGGACAACGACCTCGGCACCCTGCGTGAGTGGCTCGTGTCCAACGGCTTCACCAGCGAGCACTTCGCCTATCCGCACGGCTCGTTCGAGAAGACGACGGACGGCGTCCCGGTCGACCTGATAGCGAGCCGGCACTTCACCACGGCCCGCTCGATCATCGCCGAGACCATCGAGTCCTTCGGACCGGCGATGCCCTACCGTCTCAAGGCGCTGACCGGCGTCACCGACGGCACGGGCCTGGGAGGCGCCGCGCTGTCGAATCTCACGGCCGCGGGCGGCCGACTCGACCGCTGCGCACACAACGGCGACTGGCTCATCCTGTGTCTGCACCAGGTCGTGGACGGCGCTCCGTCGAGCAGTACGCAGATCAGCCGCACCGGCCTCACCACCCTGATGAAGGCGATCGCGGACCGGGGCATTCCCGTGGTGACGGTCGCGGAGGCGATGGAGTACTACGCGTAGAGGTCGCCGATACCCCTACGGCTGTCAGGCAGCACCTCGTGAGGCTTGCCGACCGGGGTATCGACGAGGCGCTCAGGACACCGGCGCCGCCCGCCCCGACCGTGCTCCACCGGGACGGGCGGCTTTCGGACAACGGTCAGATGCCGCTGGGCCGGTTGACGATCCAGGTCTTCCGCTCGGTGGAGAAGCCCGGGTCAGTGGTCGGCTTGCGGTGCAGGTCGACCTGCACCTTGGGGTCGGTACTGTCGACGGTGATCGTCAGAATCCTGTTCGTCCAGGCCGCGTTGCACTCCTTCTCTGTCTTCTGCTGGGTATTGCCATACAGATTCCACCAGTTGGCGATACTCACCCGGCCGCAGTAGCCGTCACTCGACATGTCCTTGATGTCTGCCTTGAGGGTGACCCACTGCGCCCCCGTGGTCAGGTCCTTGTACCAGGTGACGGTGCCGTTGCGGAGGCTGGCCCTCACTGCGCCCGAGGCGGAGAAGTCACCAGGGCCGAAGGGTACGACCTTGTAGACCGTGTCAGGGGCAGCCGAGGCAGTGGACGGGACTGCCACCATCGTGGCCAGGACAGCACCGGCAGCCGCAGCACCGGCCCAGATTTTCCTCATGTGTTACACCCTCCCCACACTCGCCATGCGCGTCCTGCAGGTCGATTACCTGCCGGCGTGGCGAGATTTGACCGTATCTTTGCGATCTCAGTCAGTGGTTGTCAATGACATGTCACGAAGCCGGTCGGGCGAGTTTCACACGTGGAAGCCGACGGAACGCGGGGGCGGCAACTCTTCCGAGGCTCACCTCCTCCTCCGGCGGCCCCCGCCAAGGCCGCAGCGGACAGGACGAGTTGCGAAGTGGACCGCGGCACCCACCGACCCGGCGCTGGAGTCGGGGCCGCCTCGGTGGGTGCGCGTGTCTGATGTCGTTTCTCAGACGGAGCAGCCGGGTCCGGTGACGGGGCGGGCGCAGACGTTCAGGCCGGCGCCGCCGTTGTTGGTGTTGGTGCCGGGGCCACCGTCGAGGACGTCGGGGCCGTCGCCGCCGAACAGGGAGTCGTTGCCGTCGCCGCCGGTGAGGACGTCGGCGCCGTCCTGACCCTCGACGCGGTCATTGCCCGTGCTGCCGGAGACGCGGTCGTTGCCGTCGCCTCCGCACAGGATGTCGTTGCCGCCACGGCCGTCGATGACGTCACTGCCGCCGAGACCGAAGATGACGTCGTCCCCGGGCGTGCCGATGAGAGTGTTCGGCAGGTTGTTCCCGGTGATGGTGGGCGTCGCGGTGGCGCAGGTCAGCGGGGCGGACGGCTGCACGGTGATCGTGAACTGCCGCGAGGCCGTGGGCACGCCCGGGGTGGGGTCGGTCGCGGTCACGGTGAAGGTGAACATGCCGGTCGTGGTCGCAGTGCCGGCGATCGCTCCGGTCGCCGGGTCGAGCGTGAGACCGGGAGGCAGCGACCCGGTGGTGACGGCGAAGGTGGGCGCAGCCGTGCCGCCGGTCGTCTGCAGAGTGGTGGAGTAGGGCGTGCCCTGGGTCGCGTTGGGCAGCGGGCTGGTCGTGACGAACGCCAGGTCCGTGACCTCGAAGCTGATGATCACCTGGGCCGCGCCGGCGGCGGGGCCGGAGGTACCACCGGCCGGAACCAGGTTCGAGCCGCCACCGCCGGTGCCGGAGCCGAACTGGCCGGGGGCGAGCTGGAAGCAGCCGCCTCCTCCTCCGCCGCCGAACCAGCCACCGCCACCGCCGCCGCCCCCGAGGTTGACGCTGGCACCTCCCGCGCCGCCCGCTCCCGGGGCGCCGATGACACCAGGGGAGTCCAGACGGCACGCAGTTCCTCCGGCGCCGCCCGCGGTCTGGGTTGCACCTCCGCCGCCTCCGGCCCCACCGGGCAGACTCCCGCCTGTTCCACCGGTGTTCCCGGCCGCACCGCCCGGCGTCGGATTGTTGGTGCTCGCGTTGAAGCCCGGCGCCGATCCGCCGCCGCCACCCGCCACGATCAGCCGCGGATCGGTGCCGGCGTTGCCGGTGAGAACACAGCCGGGCGCGGTCGAGTCACATGTGCGGACATCGCTGGAGCCGCCTCCGGCGCCACCGTTGCGGGCCGGGAACTGGCCGGTTCCAGCCGCACCGCCACCGGTGTCGACGTTGACGAATTGGGTCGAGCCCGGGGTGACGGTGAGCGTGCCGGCCACCTCGGCACCGGCACCCGGCGTACCGCCCTGTTGGGCCTGGAAGCCGGCGGCGCCGGTGGCGGTGACGTTCAGTTGGGTGACGCCGGACGGCACCACGAACGGCTGGTTCGCACCCGCGTTGAAGGTGCGGGTGATCGTCGCCGCGAAAGCGGGCGGCGCCACCGACACCACGGTGGTGGCCGCCGGAAGGGAGCTGACAGCGAGCATCAGGGCGGCCTGCCGGGCCGGGCCACGCCACGACCTCCCCGATACCGACGGTCTCTGCCCAGAACCGTGCCGAGTGACCTTGAGCGCCACGCGCAACACTCCTTGTGATGGGGCGGGCCCGCAGCCGCCGGGGCGGGGCGACCGCCGGGTGTCGCGACCCACTGCCGGACCGCTCCAGGATCAAGCCACACCCGATCGCGCGCCGCGCGGCACACACGCGCTGCCGCAGACCCGTTTCCACCCATTGGACGTGACACTGCACTCCGGTGGCTTCCGCGCCGGTCGGTCCTCCCCTGGGTCGCTATGCGAGCGGCACTGCGACGGGGCCTCAGCCCGACGTGGCGGCGCCCCCAGCCACCGGTGCGAGCAGGGCGGGAGGCAGTTCGCAGGCCCAGGCGATACGGAGTACCGGGGCTGTCGCCGGCTCTCCAGGACCGGGCTTCGACCCACCGGGCACCCGGTCTGTTGTTCTCGCGGCAACGCCGACAGCCGTCATTGCCGATGGCGAACGCTGATACGGGAGAAGGCGATCACCAGGGCTACTGAGCCGGCCCTACTCGGCCCTCATAGCAGCCAATCCCTGCCCGGCCTGGACGCCGGCCGGCATCCGGCGTAGTGGCTGGTCGACCGCGCGCTCATCTTGGCCGACGATCGCGTTCAGTCATAGCCGCGGCGCACGGAGCACGCAGGGAGAGCAGAGAATCGAATCGACGTTCGATGACTCGCCCCGGACCGTCCGCGCACCTGCACCCTGCGGGTGTGACACGACATGCGGCCGGCGAGCGCCATAGCGGCCCTCGGCGGGGTTCTCCTGACCCGATCGGCCCGAGCTTCTTGCGGACCCGACGCACTTCGTAGCGATTCAGCAGCGCCCCTTGTCACATTTCGTCCCGCTACTTCATCAATACGGTGAAATCGCCAGCAGGGTCCGTCTTCCACATGGATCATCTCCGGCCCTGCGGCCTCCAGGTCACCGCAAGCCGACGACCGCCCGTCATGCTTTGGAGGGTCTCCATGTTCAGTACGTCCAAGAGGATGCGCCGCGCTCTTCTCACCACCCTGGCCGCCACCCTCGGCACAGCCGCGGTGGTCACCCCCGTGGCCACCGCAGCCCCCGGGCACCAGCCGGCCAAACACCGCCCGACCGTCGTCCTCGTCCATGGCGCCTGGGCGGACGCCGCCGGATGGAACGGTGTGGTCAAGCGCCTGCAGGCGGACGGCTACAAGGTGACCGCCCCGGCCAATCCGCTGCGCGGTCTGGCCAGCGACTCCGCCTACCTCGCCGCCTATCTCAAGACGATCCCCGGCCCGGTCGTCCTGGTCGGCCACTCCTACGGTGGCGCGGTGGTCACCAACGCCGCCACCCAGAGCTCGAACGTCAAGGCGCTCGTCTACGTCGCCGGCTTCGCCCTCGACAAGGACGAGAGCGGCAACGAGATGTTCGCCAAGTTCCCGGGCTCGCACCTCACCGACGACCCGGCCGCGCCGGTGCCCACCGCGCTCAACGCCGTTCCCCTCCCCCCGGCCGGCGGCAATACGGGGGTGGACCTCTACATCAAGCCGGACAAGTTCCGCGACGTCTTCCTCAGCAACCGCCTCACGACCTCCACCGCCGCCTCCCTGGCCGCGACCCAGCGCCCGATCAGCGCCCAGGCGGCCGGGGACGCCTCGGGCACCCCGGCCTGGAAGACCATCCCCTCCTGGTACCTGGTCTCCAGCAAGGACCACGTCATCCCGCCGGCCGCCGAGCGCTACATGGCCAAACGCGCGGGCTCCCACACCGTCGAGGTCAACGCCCCGCACGCCGTCCATGTCACCGACCCGGACGTCGTCACCCGGCTCGTCGAGCGAGCCGCCTCCCACGCGCACTGAACCGGCGGCCCCGCCACGGCACGCGGTGCAGCGGCGGGGCCGGCGGTGCGGCCCGGCGCAATGACGCCCCGGGCCGCACCGCCCGGTCCGCGCTGCGGCGGCCGCAGCGCCGACCGCAGCGCCGACCGCAGCGATCCGGCACCGTCCGGAGCAACAACGAAGCAGACCGTGCCGGCTCCGGCACCACAGCACACGCTGCCGGGCGGTGTCCCCACGGAGCGGCTTGACATCGCCCACCCGCACGGGCCACCCGGCCCTCGGGCGAGCGCTCCACCCCCACACCCACAAGCGACGCGCCGACCAGCGCAGCATAGGAGCGAACCCATGACCCGCAGGCGCGTACTCATCACCGGCGCGTCCAAAGGCATCGGCCGCGCACTCGCCGAGCAGCTGGCAGAAGAAGGCCATACCCCTGTGGGAATCGCCCGCAGCGCACCGCAGTCCTTTCCCGGCGAGTTCCACGAAACCGACCTCGCCGACCGCGCAGCCACCGATCAGGTCCTCGGCGCCGTGCTGGAGGCGGGACCCGTCGACGCCGTCGTCAACAATGTCGGATCGGTACGACCCGCACCCGTCGGGAAAGTCACCCTGTCCGACCTCGACGCCGTACTCGACATGAACGTGCGCACCGCCGTCCAGGCCGTCCAGGCGCTCCTGCCCGGCATGCTCGAACGGTCCTGGGGGCGCGTGGTGAACACCACCAGCCTGGTCACCCTGGGACTGCCCGACCGAACGTCCTACGGTGCCGCCAAAGCCGCCTTGGAATTCCTGACCCGAGGCTGGGCCGGAGAACTCGCCGCACACGGCATCACCGTCAACGCCGTCGCGCCGGGCCCCACCGAGACAGAGTTGTTCCGGCAGAACAACCCGCCCGGATCGGCCGAAGCCGCCCGCTACCTGGCCAGCGTTCCCATGGGAAGACTCGGACGGCCGGACGAGCTCGCTGCCGCCATCGCCTTCCTGCTCTCCGAGAAGGCCGGTTTCATCACCGGCCAGATCCTGCGCGTCGACGGTGGTGCGAGCATCGGCCGCAACACCGCCTGACAACCACCGACACAGCAGCACGCACCGGCACCACACGCCGAGTCCGTAGGACGAGCTGAGTGCTGCCACGACCTGCGGAGGTATCTCCGCAAGTCATGCCGCACGAGCCGTGGGGCTTCGACAACCTGGTTGCGCAGCAAGCCGGTTGACCCAAGGGCACGTCGAGGAGGAGGTGAAGCTCCTGGTGGACGGGTTGCCGACCGAGATCAACCCCTCCCGCCCGGAGCTTGACGTGCTTGTCCACGTATCGGAGATCGATCCGTCCAGCTCGGCCCTGCGCCACCTGTCCGACCTGCGGACGGCCCGGCGCCGTGAGCGCGGCACGCGCTGGCCTCTCCGGTGCAGGTTCGGGCACATGGCTGCCGCCCTGCCGCCCTGCCGTACAGGGCGGTACCGTCCCCGCCCTGCCGCCCTGCCGTACAGGGCGGGGACGGTACCGCACACCGGCCGGAGGACGACACCCGTGGGTCAGGCCGGCTCGGCGGTCCACGGCCAAGCGGCCTCACGGCCTGCCTCGATGAGGCCGACCATCCGGAACGCGGCGTCCGTCAGGCCGCCGAAGGTGTGCCGGTGGGGGCCCGTGGGCCCGTGGGCGGGCAGGTACCCCGCCAGGTTCCACGTGTAGACCGGAATGTCGGCCGGGACCGGTTCGGCCGGCCCGCCGCGGCCGCTGGGGGCGGCCTGCTCGTCGGTGACGATCAGAACCCGGTCGTGCCCTCGGTAATGCGTCCGCACCGCCGTCGTGGTGTGCGTGCCGCCGAGACGGTGAAACCGTTTCAGCACCTCCAGCACCGGCTCGCCTGCCGCGAACGGCACCTTTGCGCTGCTCCAGCCGAACTCCACCAGATCCGCCTGTTCGGCCCGCATGGCCAGCGCGGTGCCGAAGACGGCCGCCGCGTCCGCCCGCGTCAGCTTGGACCGCTCGGAGACGGTGTCCCAGAACATGGAATCGGACCGGTCCACCAGGATCAGTGTCCGGCCGGGCAGGGCCGGTACGTTGGCCAGGGAATGGCCCAGGGCTCGTTCCAACGCGGCCGCCCAGCGCTGCGACGGCGCGTGCTGGTGGGCGGCCAGGTAGCGGAAGGGGAACTGCCGGGACCGGGCGACCTCGGAGGGGTCCGAGAGCCTGGCCGCAACCCGGGCCGCGATGTCGTCCGAGATCCCCGCCTCGTCGAAGTTGCGCAAGTTCCGCAGGAGCGCCATCGGCGCCATCGTGGGGATCACGGCTTCCCAGACGGCGGCGTCCATCGGTCCGTGGAGCCAGCCCGCCAGTGCCTCCCACGTCATGCCCGCGTCGGCCAGCCGTTGGGAGCCGCCCGGCCCGGTCGCCACCGCCCGCCGTTCGTCGGCAGGCGACTCCATCAGCGCCCGGTTGGCGGTCAGCAGGTTGTCGCAGGGCGGCACAACCGCCTGCTCCGGGTGATGGCGGCGATCCAGGGCGTACCGGAAGAGCGCGCTCTGCCAGGGCTTGTCCGGGTCAGGGGAGGCGTGCACCAGGTTGAGCACGTCGCCGAAGCGGAAGTCCTTGGAAGCGGTGTCGTACTTGAGCAGGGACCGGGACGTGTACAGCCTGCGTACGCCGTCGGCGATGCCTCGCTTCACGGGCTGGGGCACGTTCCGCCCGTACACCGAGATCCAGTAGGCGAGCAACTCGCCTGGTTCGTCGGCGCGTTGGAGCACCGAATCGATCACGGACCGGTTGGAAGGACCGCCGGACGCTACGGCCGCGAGCCGGGCCCGTACGTAGGCGGCGGCGCCGACCAGGGACGCAGTGCGCATGTTGCCCTCACCGCGAAGCCAGCGCAGCAGGCCGGCCGTCCATGTGGGGTCCTGGACGGCGAGTTCACCGACGAGACGAGCGTACCGGTCGTCGCGCTCCTCACCGCTCTCGTAAAAGGTCCGCTGCGACACGAAGTTGCCTACGGCCAGGAGGAAGAGCTCCTCACGGGGCTCCCGGACGAAGGCCCGGCCACCCGCGTACGTGCGCAGGTCCGGCCTGGCGGGAAGGTGGTGGTGCTGTGGTGTGGGCAGGGAGCGCGCGGTTGCCGAGACATGCGGGGTCACAAGCATCTCGGACCAGATCTTGGAGACGCGTGGGGTGTAGCGAGGCAGCGAATCCCCCCGGATTCAAAGGAGTGGCCGACCCTCCGGCCACAGGGGCCGACGGGAAGAAGACGCCCGCGCCTGCCGAGATCAAAGAGGGCGGCGGCGTCACTTGGTTGTCAGAAGGAAGTAGCCGCAGCCGAGCGCATCGTCAGGCGCGGTCGCGATGCCAACCTACAAGGGCGGCCGGGCCGCGCACCATCGATTAACGGCAGCCTGTTCCCGGAGGTGCGGCATGGGCGCCGCCGGCTCCGGTGATCCGGCTGACGGCAGACCGCCGGCCCGGACCGAAGCGGGAGTAGTAGGGGTGCGGCGGACGGGGCCCTGTGCCCGATCCCGGCTGCGATTGACGTAACGGATGGCGCGCAGCACGCCCGGCCCGTCGCTCGATCCCGAGCTGGGCTCCACTCCGCCGCGTCGCTGTCTGCCGGTGTCACGCCACGGCCGGAAGCGTTGTGGACAGTCAACCAGGCGCCGGACTACGGCGTCTCCCGCCACTGTCCGCCAGTCCTGAACCGCCAGATCACGCCTTCGAACTGCTGCGGCGGTCGTTCGCGGTACGGGCCGTACTCGCCGATCGACAAGGACGGCCCGATGAACTTCCGTTCCGCGTCAGTCGCTTGCAGTCGCGTCAGGCGAGAAGACCCACCGGTCCGGACCTGTATGCCGCTTCACCGGTGATCACCTGCCGCTGCCGGTGAACCCGTCCACAGGTACTGGCAATTTCTCCCTGCTCCGGGCGAAGGCTTCGCGGAGAACTGGTGCCAGCCCCCTCCCGGCACGGCTCATCGGTCACGCTCCGACTGCCTATCTCCCGTACGTCGTCGGACCGCATGAACCCTTGACGCCGTCGCACCATCTGGTGTTGATCTGTCGTTGCCGGCGGGACGCATGCTGACCAGGCTTGCGGCGAGCAGCAGAGCGCCGCCGATGTAGAAGGGGGCGCGAAGCCCGAAGGCGTCGGCTTCAAAACCCGCGAGGGCAGCGCCGAGCGTGGTTCCGCCGCCGATGACCATCTGGTAGGCCATGCCGACGCGTCCCAGTAGGTGAGCGGGGACGAGTGTCTGGCGGAGTGACACTGCCGTCACGTTCCACGCAAGGTTCGCCGCTCCGTACGCAGCGATGCACGCTCCAGCGGCGAGGCCCGAGGAGGCCGCGCCGGCGGCCACCGCGGTGCCTGCAGTGGCCGCAGCAGTGAGCCGCAGAACTCGCGGGGTTCCGAAGCGGCCGCTCAGGCGAGGAGTCGCCATCGCCCCCGCTACGCCCCCGATCGCGAAGGAGGCGACCAACAGGGCGAATCCGAGGCTGGTCAGGCCCAGGATCTGCCGGGCGTAGAGCACCAGAATGGCGATAAGACCACCACCAACAAAGTTGGTGATCCCAGACGTCAGGCAGAGGCGACGCAGTAATGGCTGGTGCCAGAGCCAGCGCACCCCCTGACTCGTGTCGCCGAGCAACGTCCTCCAAGGCTTTGGTGCGGCTTGCGACTGTGGCCGGAAGTCGCCGCTCAGCGTCAAGGCCAGGATGGCAGCGGCCGCGAACGACGCCGCATCCACGGCGAAGGGAAGCGTGGCAGCGACGCCGAAGAGCAGCGCGCCCAACGGGGTGCCTAGGAGAGTGTCGGTGATGAGAGAACCGGCCTGCAGACGGGCGTTGGCGCGCGTCAGTTCCGAGGAGGCAACCAACGTCGGCACGATGCCTGACCAGGCTCCGTTATAGAGGGTCTGTCCGAGCCCGAGAAGGAAACCGATGCCGGCCAGCAATGGGACCGTCATCGCGTGCACTGCCACCGCGACAGCGAGTGCCCCGACGATCAGGGCTCGGACAGCGTCGACGACCCACAGGATGCGGCAGCGGTCGAGGCGGTCCGCTATGGCGCCCGAGAGGAGGCCGAACAGCAGGAGGGGCAGTTGTTCGGCCACATAGACGAAGGCGACCTGGCGAGGGTCGGAAGTGAGCTGAGCCGCGAGCAGCGGCAGAGCGACGAAGCGCATCCCGTCGCCGAGGCTGGAGACGGTGACAGAGGCCCAGATGCGCTGGAAATCCGGCCCGAGCTTCGTGCGCGTGATGCCACTGGCCAAGAACATGAACTAGACTCTGGTTCATGTTTTGCGCAGGTGTCAAGGAGTTCGATGGTTGAGCAGGTGCATAAGCCGCAGCAGCAACGCAGCCGAGAGAAGGTCGCTCGCATCCTTGAGGTGACAGCCTCTCTGTTGGAGACGACCTCCTACGAGGATCTGGGTACCAAGCTGATCGCCGCCGAGTCCGGGGTATCGGTCGGTGTGCTGTACCGGTACTTCGCTGACAAAGAGGCGATCGTCGCCTCCCTGGTACGCAGTTGGCTTCAGCTGGATGTGCAGATCGCCGAGCGCGTCACAACCGAGCCTCTGCCCGAACGCTCACAGGACCTGCTGGAGAAGCTGATCACCGCCTACGCCGACCGCTTCCGCAAAGAGCCCGGCTACCGTCGGATCTGGTATCACGGACCACGCATCGCGTCGCTGCGAGCCGACACGCGGCGGACCGACCGGGAGATCGCCGACCGGATGCACTGGGCACTCGTCCGCGGCTATGCGATGCCTGACACGGACGAGTCACGTCGACGGGGTCGGCTCGCTGTCGAGGTCGGCAGCAACCTCCTCGACCTCGCCTTCCGCGACGACCCCATGGGGGACACGGAGACACTCGCCGACGCAGCACTCATGATGGATCGTTACCTCTTCGCCCCACCGACCGGCTCGGACTGAGGCCAGCCCCTGCAAAGACGCCGTCACCGGAGCGACGTGAGTGGGCCATCGGCCGGCCCTGTCACAGACAAAACAGGTCGGCCGTCCTGGAGGAGATCAGGGATATCGGGCCGGGCCCACTGCGGAGTTGGGCCGGCACGCGCATGCCTTGGGTGCGGTGGGCCGCGTCACATCGTCGCGTCGGATCGCGGCCCACCGACCAAGGCCGGCTGGCTAGACGGCCAGGTGGTCTGCCATGAGCTTGGTAAAGCCTGCCGGGTCCTTCAGCGCACCGCCTTCGGCGATGAGGGCCATGCCGTAGAGCAGTTCGGCGATTCCCGCGAGGCGGCCCGTAACGGCGTCGTCACCGCGTTCGGCGTGGGCCTTGTTGAGGCTTCCGACGAGCACGTGGCCTGGGTTGAGTTCCAGGATGCGTTTCGTGTGCGGGACGTCCTGGCCCATGGCCCGGTACATGTTCTCCAGCGCCGGGGTGATGTCGTGGGTGTCCGAGACGAGGCAAGCCGGGGAAACGGTCAGGCGGGTGGACAGCCGGACCTCCTTCACGTCCTCCGCGAGCGCCTCGGTCATCCACGCCAGCAGATCCGCGTACTCCTTCTTCCGGCTCTCGCGCTCACTGTCGGTCTGTGTGTCCTGCTCGCCGGCGTCCAGTTCGACCACGCCCTTGGCGACCGACCGAAGCTGCTTGCCGTCGAAGGCTGGCACCGTGGTGACCCAGACCTCGTCGACCGGATCGGTCAGCAGCAGCACCTCGATCCCCTGCGCGCGGAAAGCCTCCATGTGCGGGGAGTTCTCGATGGCCTCCCGCGAGTCGCCGGTCAGGTAGTAGATCTCTTCCTGGCCGTCCTTCATGCGCTCCACGTACTGCGCCAGCGTCGTTGGTTCGTCAGCGTCGTGCGTGGAGGCGAAAGAGCACAGCGACAGCAGAGTGTCACGGTTCTCATGGTCGCCCAGCAGGCCCTCCTTCAGAGCGCGGCCGAACTCCCGCCAGACGGTGGCGTAGCGGTCGGGGGCGCTGGTCATCAGGTCCTTGATGGTGGACAGGACCTTCTTGGTCAGGCGCCTGTGGATCATCTGGATCTGCCGGTCCTGCTGCAGGATCTCGCGGGAGACGTTGAGCGAGAGGTCCTGGGCGTCGACGACGCCCTTGACGAAGCGCAGATAGGGCGGCAGCAACTCTTCGCAGTCGTCCATGATGTGGACCCGCTTCACATACAGCTGCAGGCCACGCCGCTGGTCGCGGGTGTACAGGTCATGGGGAGCGTGCGAGGGGAGGAACAGCAGAGCCTGGTACTCGAAGGTCCCTTCCGCCTGCAGCCGGACGGTCTCGACCGGGTCCAGCCAGTCATGGCTGATGTGCTTGTACAGCTCGTGGTACTCCTCATCGGACACCTCCTCCCGCGCCCGCGCCCACAGTGCCTTCATGGAGTTCACTGTCTCTTGATCCGCCGGGGCCGACTCGGCACCCTGGCTGTCGTCGCCGTTCGCGTCAGTTGCCGCAGCCGTGTGCACGGGCATGCGGATGGGCCAGGTGATGAAGTCGGAGTACCGCTTGACGATCTCGCGGAGCTTCCACCCGTCGGTGTAGTCGTGAAGTTGGTTCTCCACGTCGACGGGCTTGAGGTGGAGCGTGACCGTCGTGCCCTGCGGGGCCTCGTCGGCTGCCTCGACCGTGTAGGTGCCCTCACCGTGCGAAGTCCATCGGGTGCCCCGGCTCTCACCTGCCCGCCGGGTCACTACGGTGACCTCATCGGCCACCATGAACGCCGAGTAGAACCCGACACCGAACTGGCCGATCAGCCCAGCCGCGGCTTCCGCGTCATTGGTGTCCTTCAACTCCTGCAGCAGCCGCGCCGTCCCGGAACTGGCGATCGTGCCGATGAGAGCGACGACCTCCTCACGGGACATGCCGACGCCGTTGTCCCGCACGGTCAGCGTTCGCGCCTGAGCGTCCGCCTCAATTGCGATGTGCAGATCGGAGATGTCCACCGCGAGCGTGTCGTCGCGCAGCGCCTCCAGACGCAGCTTGTCCAGCGCGTCGGAGGCATTGGAGATCAGCTCCCGCAGAAACACATCTTTGTTCGAATAGATCGAATGGATCACCAGCTGCAACAGCTGACGCGCTTCTACTTGAAACTCGTGGATCTCAGCCGACATGACGGGCAAAACCTCCGTAGACCAGAAGTGCGAACACGACAGAACCGCACTCTAAAACGCGCGCCGCCAACGCCGCGCCGGCAACCGGAAACGGCTACGCCACGACACCTGCGGCATAGCACCGTATATCGACCCGGGACACCCGTCAGCAAGCTTCCCGACAGGCCGGTACGCGTGCACTGTGCCGCCGCTCTCCGAGCCCCGTGGGGCCCGGGTGCTCGCCGCCGCCGGGGGCTACGACACTCCCTCCCTCCCTCGTCGGCGTACGAACGCGCCGACCACCGGCCCCAAGGAACCCTCCTCTACCTGTCACTCCCCTGAGCAGCAGCCCTCACCACACGAACCCCGGAAGTGAGTACGCGCGCTCAGGACGGTGTTCCGGTGGGCTGGAAACCTGAGGACATGATTCAAGGACCGCTGAAGGATGTCCGCCAGATGATCTCGATACCCGTGCTGGCGGGGGTGGCGCTCGCGATTTGGGCCGCGTGGCTGGGCTGGGACCAGCGGCGTGACGTGCACCCCGACGGCTCGACGACCGGTCCCTACGAGGCGTGGCAGGTCGCCGGGCTGGTGCTGACCCTGCTGGCGTCGGTCTGCTGGGCGGCATCGCGCCGGTACGTCGTGGGCGCCGTGTTCGGCACCACCGTCGGCCTCACCGCTGCCGCCTGGGCCGACTGGTCGGACGACGCCAGTGGCCTTTCCGCGATCGGGGTGGGCTTGGTGATGGTGGGGAGCCTTGCCGCGACCGCTGCCGTGTCGTTCATCATCGCCGGCGTGAACAGAAGCGGGTCCGATCGCGCTTCTTGACGGTGCCTGACGTGCACATCGACAGTTCGTGCGCCGAGACCGGACATGCCTGACCGTGTCGCAGTCGACCAGGCGAGTGTTCGCTGCCGGAGCACTTCACGCGCCTGCGCCGATGTCAGGAACTCGTCGTCCGTCCGGCGCACTCGTCGCCCGTCCGGCGCACGTGTCGGCCGTCGCCGACGGTCGGCGACTCCTCCTCGCCCAGACCGGGACGCACCGCCCTTCACAACGGCCGCACGGGCACGCGCAGCACATTGGCCGGCATCGCACGAGCGACCTCCCCGCGGGCCGTCTCCGTTCTGCTAGCGAGAAAGCACGAAGGACGCATCCCAGCGGGCGTGCTGTTCCCACCGCGGCAGGACGAGCACACCCGCGGACGTCGTGAGGGTCGTCACGAGCGAGGTCGCTCCGGAGAACTGCCCTTAGAAGAACCAGCAGCCGCTGTGTGTTGCCGACCGCCACAGCAGCAGGTCGCGGGTGATCGGGCCGTACACTCCGTCGATGTCCGCAGGAACGTCGGTCTTGTAGTCCTGCGCCTCGGTCAGTGCCTTCTTGGTGTTCGGACCGAAGTCACCGTCTTCTGCCAGTGGCCAGTAACTCTTGTCTGATCCATAGGCGTTGTAGAAGCACCTGTTCAGCGCTCTCTGAAGTTCCTGTACTGCCGGGCCCGAGTTGCCTTGTGCGAGCGCGCACGTGGTGGAACCAGTCGCCGAGTACGCCGGTACTCGGATGAGGAACTTGTTGTATCCCTCAACCGCCTTGACGGTGTTGCATGTCGGGGTCGCCGCAGCTGCCGACGGGGCGTTCACGAAAGCCCCGCCGATGGCAAGCAGGGTCGCCGCGGCGGCGGTGATGGCTCGTGCTCGTCTCATGGGTCCTCCTGGTAGGAGTCGACCGGGCTCGTGCCGAGTCAACACGCACACTGTCCAGGCAACTTCGCCAATGTGGGCGGCAGTTGGGACGAGCAGACGGTACCGGCAACCCTTGGCCCAAAGCCATAGGGACGCCGGCATCGACGTGGACGCTCTGCGTGTCCACCACCGCCGGCCGGGCCGCCGTCCCCCAGATCTTCTTCACCCGCCCTGGGGCCGCCGCCGTGAGCCTGACCGCCGACCAGGCAGCCGACGCCGGTCACCGGATCAAGACCTCGACGTCGACTTCAACACCGCCCACGGCGCCCACCTCTACGCCGACAACAGTGCCGTTCTGTGACGAGACGCATTCTCATGCAGAGGCTGCCCGCCTGCCCGGCGACTGCCCCCGTGCGTGACGGCGTGCGCCTCACTGTTCGGGGGCAGAGGCTGAAGGACGTGTTCAGTCAGCTGTGCAGGGTATGGGCGCCCTCGACCGCCTAGGCCGGATCCTGGTGCGGAGCCCGCACCAGGCTCACGCGGCGAACCGGTCGCCGGTCGCGTCTTCGATCCTGATGCATGACCTACAGGCTAGATGCGCTACCGAAGATCCCGTTGCCGCGTTCGGCGAGTTCCGCGAAGGCGTCCCAGGTGGAGGCGTCCAGGGGGCGGCCCGTGTACGGCGTGGGCTCAGGCCTCGGCGGCCGCTGCGGCCAGGAGCCGGGTGAGCTCGACCGGCTCGGTGGTCATCGGCCAGTGGCCCGAGTCGATGTCGACGAAGTCCAGGTGCCTGGTGCGGGCGACCTCGGGCACGTCACCGGCGTCGATCCACTCCCGGGCCTGGGCGGGGGTGAACTCGGGGCACACGAGCAGCATGGGCACGTCGAACCGCCGCTCGTCCTTCAGCCGCACCGTGCCCTTGGCCACCCCCTCGGGCACGGGGATCGCCACCGACGCGATGCGGCGGCGCGTCTCCTCGTCGAGGTCGGCGGAGTCCGGTCCTTCGAACGGGCCCCAGCCGGGAAAGGGCATCACGCCGTCCTTGGTTTCGAAGAAGTCGGCGTACGGCTGCCCGTCCGCGGTCGGGAAGCCTCCGATGAGGACGACCTTGGCGATCCGCTCCGGCCGCGCGTCGGCGGCCAGCCAGGCCAGGGTGCACGCGGCGGAGTGGCCGACCACCATGGGTTTCTCGGGCGCCGCGTCCACGGCGGCGAGCACCGCCGCCACCTGGTCATCCAGCGTGGCGGACGCAGCGCCGTCACCCTGACCGGGGAGGGTGAGCGCTCGGGGGCGGTGGCCGAGTTCCTCGAGCGCGGGCACGACGTCGTCCCAGGCGGATCCGTCGAGCCACAGGCCGGCGATGAGCAGGATGTCCATGGATCAGGTCTCTTTCCCGTGAAGGCCGTGAGGTCGGTCAGTGCCATCACGCTACGGCCAGTTCCGGACAATCAACTTCCGGTATGTCGCGTGACCACTTAATCTGCTCGGGTGCCGACCGATCTCAGCCCCACCGCGCGAGCCCTGCGCACCCTCGAGATCCTCCAGTCGCGCACCACCGGCGTGACGGCCGACGAGCTCGCCGCGTCCCTGGGTGTCACGGAGCGGGCCGCGCGCCGGTACGTCGGGATCCTCCGGGAAGCGGGCATCCCCGTGCACTCGACCCGGGGCCCTTACGGCGGGTACCGGCTGGGGCGCGGGGCCAGGCTGCCGCCGGTTGTCTTCACGGAGCCGGAGGCGCTGGGCCTGGTCATGGCGGTCCTCGACGGTCAGCCGGCGGCCGCCGACCCCGATGCCGACGACCTCGTCGGTGCCGCCCTGGGCAAGGTCATCCGGGCGCTGCCCGAGAGCGTCGGCCGACAGGCGGCCGCCCTGCGTGAGCACGCGTCCGCGGCGCCCGACCGGAACCCGTCCCGTCCGGATCCCGCCCTCACGAGCACACTCGTCGCGGCCGGCGCGGCGCGACGCCGCGTGCTGGTCACGTACCGCGGTGAGTCCGGCGACGAGTGGGAGGCCGAGGTGGACCCCTGGGCGGTCGTCGTCCGCTACGGCCGCTGGTATCTCTTGTGCCACTCCCACCACTCGGACGCGATCCGCACCTACCGGATCGACCGGGTCCGCGCGGTCCGGCAGACCGCCCATGGCTTCGAGATGCCCGACGGTCTCGACCCGGTGGCGGCGCTGGAGGAGAACCTGGGCAAGGGGTGGGAGTTTCCCACGCGGGTGGTGTTCGACGTCCCGATGGCCGAGGTGGTGCCGTGGATCCGGCCGCCCATGGGACGGCTCGAACCGTCGGGAGACGGGTGCGTGCTCGTCGGCAGCACGAGGAATCCGACGATGTACGCGCAGGAGTGGCTGGCGCGGCTGCCGTTCGCCTTCCGCGTCGAGGGCGGGCAGGAACTGCGCGCGGCGGTGGAAGCGCTCGCCACGCGTCTCACCGCCGCCGTGACGGACGAACCCTGAGCGTTCATCGCGAACGCCCGTTCCCCGCGCTCTACTTGACGTTGCTCGCTGTCCTCCGAAGAGTCTCGGCGGGTGTGGATCATCTGCGCCAAACGGAGGATCATGCGGGGACTGTGGACCGCGGTGCCGGCGCTCGGGGCACTGCTGAGCCTCACTGAGCGATGTTCATCCTGAGTTGCTGGTCATGGGGCTGGTGTGACTTCGCTTCGGGGCGCGTATGCCGGTCAGGGGCAGGTGTCTGGGCGGTAGTTCGTCTGTCAGCGCGCGACTTCGCTGTTCGTCAGGACGAGTAGGGCTCGAAGCGGCATCGTCGCGTGGCGGGCGCCGAGGCGGAGTTCGGGCAGAATGTGCCGGTTCTTCAGGTGGGCGAAGGCGTCCTCGCAGGCCGCGCGTTCGGTGGCGAGCAGCTTGTTGGCCCCCTTCTGAGCGGGGGTCAACGGCCTGGCGTAGGCGGCCTTGAACCCGGTGACCAGGACCGGGTCGTCGGGGTCGTCGTCCAGGCCGATGAAGCCGAGATCGCCGATCGCGCCCAGCCCGACCTCACGCGGTTGCTCGATGACGTCGTTGTGGCGGGCAGTGGTGATATCCGAGGACCGCCCCCGCCGGCTGGCGGAGATCCATACCAGGCGGCCCCGGGTGTCGGTGATGGCGAGGAACCGCAGGCCGTGGCCTCGGCGTTGCCGGAGTAGTCGCGGCGGTTGTCCGCGCCGGTGCGGCGGCGGGTACGGATCAGGGTGCCGTCGAGCGGTACGACGTGGCCACCCTTACGGATGATTCGCTTCAGCGCCCGATCGGGTCACTCGGCGCGGGCGGCCGACAGCCGGCGAACCTCGAGCACCCAGCGGCGCACGGTGGTGTGGGAGACCCCATTGCCGCCGGCGATGTCCAAGTGCCGCTGGTCGTGGCGGAGTACGGCCAGGACAATGGTGGTGATCTTGCCGGGCGGGAGCTTGCGCCACCGCGAGCGGATCCTCTTCAGGTGGCCGCGCAGCAGGTCTCCGACGAGCGTGAGAGTGGCCGTGGACAGCAGCGGAGCGAAGGTCCGAAGACCTCGGAGGGAAAGGACACCCTCCCTTCGGGAGGGTCATGTCGATACATTCGTACTGCTTTCTGAGGTGTCTTCCTTTGCATGCCGCTTCAGGACACCCCGCCCGCCCGTACGGTCCATCTCGCGCCATTCCGGCCGCAGTCCCGCCAGGTTCGTGGTGAGGAAGTACGCGGCTCCGCAGGCGAGCAGCACCGGCGCGAGTCCGGCTGTGGCCACCGCCGCCCCAGCGAGCAGGCCGCCGAGAGGGATCCCGGCCCAGGCCAGCGAGTCACCGAGCGCGTTGACCCGGCCAAGCATGCGGCGTGGCACCCGTTCGAAGAGGACAGCCCCCAGCACTGGGTTGATAAAGCCGGCACCGAACCCGCTGACGGCGAAGACGGCCAGTACCGCCCCCAGCGGGGCGTCGAAGGCGAGGATCAGGAATCTCGGTGCCCCGGCCAACAGGAAGCCGGTGAGAACTACCACTCTGCGGCGCAGCCTGTGCGCGGCCGCCGCGGCGATCAGACTCCCGGCAACCGCCGCGGCTCCCATCACACTGCCCATCAGGCCGATCGCAGTCGGCCCGTTGCCGGACTCCCTGGCCCAGACGGGGATGAGCACCGTACCGATCGCCGCGTCCAGCAGGTTGGTGATCCCCACCATGACGATGACGGTGAGCAGCAACGGCTCGCCGCGCAGGAAGGTGAAGCCCTCGCCGAATCGCCGCCAGTAGCCCGGTCCCGTGTCGTCTGCCGTTGAGGAGGCTTCCACGGTTGCGTGCCCCATGCCGCGCGGCAGCGCCAGCCCGATGATTACCGATCCGAGAGCGAAGGAGGCTGCGTTGACGACAAGCCCTGTCAAAGGGCCGAGCAGTGTCACCAGGGCGCCGCCGGCCGCTGGGCCAACGGTGGAAGCAAGCCGCTCGATCACTCCGGACAGACCGGTGGCCCGCTCCAGCGGTACCCCACCGCGCTCAGCTGCTTCCGGCACCATGACTTCCTTGGCCAGATCGCCTGGGCCACGGGCCGCGCCGATCACGGCGACCAAGGCCAGCAGGAGCGGAAAGGACAGTAGGTGCAGGGCGTGGAAGAGGGGAACCACAGCAGCGGCGGCCGCGCTGACAAGATCCGTGGTCCAGGAAACAGCCCGCGGGCCGATCCGGTCCACCAGTGGCCCGGTGAACGCCTTGACCACCACGTAGGGCGCCATCTCGAAGAAGGCGACCAACCCGGTCTGGGTTGCGCTGCCAGTCGTCACGAGCACGAACCAGGGCAGTGCCACGGCCGAGATCCGAGTACCGGTCAGCGACACGGCCATGGCCGCCAGCACCCCGCCCAGCGGCCGTAAGGACCGCCTGCCGGATATGTAGTCAGCGCCCACAACACCCTCCCTCATGGCCTCTCCGTTCCTGACGCGTCCTCAGGACCGGCATGGACTGCGGCCGCTGTGGACGCGTCCAGCTCGGGCAGGAGGTAGGTGATGACGGCGACGCGTTCGGCTCCTTCGGGGGCCCTCGCCGCCGCCTCCGGCGTATCCCGCCGGTAGCGGGCGATGACGTCCCGCAACTCCTGGTACAGAACGGCGGTCTCCTCGGGCGTGAGCCGAAGGGCCCAGTCGCTCATGTCGAAAGAGTCCCGCCACGCGCGCGGCATCGTCTGCAGCTCGTTCAGCGTCTGCTGAGTGCGCAGGGTGTAGATGGCGGCGACAGACTGCAGGTAGGCAAGTGTGGCTTCGGGCTCCCGCTCGGTCAGGTCTGGGTCGTTGAGCCAGGTCGTCCGATGTACCGAGCGCCACCAGCGCTCTCGCGCGTTACCGCGTTCCGTGTCCTCCTCGACAAATCCGGCCGCGCCGAGCTGGCGCAGGTGGTAGCTGGCCGTGCCGGAATTCACGCTCAGTCGTTCCGCGAGGCGGGTAGCCGTGGACGGGCCGTACTTCCGCAGCAGCCCGACCAACTGCACGCGCACCGGGTGCGCCAAGGCGCGCAGCCCCTTGGCATCCAGGACAACCGCGTCCGCTTCGGTTTGCGGGCCATCCGGCCCCACGTTCGGGTCAGTCATGCCGTACACCCTAGACCGCGAAGACTTGTTCGCAAAGACTTCTTCGCGAACAAGTCTTCGCAATCGCACGGCCGTTACAACGCCACTGCTCACCTTTCGACCGGCACCTGAACAAGATCAGTGGGCGGCGACTCGCGGCCGGAACGACTCCGGATCATGCCGAGAGGCGGTGTCAAAGGCGACATGCTCAAGAACTTGAGAGGCAAAGCAGGGGCGGCAGATCATCCCCTCAACGGGGGCACTGGAGGCCGTCGCCGCCGCGCTGCGGCCGGCCGCGCCGAACGCGCCCACCTGTACGATCTCGCCGGCCCAAGCCTGGCTGCTGGACGAAGCCGACCGTTCCCCTACCCGGACCGGGAACAGGTCGCGCCGAAGCGGCTGGCCCGCACCTACGCTTCGCCGCCACCGTGTTCGCGATCGGCCCCGCCGGACCGATCGACTGGGGCGACCTCGCCGGTGGCGCAGGCTACTTCGACCAAGCCCACTTCGGCCACGAATTCCGGGCGTGCGCCGGGCTCACGCCGACCCGGTACGTCGAAGTCCGGCGGCGGTTCCTGCGCGAACATCCCGGTAACGTGCTGAACGGCTGTCCCCTGCCGCCCGATTGACTTCCTACGAGAGCGACAGCTCACGGCACGCTAATTTGGGGCACCCCAAAGCAGAGGAGAGCCCCGTGGGCAAGGTGGTCATGTACAGCTCGGTGTCGGTGGACGGCTTCGTCGCGGACGAGAATGACCAGCCCGGACCGCTGTTCGACTGGTTGTCCAGCGGTGACGTCCCGTTGGACGAGAGCGGCGGGCTGAAGGTGTCCCAGACGTCCTACGACTACACCCGGCCGTACTGGGACCAGATCGGGGTGACAGTCGTCGGCCGCCACGTCTTCGACCTGACGGACGGCTGGGACGGGAAGCCTCCGGGCGGGATCGACCACGTGGTCGTCGTGTCGCACCGGCCGGAGCCCGAGGGCTGGGACCCCGAGGCGCCGTTTCACTTCGTCGACGGCGTCGAGGCAGCCGTGGCCAAGGCGCAGGGGCTTGCGGGTGACCGCATGGTCGAGGTCGCCGCCGGCGACGTCGGTGGCCAGGTGCTTGCCGCGGGTCTGGTCGACGAGGTGCGCATGGACGTCGTACCCGTGGTGTTCGGGTCCGGCAAGCGCTACTTCGGGTCGGTCCACGCGCAGCACCTGTTGGAGGATCCTGACGTGGTGATTGAGGGCAACCGGGTGCTTCACCTGCGCTATCGGGTGCGCCGTTGACCGATCTGAGCGGGTACGCGAACACGTCCACCGCGAACGGTGACACAAGATCGGGCCTCCGGCTGCGTTTGCGCATCGCTGTCTCTGGTCGGGCAGCCGACACCGATCCGCCCGGGTACCTCACCTGCGGCAAGTTCGACTCAAGATCAGCTCAGTCACTCCTCGCCGTTCAATGACCACGCCCTGAGCCCGACCCACATGAAACCGCCGCCCCAGGTCCAGATCAAGCGCCGGCACGGCTGGTCAAGGAGCCCGCCGACTGGCCAACGCAGCGGTCGCCAGGCAAATCCGACCATCGGCATCCCGAAGTCGGCGGTCTCAGAGGTTGGGCGTGCCTATCCCCCGAGCCAGGTCATGAAGCGCGTGCGTTCTTCGCCGCACCGGCCGTTGTCGGAGGCTTGGGCGCTTTGGGGGCTGAAGGTAGAACCGTACGGTCCGGAGGTGAGCGCGCACGCTTCCCGTACGGGCTGCAGAGCCCAGTAGCCGAATGCGACCAGGGCCACGACCAGCAGGATGGTCAATGAGGGGCGGCGGGCTATCGGGGAAGGCATGACGTGATGCTATCGGCGCGTCACAAGCACCAGGTGAGCGCCAGGCGCGTGGCGTGGAGGCAGTGAGCCCTTCCCAACATCCGGTTGCGAAAGTGCGCGCATTGGTCGAACAAGCCATCGCCGGCCTCAAGACCTGGGAACTCCTCCGCAAGCTCAGCTGCTCGACCACCCGGTTCACGAGCACCGTCCAAGCCGTCCTCACCCACCATCTGGCCAGCCCGGACTGAGGATGGAAAAGGCTCCATGTCGGATGGCGCCGAGGTTCACGTGTTCGGCAGCCCCGGGCGACGCGCGAGCGCGTCAGCCGGGCAGCGCGGCAAGCCAGGCGGTCAGGAGGCGGTTGACCTCGTCGGGGCGTTCTTGCTGGATCCAGTGGCCGCAGCCGTCCAGGAGGTGGGAGGAGACCAGGCCCGGCAGCGTGACGGGGTACGCGTTGATCGCGTCGGCCAGCCATGTCGTGGAGGCGTCCAGGCTGCCGCCGATGAACAGGGACGGCTGGGTGATGGGAGCACCGTGGAAGGCGGCGAGGTCCTCCCAGTCGCGGTCCATGTTCCGGTAGCGGTTGAGCGCTGTGGTCAGGCCGGTGCGTTCGAACTCCCCGGCGTAGACGTCGAGGTCCCTCTCGCTGAGCCAATCGGGCAGCCGACCGCCGGGGAACCGGTCACGCAGTGTCGCGGCCCTGCTGACGAAGTGCGGATCGGGAGCGCCTGGGGCGGGCATGGTGTCGGCGGACAGTGCCGCGTAGAAGCCTGCGAGCCAGCCGCGTACATCGGGTTCGATCTCGGCCTCGGCGCGGCCCGGCTCCTGGAAGTACGAGACGTAGAACTCCTCGTCCCCTCCCATCTGGGCGAAGACGTCGCTGGGGCGGGGGCCACCGGGCGGGGTGTAGGGAACGCTCAGCAGTCCCACCGCGCGGAAGACTTCCGGCCTGAGCAGGGCGGAGTTCGCCGCGATGGTCGCGCCCCAGTCGTGCCCGATGACCACCGCCGAGTCCTCGCCCAGGGCGTGCACCACGGAGACGTTGTCCTCCACCAGGTCGAGCATCCGGTACGCGTCCGTCGCGGCCGGTTTCGAAGAACGGCCGTAGCCGCGGACATCGATGGCGACGGCGCGGTATCCCGCGGCCGCGAGTACCGGCAGTTGGTGGCGCCAGGAGTACCAGGACTCCGGGAAGCCGTGCACGAGCAGCACCAGCGGACCGGTTCCCTGCTCCGCAATGTGCGTCCGGCCTCCCGGCGAGGCAATCATCCGGTGTGCGATCTCGGCGATGTGCTGCGACATGCGTCTCCTTCGGGCCGTCGGTCCTGCTGTACGCCGGGACTGGCTGGCCCCGTACGCCGTTCCGTACGCTCAAGGCCGATCATGCGGAAGGCCTTGGCGGGAGGCGAGTCTGTTTGCCGATTCGGCAACCCCGTCCTGAGCGGTGACACCACAAGGTCGAGGACTCAACGACGTGGCGCGGGACGTCGAGCGTGGCAACACAGGTGACCAACGTGAAGTTTCTGGTTCAGCGGACGACGTTGTGAGTGAGAGCCGTCCTCAGCAGGGCGCGCAGGGGGGTGGTGTCGGGCGTGTCAGCGACGGCTGCGTCGAGGGCGTCGTCCATGCCCTTCTCCCACGCCTCGGGCAGGACGAGTCCCGGCTGCCCCGACCACGCGATGTCCGGGGTGGCGTGTCCGGCCTCGGCGAGGCGCAGGTGGACCATGCCCGCGAGCCCGTCGAAGATTCTGGGCCGGACCGGCGAGTTGCTTCGATCAGCTATCCGGTCGATCGGCAGCAGGATGCCGTCCAGGATCACGAACGCCTTACGCGGATCGTCCGCATCACCTCGGTGCGCATGCGAAGCTCCTGGCGCACACGGGTGGTCGTCGTCGAGAGCCCGTCCACCAGGTGCCTCGTCGTTGCGCAGGAACGTCCAACTTGCGGTCGGGCATCGGGATGTCGGAAAGCGTTCACGGTGGTCTTCCTCAGCCCGGTACTTCCACTTCGATACCGCCGATCCGGTGACTCAGTCGCCGGTCGGACCGGGTCCCGATCCTTCGGGCGCCTTTCAGGTTCTTCACAAAGGCCCTGCGCTGGGCCGGGCTCACGGAACGCCAGCTCAGCTCGAGGACCGGGCGCACCGGAGGGATGAGCCTCCGCACCCGCTCGTCGACCTGCGCGAGGCCGGTCTCGTAATCGTCGTCCGGGCGATAGACCAGATCGAGGTCGACCGACGGCTCGGTGCCGCCGGCCTGGTGGTGACAGGCCATGAGCCAGCGGGCGATCCAGTCGAGCGCGATCCGCACCGTGGAAGAGATCTGATCCTGCCACTCGCCGAGGTAAGGCGCGTTCACCGACTCCGCGGTCACTTCCTCCGGCATCACGATCAGCCCGCGGACGGCGGTGCCGAGCAGTTCGACGTGGATGCGCGGCCACCAGCCGCTCGCGTCGATCCGGAAGCGGGGAAAGCGCCCCGCCATGCCGATCCCCGTCCGCAGCTGAGCCCAGTTCATCGCGTCGACCGGTGGCCGGTCGGGCGTGTACGGCCCGGCGGTGCGATGCCCGAGCTGACTGGCGCGCATCATGAACACGGCCGCGAACTCGTCGCCTCGCAACGTCATGCTCACCGGGAAGAACGCCCCGATCTCCTCCATGAATACCTTGCCGGTGATCAGGGCTTCGACACTGGACCGACCCGGGATCATCGCCGCCTCCTCCATCGCCGCCGCGCCGGCTTCTCCGGCGCCGGCCTTCGCACGCTGTCCAGCTCGGTCTGGACGGCGAGCGTGTCGGGGTGGTCGTCGCCCAGCCACAGCCGCCGTTTCGCCAGCACCTCGCGCAGGACCGGCTCGGCGTCGCCGAGTCGCCCGAGTCGGTGGTGCACGCGCGCCAGCCCCAGCCGGGCGTCGAGCGTCCGGCCGTCGTCGCGGCCGAAGCGCTTCACGAGGCGGGGCAGCAGGTCGTCGTACATCCGTTCCGCTTCCGCCTGCTCGCCGCCGGCCGAGAGCAGGGACGCGAGCGCCGCGGTCGCCTCCAGGGTGGCCGGGTGGTCGGGCCCCAGGTCCTGTGCGCGCTCTCCGGTCACCGCCCGGACCAGCGCCAGGGCTTCCGGCTCCCGGTGCAGGTCGGTGAGGACCGCGGCCCAACCGAGCATCGCACCCTGGGTTTCGACATGCCCGGCGTCCCAGAGGTGGGAGCGGACGTCGACGACGAGTTGCCACGCGTGCTCGGCCGCGGCCAGTTCGCCCTCGCGGTGCAGGACCGGGGCGGCCTCGGCGAGCGTGACGAGGTCGTCCTGGAGCTGGTCGGCGAAGTAGCCTGCCCAGAACTCCTCGGACCGGTTCAGCTCTGTCTCCGGCCGCAGCAGCAGCGCGAGCCGTTCGGCCGTGCTCGGTATTTGTGTGGGCTCCCGGGTCGCCGCGTCCTCGGCCACAAAGTGCACGTACAGCCGATATCCGGTGTCGCTGCGCGAGAGGATCTTGTCCAGTTCGCCGGCGAGGTCCAGGGTGCGGGTGACCGCGTGCCGCTGCCGGTCGCCGAGGCGGGCGAACGCCTCGACGAGCGCCGGGCGGTTGTCTTCCCGGGAGGGCAGCGGGACGGCGACCTCGGCCCGTAGCTCGTCGAGCGCCGCCTCGGTCTCCGGCCGCAGGAAGCCGGCCGCCGAGCCGAAGTCGTACTCCCAGTCCAGGGCCCAGGTCAGCAGGCGCCCACTCTCGTCGCCGGCCAGGAGCAGGGCGCCGTCGGGGGCCAGCGCGACGTCCGTGACCGCGTCCGAGAAGCCGGTGAAGGCGCGCAGCTGCCGGCCCGTCGTGAGATCCCACAGCCGGACCTTCCGGTCCTCCCCGCCCGACGCCGCGAGCCGGAAGTCCGGTGTGACGGCCAGGCTCCGCACTATGCCGGTGTGCCCGGCCAGGACCTGGACGCAGCGAGCACCGGCGATGTCCCAGAGTCGTACGGTGCCGTCCACCGAGCAGGACAGCACCTGCCGCGCGTCCGGGCTCGGCAGGACGTCGACCACGGCGTCCGCGTGCCCGGTGAGCACCACCTCGCACTGCCCGTCGACGAGCCGCCAGACCCGCACGGTGGCGTCGGCGCCACCGGTGACCGCGAACAGGCCGTCGTCGCTCAGCCGCGCGGCACCGATCCACTCCTCGTGCCCGCCCAGCACCCAACGGAGCTCGCCGTCGCGCAGGTCCCAGATCTTCACGGTGACGTCTTGGCCGCGAGAGAGCCCGTAGCGGTGATCAGCGCCGACGGCCACGTCCAGCACCGCCCCCGGGTGGGCCTGCCAGCGCCCGATGGTGCGGCCGCTGCCGATGTCCCAGGCCGCGACCACGCCGTCGGCGGTTCCCGAGAGGGCTACTTGGCCGTCCTCGCTGACCGCGACGTAGTAGACGTGGTCGCGGGAGCTGGTGAACAGCTGGACGATCCGCCCGTCGCGCGGGCGCCAGGCGACGACCCGGCCGTCCTCGCCCCCGGACACCGCGAGCCGGCCGTCGGCGGTCATCGCCGCGGCGCTGATGTGGCCGGTATGCAGGCTGAGCGTGTGCAGCAGCTGCCCGGTCTCGACGTCGAAGACCCACACTTCGGCGGCGTTCCCGCCGCGGGCGAGCGCGCTGGGGCTGCGGCCGCTGAACTCCAGTGCCCACGACTGGTGGCGCTCGGGCACGATCCGGCCCGCGGACCAGGCGTCGGCGAGCTCGGTCCGGCGGCCGAGGGCGCCGAGCCGGCGCCACAGGCGCACCGGCTCCGCGTGGCGCCGGTGCCCGGGCAGGGCGCGGGCGGCGCGGATCCGGTCGGCCGCGTCGTCGAGCCGCCCGGTGCCGGCCAGCGTGGCTGCTTCCGCCAGCAACTCGGCCGCCCGGGCGGCGGTGGCGGCGACGTCCGGGGCTTCGTGCGGGCGGACGTAGCTCCAGGGGGCCGGCGGTCCGGCGGGCGGCAGGTGCCACACCCGCACGGACTTCCCCTCTGCGGTGACGGCGACCCGCCCGGCCGCGCTGAGGACGACCTCCTTGGTGTCGGGCGCCAGGTCCAGGGACAGGCGGCACCGGCCACTGTCCAGGTCCCACACCCGCGACGGCTCGTCGCGGCCGCCGCTGGAGAAGCCGACCGTGCCGTCCAGGTTGACGGCGATCCGGCCGAAGCCGGTCTTCAGCTCCCGCCGGGGTTCACCGGACCCGAGGTCGACCAGGCGGACGTCCGTGCTGCCGAGGCCGATCACCGCGAGGCGACCGTCGCCGCTGAACCCCGCCTGCATCAAGGTGCGGTCGAACCGGTGCACGAGCTCGCCCGTGCGGACGTCGTACACGGAATTCGTGTGGCGCTGGTGGTCGATGACGGAACACAGGGTGCCCCGGGCACCGAGGACGTCCGCCTTGCTCTCGAACTGCCGGACGTCCAGGGGTTCGCGCGTCTCGAGGTCCCAGGTGACGGTTTCCCCCTCGAAGCCGCTGGTGACCGCGTGCCGCTGGTCCGCCGTCAGCGCGACCAGGCCCACCCAGCTGGGGTGGCCGGGCAGCTCGAACCCGGCCGCGGCTCGAAGGTCGAGCACGAGCGCCCGCCCGATACCACCGCCGACGACCACGAGTTGCCCGTCGTCGCGCACCGCCACGGCCGAGGCGCTGTACTTCTCGAGCTCGAATCGTTGCCGGCACTCCTTCGCCGGGACGTCCCAGATCCGCAGCCCGCCGGAGCGGTCTGCCGAGACCGCGACCTGACCGTCCGGGGTCAGCGCGAGGGCGGCGATCCAGTCGTCGTGTTCGCCCGGCAGGACCGACTGCGCGGGGGCGGGCGCGGACTCGACCGACGCGAGCGCGGCGGCGGCCTGCGGGTCGCCGGGCGTCCGTGCGGCCGCGTCCCGCAGCAGCGCGGCCGCCGCGACCGGGTCGCCGCGTTCCCGGTGCACCAGCGCGAGCAGGTACTCCCCCACACCGTCAGCCGGATCCCCGAACCGCACGGATTCCAGTTCGTCGACCAGTTCGGCGTCGGTGATCACCCCGGTCCGCCACCGGTGCAGCCCGCGGTTGTAGCGGGCGTGCGGGTGGTGCGGATCCGCCCGCAGAGCCCGGGTCCACAGCTCCTCGGCACTGTCGCGGCGGCCGAGGTCCAGCATGGACAGTGCGTGGTTGGACAGGCCGTCGGCGAGTAGGGTGGCCGCCGCCGGGGCGCGCCGGGGGTACGGGCCGACTTCCCGCTCGTACACCCGGATCAGGCGCTCCGCGAGCGGCCCGAGCCGGCCGGGCCGCGCGGCCGGGTCCTCGGTGAAGCACTCACGCAGCACGTCGGCCACCTCGACCGGCACCGGCAGGACCGCGTCCGGGGTCCCGAAGCGGGCGAAGCCGTCGAGGACCCTGCCCGCCGCGGTCCCATCCGGGTCCGGTGGCCGGCCGAGGAACATCTCGAGGACGGTGACCGCCCAGGACCAGGTGTCCGTGGCCGTCGTGAGCCC
This sequence comes from Streptomyces sp. NPDC059582, assembly GCF_042735715.1. Taxonomy (NCBI): domain Bacteria; kingdom Bacillati; phylum Actinomycetota; class Actinomycetes; order Kitasatosporales; family Streptomycetaceae; genus Streptomyces; species Streptomyces sp. NPDC059582. The sequence goes on from NZ_JBHWCC010000031.1 coordinate 64,244, forward strand.
GCCCGGCGACCGCGCCTGTTCGGGCGAGCAGTACGCGGGAGTCAGGCCGCCGCGGCTGACGAACGGATCCGCGTCCCCGGCGTCCTGCCCGGTGGCCATGCGGGCCCGGGCCATGCCGAAGTCGGTGACCTTGACCGTGCCGTCCCGGGTGAGCATCACGTTGGCGGGCTTGACGTCCTGGTGCACGACCCCGTTCTCGTGCGCGTGGTCGAGCCCCCACGCGGACTGGATCGCGACGTCCAGCAGCGAACCCAGGGGGTCGTTCCCGTAGAGGCTCCGGCTCCGGACGGCTTCGGCCAGGCTGCCGCCGTCCGCCCACTCCGCGAAGACCCGGGGCACGGCGTCGAGGGTGCGGACGTAGACGCAGTTCGCGATGTGCGGGTGCAGGCCCAGCCGGACCCACACCTCGGCTTCCCGTTCGAAGTCCCGGATCGCGTCCGGCGAACGGACCAGGGCCCTGCGCGGGGTCTTCACCGCCAGGTCGATGTCCCAGCCGCGGTGCCGGACCCGGTGCACCAGTCCCATGCCGCCGGTGCGCACCACGTCCAGGACCTCGTAGAGGCCGAGGATCAGGTCCCCGCGGTGCCAGGTCTCCATCGCCGTCAGTCGACGATGGCGACGTACACCGGCGTCCCTAGCAGCACCGATCTGGCCGTACCGTCCGGGCTGTCGCCGTGCAGCAGGCGCTTGGCCACGAACTCGACGTTCTGCGCCGGCCATCGCAGGCTCGCCACGGCGCCCTGCACCCGGGCGAGCGCGGCGCGATCGGCCCGGTCGAGGTCGCCGTCCACCGCGTCGGCGACGTACTCGTCCTCCAGGTCCGAGGTGACTCCCAGCCCGTCGAGCATCGACGACATCATCGAGCGCCCCACCCCGTGCGCCGCAGCGTCCGGCACGGAGTCGCACACGTGCTTGTACGAGCCGCCCAGCCCGACGACGGTACCCTCGCTCCGCCCGCCGAAGAACACCAGCGAGGACGTGGGATCGGCGGGGAACGCCCCCCAGCGCATCGGCAGCGATCCCCAGAAGAACTGACCGGGCTCGTCCACCGAGCCGAGATCACCGTGATCGCGCAGGTACTCGACGACGGTCTCCAGCCGGCCGATCCGGTCGTCCAACGGGCCCTCGGTCGTTCGCTTCGCCGACAGCACCGTGAGATTCACGCCCAGTTCCGTCGTGCGCTTCGCCCCGAACCTGGGGTCGATCTGCGGCAACAGCATGTTGATCTTGCTGTCGCTGACGTACACGTAGTAACTGAACGACATTGCCAGCTCCCTCCCAGGCATTGACCTGCCCCAGCGTAGCGATCACAGCCTCATGAGAGCCCTCAGATGCGTGGGGCGGGCACCGAGCGGTCGCGGCGCCCGCGCTCCGATCGAAATGGCGCGCACAGCGAGGGGACCAAGTCGCGATCACGCAAAGGCCCCTGGTCAACTGGCTGCGTTGGGCGCCGACTTCCGAGCTCGGGGGAACCGTCGTCACGGTGATCCCGATTGAACAGTCATGTGTGGTTTTGGTGTAGGTGGAGTCGGACATCGGCGAACGCTTTCCAGCATCCCGAAGCCGGCCGCGAGTTGGACGCTCCCGCGCAACGGCGAATCTCCTGGCGGACGGATTCTCGACCAAGATCACCCGTTTCCGCCAGGAGCTGCGCATGCTTGTCCACCCGTCCTCGATGGGTCTGTCCAGCCGAACCTTGCGGTTCCATACCGGTCAACTGGCCGCGTGGCAGGCGAAGATGCGGAACGGTGGCGACGCCTGACCGCCGGCCGCTCGGCTCTGCTCGCCCTCGCGCACCTCCGCCGCCCGTCAGTCCGACAGGCCGTCTGCCCGTCTGCCCGTCTGCCCGTCTGCCCGTCTGCCCGTCTGCCCGTCTGCCCGATGGTAGACAGACAAATCGGCCCTTCGTATGGTCCAGGGGCGTCAGAATGGTGCGATGGACCATCACTTCGTTGGCATCCCCGAGTTGACCGGCGTTCCTCGTGTTGCTGTCGTCATCGACGTCATGCGCGCCTTCACCGTGGCTGCCTGGGCCTTCTCGCGCGGCGTCGAGAGGATCGTCCTGGCCTCGACGGAGAGTGAGGCACTTGCCTTGAAGGAGAGCCACTCGGGTTGGCTGGCTCTGAAGGACGGAGCTCCAGCAGCGGGCTTCGACGCGGTGAACTCACCTGGCTTGCTCAGGTCATGCGATTTCTCCGGCCGCACGCTGGTGCAGAAGACGACGGCAGGGACCGTGGGCGCGCTGGCCGTCGCGAACGCGCCTCTGGTCTTGTGCGCGAGCTTCGTGGTGGCCGGCCCGACCGCGCGGTACCTGCAGACCAAGGCGTCCGGCCCGGTGACGTTCGTCGTCACCGGCGAGGGGGGCGAGGCCGACGAGGACCTGGCCTGCGCTGAATACATTGGCCGATCCATGGCCGGAGGCGATGTCGAGGCGGCCCCCTATCTCCACCGCGCGAGGACTTCTCGTGCCGCGGCCGATCTTGCGGGTGGGCTGCGGAGCGGATACCACCCAGACGATGTCGATCTCTGTGTGGAAATCGACAGGTTCCCCTTTGCGATGATGGCTCGCCAGGAAGAGTCTCTGACGGTGCTCCGTCCCGTTGCAGTGCCTGACTTGCCGTCCAGTATCCGCTGATCTGCTGGAACTTCGGACTTTCAGACGACAGAGCTCACCCGGGCAGGGCTGCCTGTGCCGCACTGGCCCGTCGTCCCGGAACAGAAGGACCACAAGGGCGCCCGCCGGCAACGGGGTTCCCGCGGCGGACCGCTTCCGGGTTTCGTCAAGGACCGTACAAAGATCGCAATACCGTGGAGCGGGCCATCGGCAAGCTCAAGCAGTTCAGAGCCGGCGCCACGCGACACGGCAAGCGAGGATACGTCTACCTGTGCACCGTCACCGGCGCCGCTCTCCCCATGCGGCTCCGATCATGACTCGGCAGGCAGGAGCGCGGCGATCTCACCCAGAAGCCGGGCCGCCGGTGCCGGGTCGACCAGCCACTTCAGGTGGCTGCTGGTGAGCGTACGGACGTCGTAGGGGGTCTGCGGCGTCAGCTCGTCGCCCTCGCGGATCATCCTGTCCTGCATGGCGAGCGGCACGCTGGTGTCCTCGGTCAGCCGGATGTACGTCTTGGGGATCCGCCCCCAGGTGTCGGCCTGCGCCCGGTCGTCGGGTGTGCCGACGTCGAGGTTTTCGTCGGGCTGGAAGGTGTTGAGGAAAACCATGAACTCCTCGTCCGTCCCGTCGGCGAGGAAAGCCGCCTTGAAGGCCGCGAGGACGCCGGGGTCGGCGGTGCGGAAGTTGGAGCGCAGCAACCCGAGTTCGGCAGGGTTCGCGACCATCGCGGACGCGATCCCCGTGGCGTCGACCGTGGCCATCTCGGGCTCGGCGTAGTAGGCGCTGACGTCGAGGCTGACGGGGCACCAGGCGGAGACGTAGACGATGCGGTCGATCAGGTCGGGCCGCTGGTTGGCAGCGACGGTGGCCGTCATGCCGCCGCGGCTGTGGGAGACGAGGATGACAGGACCGTTCCGCTTGGCCCGCTCCAGTATCCCGATGAGGTGCGCGGCGTTGTCGGCGAGCGTGACGCCCTTGATGGCCCCGGGCGCGGTGGCGAGCTCTTCGAAGTCCTGCGGCGCCTGGTAAGCGCGCGGGTACGTCGCGGCGAACCCGTGTCCCGGAAGGTCGACGGCGACGGAGCGGTGCCCGAGGAGGCCGAGTTCGGCTTGGAGCGGTGCGAAGGAGAAGGAGTTCGCGAAAGCTCCATGAACCAGTACGAACGTCGGTTGCATCTCTCTGCTCACTTTCTGGTCTCTGCGGCGTCGACGGCGCACGCGTCGCCCGTTCAGACGCAGCGGACACCTCACGGCCGAGGAACGAGTCGTCGCCCCGCGGCGCCCCCCCCATGGAGACGCCTTCGTGGAGGGCAAGCACCAGCGGTCAGCGCCGATTCCACGGGCGCAGCCTGCGAACAGCTGCCCATGGCTGGTGGTTCACAGTACTCAGTGAAAGATCAACCGCACTACTCGGACGAGCCCTTCCGTTTGTGCACGTCGCCACCCGTCCCCGCACGAATCTGACTTCGACAGACGGGCGTTCTCGTCACCGCTGTCGCGCCGGGACCAGTTCCACCATGGTCTGGCGTGCGGGAAATCCGGCATGACACCGGTGGAACCGGCCACGGCGATAGGGAAGCCCGACCACAACCTCGGAGGGGCGTCTGACGGTGCAGGTCATCAGCCAGACGGCCGGGTCATCGTCCCGCGCGACTGACGGGTCTCGCCGGTACTCCTGGAGTCCGGCACGGGCCAGGCGAGCTGAGAGGAAGCACCCGGTGCTGGACGATCTGCTGTGCGCCCGCGCCTGGCCCCGCCCGTCGCGACCCGCTCCCGGCTTGCCCCGGTGTGCTAAACAGAGAGCAACCAAAGGGGCATTTTGCAGCAGCTCACGCTCGGAATCATGTCGCAGACCCGCAAGGAAAACGAGCATCGTCTGCCCGTTCACCCCGCTCATTTCGACCGCATCGACGCCGGTCTCCGCGACCGTATCTACCTCCAGGAAAACTACGGAGAGTATTTCGGCGTCCCAGACAGCCGACTCGCCCCGCTCGTCGCGGGCTTCCGCACGCGCGAGGAACTCATCGCCGACTGCGATGTCATCCTGCTGGCCAAACCGCTCCACGACGATCTGGCGGAACTGCGCGAGGGCCAGACTTTGTGGGGCTGGCCGCACTGCGTCCAGGACGAGAAGGTCACCCAGACCGCGATCGACCGGCGGCTGACCCTGATCGCCTTCGAAGCGATGAATCACTGGACCCGCAGCGGCGCCTTCAACCTGCACGTCTTCCACAAGAACAACGAGCTGGCCGGGTACTCGTCGGTCCTGCACGCCATGCAGCTGACCGGCGTGACAGGGGACTACGGGCAGCGGCAGCGCGCGGTCGTCATCGGCTTCGGCGCGACCGCCCGCGGCGCGGTGACCGCGCTCAGCGCCTTGGGCGTGCACGATGTCGACGTACTCACCGCGCGTGGCGTCACCGCCGTCAGCTCCCCCATCCACTCCGCGCGGATCGTCCACTTCGACCACGACGAGGCGGACGACACGCTCGACCCGCGACGCAGTGTCGCGCTCACCGAGGACGGCCCGCTTCCGCTGGCCGAGTTCCTCGCCGAGCACACCATCATCGTCAACTGCGTGCTGCAGGACACCGATGCGCCGCTGATGTTCCTGATAGACGAGGACCTGCCCAAGCTGGCCCCCGGCACCCTGGTCATCGACGTCTCCTGCGACAAGGGCATGGGCTTCGACTGGGCCCGGCCCACCACCTTCACCGACCCGATGTTCACCGTCGGCGACCACGTCAGGTACTACGGGGTGGACCACAGCCCCTCGTACCTGTGGAACGCCGCGACCTGGGAGAACAGCGAGGCGCTCCTGCCGTATCTGGACGCCGTACTCCAGGGCCCCGACGGGTGGGACGCCGATGACACGATCCGGCGCGCCATCGAGATCCGCCAGGGCGTCATCCAGAACCCCAAGGTGCTCGCCTTCCAGCACCGCGCCGCGTCGTACCCACACGCCCACGAGGAGACCGGGGCGGTGTCGCAGCCGTAGCTGCGGAACATCCGGCGTTCATTCGTCCTCCCACCGCCGTCCCGAGTCACCGCGCTGCGGGCACCACCGGTCACCTTCCGTGCCCGGCCGCAGGACACACAACACACCATGCCGGAGTTCGCCGCACAGCGCGTGATCTCCAGGCACGTGCGGTTCAGCTCGGTGACGGCAGCGGCGGCCAGTCGATCCGGTCGCGGGCCGAGACACCGTCCGGCTCGACGACCTCCGGGCCGGCGCGGCGCGGAAACCCGGCCCGCGCCCGAACGGCACACGCCAATCCTCTCCCGCACCCTGCACAAACGGCGCACCGACGGCGTCACCGACCGCACGGTCCTGCCGGCCGAGAACCGCTCACGGATCCCGGCGGTAGGCCTCGTGCCTCTCATGCTCGTCTGGCTGAACGCGATGACGACCACCCGGCACCTGGGGGCAAAACCCGACAGCCGCCAGCGCCGGGTTACGTGACCGCTGACAGGAAGAAGCGGCACAGCGTCGTCACCCGGCCCTGGCCGTGTGCGTCGACACCTTCCGGCCTGCTCGGGAAAGGGTCAGACCCTGTCGAGGGGCCGATGCGGCTGGTCCGGGAGCTCCACTGTGATCGTGTCGCCGGGACGTACCACTCCGCCCACCTGGACGACGCTCATGATTCCGGCCTTGCGTACGATGTTCCCGCCCTCGTCACGGCCGACGACCTTCTTCAGCAGTCCGTCCTGGAAGTGGTCGATCTGCCGGCACGGATTACGCAGGCCGGTGACCTCCACGATCGCCTCCCTGCCGATGCGCAGCAGTGACCCGACGGGCAGGCCGAGCAGGTCGATGCCGCTGGTGGTGATGTTCTCGCCGAGTTCGCCGGGCGCTACGTCGAACCCCTCTTCGCCGAGCTCGGTGAAGAGCTCCTCGTGAATGAGGTGGACCTGGCGCAGGTTCGGTTGCGTGGGGTCCTGCGCGACACGCGAGCGGTGCTTGACCGTGGTGCCGGCGTGTACGTCTCCCTCCACACCGAGCCCGGTGAGCAACGTGATGCTGGCTCGGTTCGGCTTGGTGAAGGAGTACTCGCCGTTGCTGCTGACTGCCGTTACCGTCCCGCTCATCCCGCAAACCCCCGTTCGGTAGCGATGACCTGCCACGAGCTTAGCCCGCGGTCCTCCTGGAACAGCGCCCATAGATCAATCGCGAGTCAGGCAGTGACGGTCAAGAGAGTTGAGCGAGAGTCGACTCCAGGCACTGCCCGGCGCATGCTCGTCCGCGGCCACCTGTCCAGGCCGCGCGCTGCCTCGCGCTGGCGGATGTCACGCAGGCCGGGCGTGAGCTCGTTCTCGGTGAGGTGCTGGAAGCCGAGTCGAGCGTAATACGGGGCATTCCACGGGGTCTCGGTGAACGTGGTGAGCGTCAGGGCGGGAATTCCGGTGGTCCTGGCGTGCTCCGCCAGATGGTCGATCAGCAAGCGCCCGATGCCGCGTCGTGCACTGCCGGGATGCACCGAGACCTGCTCGATGTGGAGGTTGCCATCAACGTGGATTGCGACCAGGTAGGCCACTGGCGCGTCTGCTCGATCCACCGCGACCCAGGCCAGTCCCGCCTGGTGGTAGCGGTTCAGCTCGTTGAGTGGCAGAACGTCTCCGGTGGCAATCTCTGGCATGCCGACGTCGCGAAAGCTCGCGTCGGCAGCCTGCTCGATGTCCTGCAGCAGGGGCAGTTCGTCCACGTGTGCTGCTCGAATGCGCATGGACGCATTGTCCTGAGCCGGTGGCTCAGCGCCACCGAATTACCAGCACGTCATCGCCTGCCTGGGCTGCCACTTCGCCGAGGCCCGTGACATCAAGCGCACCTGCGACGACCGGTACAACCGCACGGGCGCCGCGAAGATCGTCAACGAGCACGCCACGACTTGCCACGCGCTGCCCCGCGACATCCCGGGACGCCCGGACGACGACGCCCAGCACCGCGTTCTTCACGCTCCGCATGCTCATCCGACGCTCGACGACCCGTTACCGCTGGGACGGCCGCCCCACGCCCCGACGCCTCAAGTGATCCATTTGCCAGTCGCTCTTAAGGACTCCTAACAAAAGTGGTGGGCTTGACCTGTTCAGGGGTCGGTGTCGTGCACGAGGCCGCCGGGTGGCGGGACGCGGTCAGCCGCGTAATCGCACGCGATAAACCCGGCGACGTCGGCGGCCATCCCCGGGATACTGGTCGCCCATGGATGAGGTCGAAGTCGTCGTCGCCCATTCCGAGCGCGCGACCCTGCGCGTCGGCGACGTGTTCCTGAAGGTGGACGCCGATCAGGCGCGCATCGACGCCGAGGTCGAGGCGATGGCCCTGGCGCCGGTCCCGACTCCGGAGGTCCTGTGGTGCAAGCCGCCCGTGCTCGCGACGGCCGCACTCCCGGGGACGACGCTTGGGCGCCTCGGCGGGCCGTCGACCGGGTCGCCGGCGGCGTGGGCCGCGGCGGGCGCCGCCATCCGAAAGCTGCACGAAGCGCCGTTGCCGGCCCGGCCCGGCAGAGCCGGCCGGAGCATCGTCGCGCTGGCGGCGGAACTCGACGACGAGTGCGAGTTGCTCGTGACGAACTGCCTCCTGCCCGCCGGCCTCGTCACCCGCAACCGCCAGGTCGCCGAGGCCGCGCTCCGACCTTGGACTCCGGCGTTCACGCACGGCGACCTGCAGATCGCGCACGTCTTCGTCGACGGTGACGAGGTCACGGGCATCATCGACTGGTCCGAGGCGGGCCAGGGTGATGCGCTGTACGACCTCGCCACCTTCACGCTCGGACACGAGGAGCGCCTCGCCGACGTCATAGCCGGCTATGGCACCGACGTCGACCTCGACGTGATCCACGCGTGGTGGTCGTTGCGAAGCCTGCTGGTGGTTCGCTGGCTGATCGAGCACGGCTTCGACCCGTCCGCGCCGGGCTGTGAGGTCGACGTGCTGAGATCCCGGATGTGAGTGCGCGGGCCCGACTACTGTGAGTGCGTTCTGACGCATCGAGCGCCTCCCTTACTCCCGACAAAGCGCGGTGCGCAGTCTTCGCCAGCAGATGACGGCGTAACCGAGGGTGACGAACGCGTGGTGGATGTCGTCGCGGATCTCCCAGCGATCTCGGTGTACAGCACGAACAGGATCCCGCACAGCCCCTTGCGACTCTCCAGACGCTTGCAACCTGGACGCCGCGGATTACGCGAAACAACCGGCAGCAGCGGCTCGATGCGCGCCCACAACTCGTCGTCGATCTCCTTCGGTTGGCAGCGGTTTTCCTCGTCTCGACCGGCTCGCACCCTCCTTCGGTCAGCATCAACGAGAACTGACGTCCCGTCGTTCCTGAAGGTCCAGAAACCTCATTTTGACCATCCGAAGGAGACCTTCAGCACGGGCATGGATGGCCATGGTTCCGACTCCCTGAGTGCGGCGACCGCTCACAGTAACCAGAGGGCCTCACGCAGCGCCGGACCAGATCGAGGAAGACCGCGCGCGGTATCCAGGTCCTGCGGGCCAGATCACCCAAGATCCTGGATCGCCCGGCGCCTCCATTGATCTGGCCCACGCAGGTCGCCGTCGCCCCCTAGACCAGATCGCCTGAGACGGAACATGGGAAACTCTCGCTTTGCCGAGAAATCGAACATGCGATCTAATTATGGGTATGGACGCCACCTCCTTCCCCAGTGATCTCGTCCAGGCTCAGACGGCCTGGTACGCCACATACCGGGCGCTCGCCAACGCGCCGACCGCCCACGGCACAGCCGCTCACCGGCGACGTCTGCAGGAGCTGTCCCGGCTCATCGCCGGACACTCCTACTGGCAGACTCCTGCCGGAACGCCGGCGGCCCGGATGGCGCTCAAGGAGCACGCGCGGCAGCAGGCGCACGCGTGACGCGGGGCCCGTCGGCGGTGAGCCACCGTCTGACGCGGATGCGGGCGGCGGGAGCCGAGGTGGCACCCGCGGGTCGCGCAGCCGGCCGTGTCCGCGCTGCGGCCCTCTGACGATTCGACGCCAGCGCCGCGTGACCCAGCGGGTCCGACGTCGTTAAACGGTGCACCCCCGAACCGGGCCCCGGGGATTCCTCACCCCGGGGCCCGTGTGATCCCCTGATCCCGTGGTCGCGCCTGCGGTCAGCATGGTGTCCGCGTCCATGTGCCGCTGCAGGTCGGTGAGGATGTGACCGAAGATCACCCAGGGCAAGCACCACACCCAAGTCCTGCTCTGCCTCGCAAGACGCAGGGCCGGCGTCCTCTTCGCGACGGAACCTCTACAAACCACAGCCGACCGGCTCAGTCACCTGGCCTACGGGTCTACGGGTCTACGGGTCTGCAGGCCTGCGAGGACAACGATTCGATCAACCTCGACGTCGAAGCCGAGCACCGAACGGCCGGAGCCGCCCTCGGGGTCCATCAGCACCGGCTTGCCCAACCGCCGTCCGATCCGCCGAAGGAAGCCGCAGAACACATCAAGTCGATCCTGGCCCTGCAACTCCCGCAGATCGACGTCGAAGTCGACTACATCGTCGGAACGAAAACGGAAGATCGCAAGCACCTCAGCAGTCGGCCAGACCCGCAGGTGCGGGCACTCAGCATCCGCCGGGCGGCGCAGCACGGCCTCAGCCCGAGGCATCGGAAGCACCCTCTCTCCCTCGGAGTACTGGCACTTCCAGCCCTTCTCCAGGACAAGATCGAGGATCGCCTGCCAGTCCTCCACCGAGGCATTCGGGACACGCACGTCCGGCAACGACCCCATCAAGTCCAGGTCGAAGAAGGACTTCACGTCATCCCACCGCAGGTCGGTCACCCCGCCATGCTGCCCGGATCGCCAACCCGACGCACCCCCCGTTTCCCTTGGCCAAGAACGTAGGGACACCCCCTGCCGCACCGGTCAGCCCGGGCGCTCAAAGAGCTGGATAACACCCGCGAGCGAGAAGCACAGAGCTCCCAACAGCGTCCCCCAGTTGGCGACGTCCGCATTGACCAGACTCGCTGTGGCCGGCCGGGTGAAAGCCGCGATCGCCGACGCCATGAACAGGAGGGAACCGAACTGGTTGACCGCGACGATCCACCAACCAAGGCTGTGCGGGAGCAGGCCCCGCCGTCCGTGGCCGATCTCGACGAACCCGAGGTGCCCGGAGTACAGGAACAGCACACAGCCGATGATGTCAGGTGTCCAGATCAGCCGGTTGACCTGCTGCACGCTCAGGCCCTTCAGGAAGGAGTCCAGCAGGTTCACGGCGAACACCAAGGTGCCCGCGAACAGCACGAGAGTGCTCAGCCAGTCCACGCGCATCGGCTCATAACTCCACCACCGCCACCGGTGGGTGACCAACGTCGCCTGGCCGCCGACGTCATGCCGGGGCGCGTTGACCACCTGCAGCAGCGAGACATAGCCGCCGATGCAGAAGAAGAGGCCGCCGATCGCGTAGATCGATGCGCTCGTGGTCGCGTCGCCGGACCCGAACTGGGCGACACCGGCACCGGCCGCGAAGAGCAAGCCCCCGAGGATGAAAGCCGTGGCGGCGACGACGTTCAACCGGCACAGCCGGCGGATCCCCTCCTGATCGGCGTTCGTACGCCGAACGGTCGCCGTTCCTGCCGGGGAGACCGCCAGCACGCCCCTGCGCCGCGCGAGGCGGGACTCCCACACCGCCGTGCCGCCGTCGGCAAGGCGCCAGGTGAGTCTGGTGGTGAATGGTCCCGCGCCCTCGGCGTGCTGTTCTACCTGTCCCACGGCCTCGAGCCTAGATCGCGGCATGGCCGTCATCGGTAGGCGAAACGCGGCACGCCGTACGGATCTGTCGGCGAGGAATGCTGGATCCGAAGCGGCGACTCCGGCGGCACGAGGGCGCAGCCCTCGACCGAGCCACGCCGGCCCTCGGTTCCCCCGGAGTTCAGAGCGTCCGCACGGCTTGGCCGAGGTCGCGACAGCAGGGCTTCCTGAACTCGGCCTGGTCGCGTCGCCGAACCACCGAGAGGTGAGCGGGCCCAGCCAGAGACGTCAAGTTCCCAGCTCGTCAAGTTGTGGACGTCAGCCTGAGGTATGTCCTGCCGCCCCACGGCGTGCACCCACCAGGGCCTGCCCATCTCCTTCGCCCTGACCGGAGCCAAGGCCGACGAGCGCGAGACCTGCTGTGACCTCCCGGCCGCCGCACCCGGGCCTTGCCGCTGCCCGGCCCGAACAGACGCTGATCGGCGACAAGAACAACTTCGGCCGCGACTTCGGCCAGAACTCGCCGAGCAGGGAATCCAATTGCTACGGCCGACCCACAAGGGCGAACAGCGGCGGCGTGGCGGATCCCAGTTCGAGCCGCTAGGCAGGTCATCAAGTCGGTCAACGAGACCTCGCCCCAAAAATCCCCGATCGTCAGCGGGGAAGACCCGCCGAAGGCGCCCGCCCTGGCATGTGAGAACACGCTGCCTGGGCGATCATCCGAGCAGGTCACTGTGCAAGCCAGTGCAGAACGCACACCAGCCCGTTGGACGGCAGGCCGATGGCGACGGCCGCGCGTCACACTCGTGCGGCCGGAAGCACTCCGGTGGTCGGCGGCCGCTGCCCGGTCTGCGGCCGCGCAGACGTCACGTGCTGCCGACCGTCTCGGCGAACCGTGACCAGTCGGTGAAGTCCCAGTCCCAGCGGCGGCAGACGCGCTCCTCGGGGAGGTCGTCCCGCGAGGGATCGAGCAGCATCTGCTGGGCGTGGCGGCCGTCGCCTACGACGATGGCAAGCAGGCAGCCGCCCGGTTCCGTCAGCATGAGGGACACCTCGTTGTTGGTCATGGCGAACCGTGCATCGGGCCTGTCCACCTTCTTGACCTCGATCCGTACAGGCTTGTCCTGCGGATCCGCCCCCTCGACGTCGTAGCCGACGTTCTGTCCTGGCACGCGGCTGCCGAGACCGGCTCCGAGCATCGCACCGGCGACGCACGGCGGACGGGGCCCGCCGGACGAATCCGGCGGGCCCCGCGTGCCTGGCCTCTCGCTACTTGAGGAGGTAGGCCCTGATGACGGTCTCCTTGAAGGAGTTGCCCGCCGCGTCCACGACGTGGGCGCGCAGGCTGACCGAGCCGCCCGCGGCACGTCGCGGACTGTCCACTGTCACGGTGTGCTGCAGGCCGGATCCCTTGACCCTCACCGACTGCCACGTCCTGCCCTCGTCGTAGGAGACGTCGACGGTGAGGGTGCGGATGGGCGATACGGCGGCGCCGGCCGTGCGCTGGATCAGCACCGGGACGTCGAGGGCGCGCCCGGCCTTGGCACGGTTCCACTCGTCCAGTTCCGGCGACATGCGCACCGCGTACATCGGCAGGGCCTGGCGTGTCGCCGTGGTCTGCGACCGGAACCGCCATTCGGCCCGAAGGCTCGTGGAGACGGAGCTGGGGCCGAGGTCACGGTCGTGCTCGACCGTCAGACGGTAGTCGGCGGGGGTGGCGTCGGCCGGTACGTCGCTCATGCTCCAGTCCTCGGAGACCAGTTCGCCGTTGCGCCGCAGTTCCACCTTGGGCAGGCCGGACGTCGTGTCGGCCACCAGGTCGAGGTTTCCGTTCGCGGCCGACTGGAAGGAACGGAACATGGTGTCGCCCTCGCGGAAGGCCCACACCTCGGGCGAGAGACCAACGGCCTGGACCCCGCCGTTCCAGCGCTCCTCGACCTCGGCGCCGGCCTTGTAGCCGTGCAGAACACCGAGGTAGCTCTGACCACGGGTGTCCGGGTCGAAGATGTTGTTCTGGTCGAAGGCCGTCTGCCAGCGCAGGCCGTCGGCCGCCGAGAAGTAGTCGACGCGCCGCGTCGGAACCGGAAGCCCCAGCAGGGCCCGACCGCCGAAGCGGACGTTGTCGACATACATCCAGACGAGGCGGGCGGCGACGGTGCCCGGCGTGGTGGCCGCGAACGTGGTGTTCACCTTGGCCAGCTCCGACTTGCGGGGGTTGTAGCCGGGGTCGGCCGGGATGGCGCCGTGCACCGGACGAGCGAGGTAATAGACCGACGAGGGGTTCCCGTCCGCGCCGGTGGGGTCACCCCAGACGGTGCTGACGAGATAGGTGAACTTCGAGTCCGTGTACCGCGCCGTCGGTGTTGCGTACACGCCCTCGATGTGGTCGTCGCCGACCGCGTTGTTCATGGTGACGGACAGAAGCTCGTCGTCCAGGCTGATGGTGCCGATCTCGGCCGAGATGATGCGCGCCGAGCGGCTCGGCGCCGAGACCGTGACGGGCTTGGCCTTACGGGCGTCGATGGCGACCTGCCGGTCGGCACTCATCACGACCTTCGGCACGCCGACGATGATGCCCTCGGTGAAGGACGCGTCGAAGAAGAAGCCGCTCACCGAGTAGGTGTCCTTCGGCACCCGCACCACGGTGCTGCTCTTGCTGAGCGCTTCCACCTCGTAGGCCTTGCCGTCGGCCGAGTTGACCAGCAGGTAGGCGATGTCGGGGGCCGTACCCGTGCGGCTCTTCAGGTCGATGCGCAGGTCGTAGGACGGCTGCTCGACGTCCATGCCGAACGGCACGCGCACCGATACCTGGTTGTCCGTGGTGGCCGCGGTCACCACGCCGCTGTAGGCGGCGTAGTTCGTGGTGGTTGCCGGGGCCGCGGTGAGGGTGACGTCCGCCGTTCCGTGCGCGGGCACGGTGACCGTGTCGGCGTTGAGACGGAACAGGCCCTCGGGGGCGGGCTCGTTCGTCTTGCCGCGGACCGCCTTCTGCTTCAGGTGGAGGGTGACCGGCTCGCCGCCCGGGTTGCGGTAGGTGACCGTCTTCTTCACCGGCGGCCGAGCGCCGTCCGTCCAGCGGGCGAGCCCGAAGTCCAGTCCGGCGGGCTCGGCGGTGACCTCCTGGTCGACGGCCCGGGCGATGTCGACGCGCCCGGAGCCCTGGGTGTAGGCGCCGCGCTCCTTGGCGCCGGTCGCCGACTGCACCAGCTGGCGCTTCACCTGCTCGGCCGTCCAGTCGGGGTGCTGCTGGAACAGGATGGCGGCGGCTCCGGCCACGTGCGGTGTGGCCATGGACGTGCCGCTCATCCCGACGTAGCCGTCGTCGGCGGTGGTGCCGCCCGCTCTGGCGGCGACGACGTTGACTCCGGGGGCGATGAGGTCCGGCTTGAGGCCGGAGTCGCCCACGCGCGGGCCGACCGAGCTGAAGGCCGCGAGGTCCTCGTCGGCCTCGGCGGCGCCGACGGCCAGCGCCTGGTCGGCGGAGGCGGGCGAGGAGACCTTGCCGGGGCCGCTGTTGCCGGCCGCGGCCACGACCAGGGAGCCGTAGTCGCGGGTGACGGTGTCGACCATGGCCTCGACGGCGTCGGTCTCCGGCGTGTCGACATCGCCCAGGCTGAGGTTGATCACCTTGGCGCCGTGCTGGGCAGCCCAGGCCAGGCCCTCGATGATGTCGGAGTTGTCGCAGTTGCCGTCCGCGGTGCACACCTTGCCGGTCAGGATCCGCGCACCGGGCGCGACGCCCTTGTACCGGCCGTCGGACGCTGCGCCGGAACCGGCGATGGTCGAGGTCACGTGGGTGCCGTGCCCCATCAGGTCGTCGGTGTTCGGCTCGGTGGTGAAGTTCGCCGACTCGGTGACGAGGCCCTTCAGGTCCGGGTGGTTCGGGTCGTAACCGGTGTCGAGCACCGCGACCTTGACGCCGGTGCCGGTGTAGCCCTTCTCCCAGGCGTGGGGGGCTCCGATGCGCGGCACTGTCTTGTCGAGCTGGACCTTGGCGTGGCCGTCCAGCCAGACCCGGCGCACGCCCGCGCCGAATGCGGTGGCGCCCGCGCGGCTGGGGGCGATGCCCTGCCAGAATCCCGCGGCGTCCTCGCGGTGTTCGCCAAGGGTCGCGAAGGAGGTTCCGGAGATGGAGTGGACCTTGTCGGCCCCCGCCGCGGTGAGCCGGCGCTCAGCGGTGTCCGCGTCACCCGCGTACTGGACGATCAGCGGCAGACTCGATCGTTCGGCGTACTTTCCCTGGACCAGCGCGGAAACGTTGAACAGCGTCTTGTCGAGACGGCCCGTCGCGAGCAGAGGGAGAGCGTCTGCGGGTATGACCGTCCAGTCCCCGCCGTCCTGGCGCTTGATGAACGTGAGACGCTCGCGGCCTTCGGCGGGCTCGACCGAGACACTCTGCTTGCCCGAGGTGTCCGTCTCCAGCGTGACGCGGTCGCCGGTGATCAGGGTGACCTGGTGCCGGGCGATCATCGGTGACCGGGCCGCCCCGGCCCGCGCGGAGACGCCCGCCCGTCCGGTGTCCGAGCCGAGGTCCTGGGCGGCACCGGGAGCGGCCGTCAGACCGGCCAGGAGCGCCACGAGGACGGCGGTCGCCGCCGCACGCCGCTGCCGAGGGAGGTGGCCCCCGGGGCTCCACTTGTGGTTCTCATGTCTCATGGGAGGACACAGTGGTACCGCGAAGGGTCGAGGTCAGCCCTCTGACCTGTCCACTAGACGTCAAGTCACCTTTACGACAACGTCTATTCTTCGCAAAGATGCCTAAACGACAGAGGTACCGCGGGTAAACGGCCCGGTTCGCCGACACGTACGGAGCGGCCGCCGCGTCCGACGGAGGCCCGCGCCCGAACTCGCCGGCAGGCGGCGATCAGCACCGGACGGCCCCCAGGGGCAGGCTCGACGTCGGTGCCGGTGCCGTGCCCCCGCTCCAGTGCCGCGGTCGACTTCACAACGTCCACGATCTCACCGGTTTCGATGGTTTCACCGCCACGGCCGCCCGCAGCCGAACGGACGAACACGGTCGGAAACCCGACGAGGCGCCAGGCAGGTCAGCACTCGAGCGGCAAGACTCTCCGGACGGGCTCGGCCCTCCCTCGACACCATCGCCCACTTCGGAAGAAGGCCCCAGTGTCGACGACGCCTGAATAGTTGAGATGGCCCGACACCTGGAAGAGATCGCCGCGCGCCGCGACTTGGGCCCGCAGGCCGCACTCGACCTTTCCGGCCGCACTCGACCTTCCCGGCCGCACTCGACCTTCCCGGCCGCACTACTCCCGCCCCACCACCCCGACCGCACCTCGACAATCTTTCGCCGACGGCACCGCCGGTGCTCGACTCCACCCGCACGTGGACCCGAAGCGGACTGGTTCCTGGAATCCTGGCGGAGGCGAGGCAGGGACCCGCTGGACTGCCGAGTTCCTGAGTCGGCTGCTGCGACGGGTTCAGTGACTTCGCAACGCGCGTAGGAGGGGTGTCCGGCGAATCATGAGTGCTTCCGCCGGTGCGCGGGGAGGTCGGCCGACCTCCTCTCGGCTGTGCCCGCCACCGTACGGCCGGTGGCGGTCCCCGGCGCAGCCGCCGCCTCGATGACCGGCGGCTCTCGTCCGCTCCCTGCTCAACGGATTGCCGGGAGAGTCCGAGCGCCACACGCTGTTACTGCAAGTCGAGCCTCTCGCGGGCCTCCGCCACCCAGCCCAGGACGCCGTCGGAATCGGTACTCTCGGCCAGCCCCCTGGCCTCCTCGAGCAACGTCGCAGCATCGTCCCGCTGATTCCGTTCGACGGCCAGCTGCGCGAGTGCGATCAGGTTTGCCGCCACCCCCGGCAGGAACCCGAGCGTGCGGCGCAAGCGGGTGGACTCCTCGAAGTGCGCTCGTGCCGCGTCCAGCCGTCCGGCCATGTGCTCAGCGAAGCCAAGGTGGCGAAGGGCGTAGGACATGGTCAGCTGGTCATCGGCCCCGGTGGCGAGATCGAGGGCGCGTGTGAAGGCAGGCAAGGCTGTCTGCGTGTCGTCGCGGACCACCTGGTGAAAGGTGCCGACCCAGAACAGCGCCTCGCCCTCTCCCCGGACATCGTCGATCCGCCTGTACAGCTCTGCTGCGCGCTCGAAGAGCTCCAGCTCGCGTGCGTCTTCGACGCGCTCGTCCAGGAAACGAGCATGGATCAGGCGGCCACGGGCCAGGGCGAGGTCCGCCTCGACCGCATCGAGCCCCATGTCAGCGGTGACCAGTGCGGCGCTGTCCCCGCCGAAGACAGCTCTCTCGTAAAGGACTTCAGCCTGCTTGATTCGCGCGTCCGCAGTCATGGGGCGATCGTACGATCACCAGCGCAGGCTATGACGGTCAATTGTGACGGCCCCCTCCGTCACCGCAGCGACCTGCAACGCCCCGATCGGGACAACACTGTTCCTCCGGGTCGTGACTGTCGAACCACCGGAGGCCTTGCGACATCGTGCGCAGTCCCTGGGCGAGTTCGTGGAGTGTGACGTCGCGTCTCATCACGACGGGCTCCCCGTCATACGGGCGGCGCTTCGCCGCGGTGATCAGGATTCCGAGCAGCGCCGCCAAATCGGGCGGGCCGTAGGCGTTGTCGGCCCGGCGGGTGACCTGCAGCAGGTCGCGCCCAGCAGGGCGGGGTGCCGGCAGCAACGGCAGCAACGGCAGCAACGGCAAACGATTCTCCGTCAGGCGTTCAGCTGAGCGCGGAAGGCTATCGCGGCGTCACCGGTGACAGACACTACGAGTTCGCCGGGGGTCGTGGCGTCGACGCGCACGTGGGCCTCACCGGGCCGCCCCATCGCCGCTCCCTGACGCCCGGTGAAGGTCAGCCGTCCTCCGGGGGCCGCAACGATGCCGTGGTGCACGAGGTACGCGCCGAGGGGCCCGTGCCCGTTGCCGGTGACCGGATCCTCCGGGATGCCGATCGCGGGCGCGAACATCCGGGACCATGTGAGCAAGCTGGGGTCGCGGGTGGCACGGGTGAAGACGAAGAATCCGTTGCTGCTCACCTCCCGGCTGAGCTCGGTCAACGCGGCGGAATCCGGGCGCAGTCCGTCCACCGCTGCCCGGTCGCGCAGCTCGACGAGCACTTTGGAGTGCCCGGTCGACACGATCTGGACCGGACCGCTGCCCGTGAGATCGCCGGCCAGGACGCCCAGCGCTTCCCGCAGTCGGTCGACCTGGTGGCGGTCCAGTTCCGGGCCGAAGTCGGCGGCGCCCTGATGGACACCGATCCGTACGTGGTCGCCGTCGCGCTGGATCTCCACCCGCTGGAGCAGTCCACCGCCAGTCTTCTGCACGAACGAGCACGAGGGCAGTCCGTACTCGACCGCGCGCGCGAAGTGCGCCCCCACGGTGGCGTGCCCGCAGGCCGGAACCTCCGTGGTCGGGGTGAAGAAGCGGACCCGCACGTCATGGTCGGGGCCGTCGGCAGGCAGGACGAAGGCGGTCTCGGAGTTGTTCAGTTCGCGTGCGACCGCGAGCATGGCCGCGTCCGTCATGCCCTCCGCATCGAGCACCACGCCTGCTGGGTTGCCGGTGAAGGGCACACGCGTGAAGGAGTCGATTTGGTAGAGGGTCCTCACGGCCGCCCCGCCTCCTGTTGTTCGTTGATCCGCCAGGCGACGGCATCTGCCGCCACCTTAGATCCGTAGTGAAGTCCCGCCACCTGGAGTGCCATACGCATCCCGAAGGAACCGGGCCCACCTGCGACGCCGAGGCACCCGCGGCACCCCATCCCGGACCAGGCCGACCTGACCCGCCATCGCGAGAACTCGGCTCTCGCGGTGGCTGCCCCACCGAAGTTCGACCCGCAGTACTACAAGGCGCGGCACCGGGGTTGAGTGCGGTATCAACCGCCCCAGAAACACCGCGCAGTGGCGACGAGGTACGACAAGCTCGCGGTCCGCTACGAGGTAACCGTCCTCCTCGCCGCCATCAACAAGTGGTTGCGATTCCCCGTGTCTGCCCGCTTCAGCTGATCAGAGGCAGTACGCGCGGCCCTGTGTTCGTCACCCTGTCCCACCGCACTCGTCGGGTCACTAGTCACGTGGAGTGCACCAGCAGCATGGCCATGTCGTCGGTGCCGGGGACGTTGTGCCGGGCGTGGGCGAGGAGGGCATCAGCGGTGGCCTCCATATCCTCGTCGCGCGTTCGGGCGAGCTGGTCGGCAAGAGCGGTGATGGCATGGTCGATGTCGACGCCGGGGGCTTCGACCAGGCCGTCGGTGTACAGGGCGAGAGTGGTGCGCGGGGGCAGTTCGATCTCAACGGCGGGGTAGTCGGCGTCCGCGCTGATGCCAAGAAGCGGGCCTGGGGGAACGCTGAGTACTTCGGTACGGCTGTCGGGGTGGCGGAGCAGAGGTGGCAGGTGTCCGGCTGTGGCCAGGCGGGCGCGGCGGTTGGCCAGATCGAGGTGGATGCAGAGACAGCTGGCGAACAGTCCCGGATTGAAGTCGCACACCACGCGGTTGGCGTGGGCCAGGAGTTCGTCTGGATGTGTGCCGGCCGCGGCATGCGTGTGAATGGCAGTGCGCAGTTGGCCCATCAGGGCTGCGGCCTGGACGTTGTGACCTTCAACGTCACCGATGACGGCTGCGGCGCTGGTGGTGGAGCAGCGGATGAGGTCGTAGAAGTCTCCGCCGATGTCCATGCCGTGTATCGCGGGCAGGTAGCGTGCGGCAGCTTGCAGGCCGTCGATGGCAGGCAGTTCTTTGGGCAGGAGAGCGGTCTGCAGCGTCCGGGCGAGATTGTCCTTGGCCTCGTAGAGGCAGGCCCTGTCCAGGGCCTGGGCGATCAGTCCCGCGGTCGAGACGAGGAGGTTGCGCTCCGCTGGGGGGAAACACCGAGCCTGGTTGTAGGACAGCGCCAGGATCCCGATGGGGCGGCTGCGGATGACGAGCGGCAGGAAGGCCCATGCGTTCCTGCCGCTATAACGGACAGCGTCAGGGTAGGCGTGGCGGAACTGGGCGAAGCTGGTGAAGAAGAGGGGCGTGTGACTGGTCAGGGCTCGCACGGCCGGGGTAGCGGAGCCCAGGGACTGGCCGTCGAAGCGGTCCATGAATGCTCGGCTGTATCCGCGGTGACCGATGACTCGCAGCCGTCCTTCGTCGGCCGTCATCATGGCCAGGCCTGTGGCACCGAAACCAGGCATGAGCTGGTCGGCGACCGTGTCGGCCACATCTTCCACTCGCACCGCCTCTGCGAGGCTCGCCGCCAGGTGCATCAGGTGATAGAGCGGCCTGGCTTCGGTGCGCTGCGCGAGAGTGGGGACCGGTTGCTCCGGACCGGCGGACGGCGCATCCGGAAGGGGAACCACATGGATGCTGACGCCGGAGGCGTCGGGGTAGAGCTCGAAGGACAGCCACAGATCAGGTGAGCGCCGGGCAGCGAAGCGAGCCGGACGGTGGCTGACGACCGTGGCCCGGAACAGGTCCTCGAAGGTGGAATCGCCAAGCCATGGCAGGCACTCCCACGGGTGTGCGCCCAGCAAGTCGGCAGCGGGTGCTCCGAGCAGGTCGAGCGACGCCTCACTGACGAAAACGATCCGTCCGTCCAGGTCCAGGGACACCGCCCCCGGCAAGCGGATGGCGAAGTCATGAGCCGCCAGGGCTTCGGCCCGGTCCGGGGTGCGCGAGCGCACCGTCTCGAGCACCACCGGTCGGGCCCCGGGCAGCCACGGGTGACCGCTCTGCGCCGCTCGCTGCAGCGAGAGACCTGCCTGGTCACAGAACGTGTCGATCGCCTCGATCTCCTGCCGGCTCATTCCCTGGGGATGCCAGGAGGGCCACAGGAGGCACACAGCGCCGAGCACAGCGTCACTGGTGGTGATCGGGGCGGCCGCCACCGCGTGGTCGGAGACCTCCAGAGCGAGCCTTGGATAGTGCAACGCCATGTCCTCGGGAGTGCCGACCCAGATCAGCCGCCTTTCCCTGACCGCTTCAGCCGCCGGGATCGCCTCCTCCAACCGAATACGGGCCCACGGGGCGGCGACGGGCCGCACAGACCCGTACACCATCGACAGGTGCAGCACCTCCTCCCGCTGCGGCAGGAGGAAGAGCATGCCGCCGGAGGCGCCCGCGTCCCGTACCAGGCAGCGGAAGGAAGCGGCCAGACCATCCCAGTCCCAGGCGGGGCTGGAGGCGGCAGACCCCACGCACGTTCACCGACCTTTCAAGACTTTGGCCGGCCTCGGCTGCCGTGCACCCGAGGCCGTCACAGCCGGCACCAGGCTTGTCGCCCTTCCATCCGACCTCACTGCCGGCGCCCGCTGTAGACACGCGCTCAGACCGCACCGACACCGAGCAGCACCGCCTTGTGCCGATCGTCGGGGGCACCGGGCGGCGGTCGGCCTGTTCGAGAGCCGTAGCCCACACCTGCGGTACCGGATGTTCACCTGACGGCGCCAGGGCCGTCGAAGCACCGGTATCGGCGGTACGTCACCGCATCAATTACATCGGCAAGCACACAAGAAGAATAGCTATAAATAGGCGTATAGACATGCACATCCCCTACCGCTCCGTCGGCCGCCGGCATCGACTGAACGCCTTCCGGGCTTGCCCGGAGCGCAGGCCGACAGGGAGCCTCCCAGTTGAGGCAGGCCGATACCCAGCCGGTGATCACTCAGAAGGCCACCGCGCAGCCGCGTGCGACGACCGCCTCGGCGGCGCCACACTGTGGGGCGGGGCCTGGCCGTCAGGCAGGCCCTGCTCCCCCGCATGCGCGGTGATGGTCCCCGGTGAGGTTCCAGGTGGAAGGGTCCGGACCCTCCCCACACCCGTGGGGATGCGTGAGTCGAGATTCGTGAGGTGACCTCGCCTGTTCCGGGCACCCATGGGGACGTTTCCACGGGGTCAGCAGCAGCCGGCATCTCCACTGTGGCGACCCTTCGGGACGGTGGCCGAGCTGATGCCGTTCCCACGGCGACACACTTGCTCCGCACCGTCAGCTGGACGGAACCGAACTTCCGCTGACAGGCGAGGGATTGAGCTCGACCACGGCACGAGAGACATCCACGCGACAGGACAGCGACCGCTCCCGCCCTCACATGTGCACTACTGCCCCGTGCGCCTCGGACGCCTCCTTGGAAGCAGATGTACGGTGACTCAGTGGAAGAGCCACTCACCCACCTCTTTACTGAGGCGTAGTCATGCCTCACTCTTTGGGTGTGCCGGACCGCGCCGCGGCCCGGTCCATCGGCCGTCGCCGCGAGTAAGGCAGGAATCCCTTGACTCGTTCGTCTCACTTCCGCAAAGTTGGCATGTACCTGGCAATTGCTGGGTCGTTGTGCGTCACCGCTCTCGTACCGGGAACCGCATCGGCGGTTCCGCGTTCCCCCGCGGTGTCCGAGACCACGCTCACCGAGTCCCGGACCGGGCCGTTCACCGAACCCTCCTTCGCCGCCACCTGCGACTGGCACCGGTTCGGCGAGGGGGAGACTCCACCGTGGTGGCTCATGTTCCGCGACCCGCTGTGCGTCGAGTACAGCAAGCGTGACATCACGTTCGACAACGGCGGCGCCCTGCGCTTCCTCGTCGCCGAACCCTCACGCTTCGCCCTCGCCATGATCACGTGCCGCTACTACCAGAAGGACCACTGGAGCGTGCAGACCACCACCGGCTCCACGCCCTGGGTGACCTGGGACGGCCAGTACTGGTGGGACAAGTCCGGGGGGCTGGCTGGAGCGAGGCTGAGCGGCTTCCGCATACACGGCCAGAGCGTCGGCATCGGAGACGCCGTCGCCGCTCTGCGCCCTGTGTACCCGGAGCTGGCCGACGCCTTGGACGATTACGGCACGGAGGCCGGGGAGTCGGGCCTGACCACGCCCCTCCCGTACTCGCCCATCTGCGCCGCGATCGGGTGAGCACCGTGTCCTCGATCGATCGAAGGGCAGTCCTCAGGGCGCTCGTCGCCACCTCGGGAGCCCTGTCCGCGCTGCAGTTCCCCGCAGTCGCCCGCGCGGAGGCCGCCGACGCCGCTCCCGCCGCTTCCGCCGCTTCCGCCGCTTCCGCCGGCTGGACCGTCCAGACGATGGAGGCGTTCGCCGACACCCTGATCCCGGGTGAGCGCCGCTTCGCCGGCGACCTGGCCATCGCGGGCGCCGTCACAGGACCGGGCGCCGTGCAGGCCGGAGTGATCAGTACCCTCACCTCGCCCGACCTGCCGCTGGCCCCCGTACTGCCGGAGATCGCGGCCCTGCTCAACGCCCGCGCCATCGCCTACGCCGCCACCCACCTCATCCTGCTTCCCCTCACCAGCCCGGCCTTCGTGGGTCTGTCCTTCGGCCACCGCACCGCGCTGGTCCGCGGACTCTTCGGCCCGGAAGACCCCGACCGCGCCATCTGGCAGGTGCTCAGCCTGCTCACCGGCCTCGCCTTCGACACCGCGGCGCACCTCGACACACGCCAGGCCCTCACCACAGGCCATCCCGGACTGGCCTGGCTGGACTTCCCCCAGCCCGACCCCGACGGTCTGTGGCGCTTCCCCACCTACTCCTACGGCAGAGCCCTCGCCGCCCCGCACCCCGCGACCACCGCGTCAGGGAGCCCCGCATGAGCGTGCAGACCACAGATGTCCTCGTGGCCGGAAGCGGCTTCGGCGGGGCGATCCCCGCCTACTACCTCGCCGCCGGGGGCGCACGGGTCACCGTCCTCGAACGCGGTCCCCGCCTGGCGGCGGACGACTTCGTCCACTCGATGCGACTGGGAACCTACAACCGCATCGTCGACGTCGTGCGCGGCGACGGCATCGCCGTCGTCGCCGGCAACTGCGTCGGCGGCGGCAGTGTCTCCTACTTCGCCGCCTCGCTGCGCGCCCCCGCCTTCGTCTTCGAACGCCGCGGCAGCATCGGCCGGCGCATCTGGCCGGCCGCTCTCACCCGCGCCGCGCTCGACCCCTGGTACGACCGGGTCGAGGAGGCCATCCCGGTCACCCGAACCGGCTGGCCGGACGTCTCCTACGCCGGCGGTGTACTGGCCGCCGCCTGCCAACGCGCCGGCCACACCTGCAATCCCGTACCGGTGGCCGTCGACACCGAACGGTGCACCAACTGCAACTGGATGCTGTCCGGCTGTCGTTTCGACGCCAAACGCTCGATGCTGCTCAACTACCTGCCGGCGGCGGAAGCGCACGGCGCGACGATCCGGCCGCTGCACGAAGTACAGACCATCGCGCCATCACTCGAACCGGGCTACCGGTACGCCGTCACCTACACGGTGCTCGACCCCGACGACTACACGTGCACCCTCCAGATCGGGACCATCCATGCCCGGACGGTCGTCCTCGCCGCCGGGGCTGTCGGCACTCCCGTCGTCCTCCAGCGCTCCGCCCCGCTGCTCGGCGGCATCCCGTCGGCGGTGGGACGGTACTTCTCGGGCAACGGCGACCGGGTGAGCGTCGCTGACGTGAACGAGACCAAGGTGCGCTCCCTTCTGGGTCTGTCCCGTCCCGACGGCGTCCCATACGAGGGCCTGCCGATCGGCCGCCCCATCACAGCGGCGACATACGACTTCCTGGACGCCACACAGCCCGAGTTCAGCCGCTTCATGCTCCAGCAGATCTACTTCCCGCCCCTCACCAATGTGCTGGCCCAGGCCACCGACGCGCCGAACTGGTTCGGCATACCGGGTCGTGCTCTGCGCTCACGCTGGAAGTCCTGGCTCACCCTGCTCGCCATGACCGAGGACGACAACGAGGGCGTCTTCGCAGCCACTCCCCCGCCCACCGGCAGCTTCATCCGTCTCGCTCCCGGGCTCGGACTGGGCACGATGACCTATCACCCCACCGACCGCACCCGCGACGGCTGGCGCAAGGCCGACGAGGCGCTGCGCGGCATTCTCGAGAAGGACGGGCTGTCCCGGGTCCGGCCCTGGCAGGAGGACGTCGCCGGAACCGTGACCGCCCACCCCATCAGCTCGGCCCGCATGGGTGACACTCCCTCCACCAGCGCCCTCACCGACAGCAACGAACTGCGCGGCCACCAGGGCCTGTTCGTCACCGACGGGTCCGCGGTCCCGACCTCCCTGACCGTCAACCCGTCCCTCACCATCGCCGCTCTCGCCGAACGGGCCGCGCCCGCCATCGCCGAGCGCCTGGCCGAGACGGGGATCTCGGTCCGCTACGGGGCACCAGTGCCCGTGCCGTAAGTCCGCCCAGGTGAGGGCGTGCTGTGCGACTGCGGCAACCTGGTCCGGCTCACGCCCGTCGAACAGGCTTCAGGCAACCCGATCCGGTCCACGACTTCGACCCGGGCGAAGCCGGGCTTGCGCCGGGCGAGCCCCTCCGTGCGGTGAACGCAGGCGCGGTGGGACGGCGGCGCCCGAGACTTCTTCAGGTCGCGCGGGCGCCGTCGAGTCAGTCCGTGACCACGGAGGTGTTCAGGCCCTTGTCGTAGTGATTGCGCGTGATCCGGATGTCTGAACTGCCGTGGAAGACGAACAGCGGGGAGGTGTACGGCGGGTGATCCGCTCCGTCCAGCCGCCGGACGGTGTTTCCGGTAAAAGCGAACCCGCCGACGCTTTTCGCGTTGACGACGGTGACGTCACCGATGTCGAACGAGTTGTGCTCGACCGAGATGTTGTGATGCACCGGGGCCGCCGGGTCGATGACCTGATTGGTCGGCTCCACGAAGATGACCGGTCCGCTGGGCCGCGTGAAGGAGTTCCCTCGGATCGTGAGGTCGGCGACCGGCCCGGACTCGTACCACTGGTAGGCGTCGGCGGAGACGTAGATGCTGGCCATGGACATCCCGTCGAACCGGTTGCCGGTGATCAGGACGGGTTTGCGGGTGGTGACCAGCACACCGCGGGTCGGCACGTTGCGGAACACGTTGTGGGATATGACGACCGCCGGGGTGGCCGTGACGTTCTCGACGACCGTGCCGCCGATCTCGACCCCGGCAGTAACCGGACGGTCGAAGGTGACGGTCATCGTGGTCAGCGGCTTCGTATGGTCCATCCCGCTCGGCCCGTCGACCGCGGTGACCACCGCGTGCGCGTCCCCCAGCGGGGTCATCGTGCGCTTGGTGGCGAACTCGACCTCGTCACCCCGGGCGAATTGCGGAAATCCGGCGGTCTGCGGGTGTTCGTAGGCGAGGGTGAGGGTGGACGGCCCGGGTTTCCCGACGACCTCGAGATAGGTGCCGTGGATGTTGATCGGGTCGTCGTGCGGCCCGTCGAAGACATTCCCGGTGATCGAGACTTTCCCTTTGACGCCGGACATCTGCACGAAGTCCGCGAACGAGGCTGTCGACCGGCCGGATGCCGGATCGGGGGCGAAGTTCACTTTGTCGATGGAGATGTTCTCGCTGAACTGCCCCACCACACCGAAGGACTGCAGGTAGTAGGCGTTCATCGAGCGCATCGTGACGTTCTTGGATTCCCAGATGAAAGCGCCCGGTTCCGTTCGTTCGATGAGGCGCATCTGGTACACGAGCCCGGCGTCCGCCGGCCGTGCCGCAGTGGTGTAGTCGATCCGGATCCGGCGGCCGCCGAGGTCGGTGACCGCGGCGACGTCGTTGAACATCGGGTTGTCGCCGCGCCAGGACCGTTGCCCTTTGGGGTCGTGGATCTGTGTGTACTGCAGTCCGTCGACACCCGACCAGTACGGCTGCCCGGTGGCCGGACTGGTC
This sequence comes from Streptomyces sp. NPDC059582, assembly GCF_042735715.1. Lineage (NCBI taxonomy): Bacteria > Bacillati > Actinomycetota > Actinomycetes > Kitasatosporales > Streptomycetaceae > Streptomyces > Streptomyces sp. NPDC059582. The sequence continues at coordinate 91,163 of NZ_JBHWCC010000031.1, forward strand.
TCGCCGAGCCAGGTGATGTGCGTGCCGCTTACCCGGTACGGGCTGCCGGCAGGGATCGACAGGACACGGTAGGCGTGCCCGTCGGCGACACCGGTGTCGGCGACGGTCGCGTCGATGACCTCGGGGGCCGCGTAGTCGAAGGAGAAGTTCGTGAAGGTCACATCGGTCGAACGGATTGACGCGAACGCCGTCTGAAGGCCGTGGTAGACGAGTCTGGCCCCGCCGCCGTCGATGGTGACGTCGTGCATGTCTTCCACGAGCAGCCCGATCTTCTTGTCCCGGTAACGCTGGTCGGCGCCGACGGTGTTGGACACGTACAGCTCACGCGTCTCGGCCCGTTCGGGGAAGAGCTGGTAGGTGCCCTTGGAGAAGACAACCCGGACCGGCCGATCGTCGCTCTTGGCGTGCCGCAGCGCCGCGGCGACAGCGGGCGTCGAGTCCGTCCGGCCCGTGGGGTCGGCGCCGTAGGCGTCCACTGCGACCACCACCGGTGTCACCCTCGACGCCGCGACGGCAGGACTGCTGACACCTCCGAGCAACGCGAGTGCCACCCCAAGAAGCGCGAACCTGGACATAGCCCCTCCGAAGTATCCGCCGACCACGAAACATCCAATGAATATGCGGTGTTGCCTCTACTTTCCCGGCATGATCTCCGTGCAGAGTCTCTATAGATCCGACCTCTAGGTCAATGGTGTGGACGAGCAATTGCAACTGATACCGAGGGCCGACAGCTCTCCAACTTCGTTTTCGGCTGGAGCAGTTCAGTGCGCATGGGCCGGAGACACCGTCGACGGCCGCGACGGAAGGCGCAAACACGGCGCTCCGCACTCGTTGACATCGCTGCGCCCGATACCACGTCGGAGTGGGCGATCAGCCTCACCGGCGACACCCTCGTCCGGCGTCGCGGGTACTCCGCGACACCGAGGCCGGTGCCCGGGAGGTCTCCCGCCGCCTCACTCCGTCCTCGGTGCCGCCGTGCTCGCGCGGATCACCAGTTCAGGGTCGAAGAGGAGTTCACCGACGGGGACGTCACGATTGCCGACCAGGGCGAGAATGCTGCGGGCCACCTCCGAGGCCAGGCGGTCGGCCGGCTGGCGGACCGTGGTGAGCGGGGGATCGACGAAGTCCATGATCATGGCGCCGTCGTAGCCGACGACCGACACGTCGCCCGGGACGTCGTATCCCTGGCGGCGCGCGCCCCGGATCGCACCCAGGGCCATGTAGTCGCTGGCGGCGACGATGGCCGTGGCGCCGCGGCCGAGGAGTGAGATCGCTGCGGACTGGCCGCCCTCGACGGTGTAGGACTGCCGGACCACCCACTGCTCCGGGTCCTCGACACCGCGTCTGGCGAGCGAGGAGACGAAGCCGCTGACGCGGCGGTCGGCCGGGCGGTTGCCGACCGGGCCCGATGCCATGCCGATGCGGCGGTGACCGAGCCGGTGAAGGTGGTCGACGGCGAGTTCGGCCGCCAGCAGGTCGTCGGTGGAGAAGACCGGCGCCTCTTCTCCGCCCTCGAACTGGCCGTTGACCCCGACGAACGGGATCCTGCGGGAGCGCAGGAGTTCGTACGCCTCCGGGTCCGCGCCCTCGATCGTGTTGCTGGCCGAGAGGAAGACGACGGCGGCGACGCCCCGGTCGGCGAGGGAGGTCACGAAGTCCAGCTCCTGCACTCCGCCGGGGAAGCACGGGCACAGGACCGTCTTCAGGCCGTGTGGGGCGAGGGTGGACTCGATCCGTTCGCAGACGTCGGCGAAGAACGGGTTGGAGACGAACTCGGTGATGACCGCGATGAGCTGACCTCGCGTCTGCCGCTCGTAGCCCAGGTCGGCCATCGCCTGCTCGACCGCCTCGCGGGTCTTGCGCGACACGCCTTGGCGCCGGTTGATGACGCGACTGACCGTGGCCTCGCTCACCTGCGCCCGGTCCGCTACCTCGGTGATGCCGACCTTCATGCGGTTCCTCCCGTCACCCGTAGTGCGACCAGCCCCGAGCGAGGTACGGACACGATGTGCAGCCCCGGTCCCGGCGACCGTTCGCAGTCGTCGATGATACGTCCACGCCCGTCACGGACGATCATGCGAAACGGGCGCTGCCCGCCGGTCACCTCGATCACAAGACGGTCCGACGCCGTGCAGTTGCCCGGGGTGATGTCGTCGTACGCGGTGGTGCAGACCACGAACGGCAAAGCGGAGTTGCACATGATGACGGCCTGTAGGCACCGGGCCGCTCCAGGCCGACCAACATCTGGCGGTGGCTGGTTCAGGGGCGGGGCGTCCATGGCTGCTCCGGAGGTCCGGCGGGTGCGCGGCTTTTGTGGCGCCACTGGAAGCTAACAAGCGACTTTTCATACTTGCAAGGCATGCCTGAAAACTTTCTGCCTGACCATCTGCTCTGCGCGGCAGTCAGGTTGCACATCTTGCACGTTCCTTGCGCATGGCCATTGAATCTCCTCTTCAGCCCCTGTTAGCTTTCCGCCACCACTCGGCCGCTCCGCCCCGCCGTCACCGAAGACCGGGAGACCCGATGAAGCCCTCAAGGCTCATGCTGCTCACCGCTGTTGCCCTGCTCGCGCCGATGGCCCCCGCGCTGTCGGCCACGGCGGCGCCGGGAGACGGCGTGGCTCCCGCGTCGGACACCCGCCCTCAACTCACGCTCGGCGACCCGGGCTTCGAGAACGGCGGCACGGGCTGGACCTTCGGCGCAGGCACCGGGGTCGGCACCGGCAACTCTCACGGCGGTGCCCGCTTCCTCTACCTCGACGCCGGCGCCGGCAAGAGCGCCGAGCTGACCCTCGTCGCGCCCCGGAACGGCAGCTACGACTTCTCCGCGTGGGTCGGAAGCGCCGGCACCGGCGGCACGTACACGGTCCGGCGCAACGGCGAGACCGTCGGCACGGTCGCCCTGCCGCAGCGCGCCACGTACGCCCGGTACACCGTCAGCCGCGTCGAGTTGAAGGCCGGTGACCGGCTGGAGATCTCCTTCGGCTCCGGCAGCGGCTGGGTCAACGCCGACGACCTGATGGTCTCCCCCGCCGCGCCCGCCGACCCCAAGGTCACCTCGTCCGACCCCGAGGTCGTCGAGATGTTCGGCTGGGCCAAGAAGAAGGCCAACAGCTGGGTGCAGCTGCCTGGCACGACGGGCCCGATCAACGTCGACGAGTACCAGACCGGCGGCACCGGCACCGCGCCGTACGCGGCCGGCTACTGGGCCGGATACGCCAACCGCAGCGCCTACTACTCCCGCGACACGACCCACCAGCTCGCCGGCGCCCACATCCTCGGCCTCGACGCCGAGAACAAGACGATGCTCCGCTCGTACGCGTCGTCGGCCACCGCCGCACACAAGTACTTCCCGGTGTGGTCCGTCAACTTCGACGCCAAGACCTACCTGAGCATCGACTACAAGAGCCCGGACGACTTCGTGCGCGAGGTGCCGGCCGTCTTCGAACTCGTCGAGAAGGCAGGCCAGGCGTACCTCTGGACCGGCGACCGGAGCTACGTGGACGACCCGACGCTGTGGGACTTCTACCGGCACTCCACCGAGGAGTTCATCGACCTGCACAACACCGCCAAGCCCAACGGCAAGGTCAAGGTCGCCGAGGGCACGGGCAACGGCATCTTCGCCGGCGCCGCCAGCTACAACGAGCAGGACGGCGACGGTCTCGCCGAGGCCGGGGACGGCATCGCCGCGCAGTACCAGGCGTATCTGGCGATGGCCACGCTCGCGCGCGGCAAGGGCGACACGACGCTGGCCAGGACATACGACCGGCGTGCCGCCGATCTCAAGGCGTACTTCAACGACGACTGGAGCGGCGGCGGAAACGGAGCCGACTTGGTCCGCGCGTACACCACGTCAGGCACCCCGGTCACCGGCTGGGGCAAGGAGAACAGCGTGTTCATGCCGATGAAGCAGATCATCGGTCCCGGCCCGCGCAACGACGCCTATCTCGACTACATCGAGGCGCAGGAGCTGGGTCCGGAGGGGTCGACCAACATCGAGTCGACGACGTACCTGCCCGACATGTTCTTCAAGAACAACCGCAACGACACCGCCTGGACGTGGATGAAGAAGATCTACGGCCAGCGGGAAGTGCAGCACGTCAACTCCAGTCAGGGCCCCAACGGCGACTACCCCGAGGTGTCGTTCACTCTGGTCAGCCAGACCGTCGAGGGCCTGATGGGTATCGCACCGGACGCGGCGAACCAGAGGGTGACCACGCAGTCGCGGCTGCCGTCCGGCATGAAGTGGCTCCAGGCGGCGGACGTACCCATCGGCAGGAGCACGATCACCGTGCGGCACGACGGCGCGACGAAGACCAGGCTGACGAACAACGCGCGCAGCGGCGCCTACCGCTGGGAGGCCCGCTTCCCCGGGGTCCACAAGAAGATCAAGGTCAACGGGGTCCCGCAGCGCGTGCGCACCAAGACGGTCGACGGCGTGACGTACACGTACGCGACGCCGACGGTGCGGGCGGGGGCGACGGCGGTGGTGCAGGTGGCCGACTGACGCGACGGCTGCTTCCTGGCCCGCGCGTCGTCGTTCGCACCCCCGCCGATGCGCCTGGCACCCGGTCGCCCACCAGCGGGGTCTGCCGGTCCTGATACCTACGCCGGACAGCGACATCAGGAGCTTCGACAGAGGGCGGCCTCCGGCGTCCGCCGTCGGTCCAGGACGGCGGCGAGCCGGCGGGGTAGATCCGGGTGAGCGGGACGCGTAGCCGGTCGGCGACACGGGCGGCCTCACCCGCGAGGTCGCCGTCGAAGCGCGGGATCTGCGGCCCGTGCGTGCGCGTCGCCCAGGTGAACTCGACACCTGCGCAGTTGCGCGAGTTCGCGTGATCGCCATCCCATGATCCACTTTCCGCCGGGACATGGACACACCCTCACCTCACGATCCATCCGACCGTCAACTCCCTTTACGGACTGGGTGGAACTCATGGACCTCAGTAGACGCCGCCTGCTCGGCAGGGCCGGCGCAGGCGCGGCCGCCCTCGGATTGTTCAGCGCGGGCTTCAGCTCGGCCGGCGCCTGGGCGGCGCCTCGTTTCCCGGACGACCCCTTCCGGCTCGGTGTGGCATCCGGCGACCCGTCGCCCGACGGCTTCGTGATGTGGACGCGGCTGGCTCCGGACCCGCTGGCCGTGGACAGCAGGGGCGGCATGCCCGAGCGCAAGGTTGCGGTGCAGTGGCAGGTGGCCACCGACGAGCGGTTCCGCCACGTCGTTCGGTCCGGGACCGCGACAGCCGTCCCGGAACTCGCCCACTCCGTCCACCCGGAGGTGCGCGGGCTGCGGCCCGGCACGGAGTACTTCTACCGGTTCCGGGCCGCGGGCGCGCTCAGCCCCGCGGGCCGCGCCCGGACCGCACCCTCCCGGTTCGGCCGAGGCGGCGACCGGCTTTCGCTGGCGTTCGTTTCCTGCCAGTGCTGGTACGAGGGCTACTACACGGCGTACCGCCACATCGCCGACCGCGACCACGACCTGGTCGTACACCTCGGGGACTACCTGTACGAGAACGGCGTGGGCGCTACCGCCGGCGTCCGTGCCATGCCCGAACTCGACGACCAGTACCGGCGCGAGACCTACACCCTCGCCGAGTACCGCAACCGGTACGCGCTCACCAAGCTCGACAATGACCTCCAGGCGGCCCACGCCTCCACCGCCTGGGCGTTGACCTGGGACGATCACGAGGTCGAGAACAACTGGGCCGGCGATGTGGCCCAGATCGACACCGACGGCTTCCCGGACGCCGATCCGGTGGCCTTCCGCGCCCGCAAGGCCGCCGCCATGCAGGCGTACTACGAGCACCTGCCCCTGCGGCTGCCGCAGAAGCCGAACGGCGCGAAGGCCCGCATGTTCCGCCGGATGTCCTTCGGGCGCCTCATGGACCTGCACATGCTCGATTCCCGCTCCTACCGCGACGACCAGGTCGGCGGCGACGGCACCAAGGCCGGCTTCGACGCCGAACGCCGCGCCCCGGGGCGCCAGATGCTGGGCGCCGAGCAGGAGGCATGGCTGCTCGACGGCTGCGCCCGCTCCGACGCCACGTGGAACGTGCTGGGCAACCAGACGCTGATCGCCCAGGTAGACCAAGACCCGAACCCGGCGGTCCTCTCCTCGGGACTCGACATGTGGGACGGCTACGTCGATGCCCGCACGCGCCTGCTGAACGGCCTGTACCAGCGGAACGTGCGCAATACGGTCGTCCTCACCGGCGACATCCACCGCAGTGTCGTCGCCGACCTGAAGCTCGACTTCGACAACCCGTCGTCGGAGGTCGTCGCGACCGAGTTCGCCGGTACCTCCGTCACCTCCGGCAAGGACGGCGCCGCGATGGACCAAGTCGGCGTCAACTGGCTCACCGAGGGCGTCAACCCGCACTTGAAGTGGCACAACGCGCAGCGCGGCTACACCACGCTGCACCTGTCCCACCACGAACTGCGGGCCGAGTACCACGTCACGGACTTCGTCACGAAGCCCGGCTCGCCCGTCTCCACCGCCGGCACCTTCGTCGTCTCCCCGCGTCGCCCCGGAGCCCAACAGACCTGAGCCGCCACTCATGTCGCGGTGCACCGCCCGTCCCGGTGCGCCTCGCGTGCCGGGGTGGGGCGACTACGCACCGGACACGCCGCCGTACGTAGTTCCCCGGCTGCCGGGCCCCGCAGTGGTTCAGGGCCCCGCAAGCCAGGGGCGGCGTGCCGGGCGAAGCGGTCGGACGCCGGGCGGAGGTGTGGGCGTCGTCGATGCGAAGGCGACGACGCCCCCTCACCACGACACGGCGTGGGCGACGCCCTGGTAGGCGGGGCGAGTTCCACGATGGAGGGCTTCCTCGCCGGCCACGCCGGCCCGGGCGGTGTCGATGAGGACCGAGTGAGGCCGCATCAGCCGCAGCACCGGTCAGGCCGTCGGTCCGCTCGGCGGCCGGCACATGGACCGACACCACGTCGCAGCCGGACAGCGGCTCGGCTCAGGACCGTCCCGCACATGGTCGGCAGGGCCTGCCTGGCATGATCACAGCGTGAGCAGTGAACTCGTGCAGTCCAGCCCCGGGAAGTGCGTCCTCTTCGATGTCGACGGAACGTTGATCGACGCCGTGGGCAACCAGCGCCGGGTCTGGGCGACATGGGCGGGGCGATACGGACTGGACGTGGCTGAGGTCTACCGGGTGGCGCTGCGGACACGGCCGATGGAGACCTTCGCGAAGGTGGCTCCGGACCAGGATCCGAGGAGGTGCCTGGCGGCGCTGCACGAGCTGGAGGACGAGGACGTCCGCTCCGGCGAATACACGGCCTTCGACGGTGCGTCGGATCTGCTGGGCTCTCTGCCGTCGGGGGCGTGGGCGCTCGTGACCTCCAATTATGAGCACCGGGTGCGCGGACGATTCGCTCGGACCGGCCTGCCGGTCCCACGCGTCGTCGTGGACGCTGCCGCAGTGAAGGAAGGCAAACCCTCGCCCGTGCCCTACCTGCTGGCCGCCGAGCAGCTCGGGACCCGGCCCGAGGAGTGCCTGGTCATCGAGGACGCCCCGTCCGGAGTCGCGGCAGGACTGCGGGCCGGCATGACGGTGTGGGGCGTCAACACCCCGGCCGCGGTGGCCGGCGTGCACCGTCACTTCGCGAGCCTGCGTGAAGCGGTCCCCGACATCCTCGCCTTCGCCCAGCCGAAGGGGACAGCCGGCCTGTCCTGAGCGGTGATCAATTTGCCGCGAGAACCGCACATTCAGGTGATTTCGGTGCGACCGCAGATTTTGGGCTACTTAGTATCTGATCCTGTGACAGACGGCAAGAGTCGGCTGCGACCGGCCGACAACACGACCGGTGTGGTCGTCCTCGGAGCCGGGCCGGCCGGGCTCGTGCTCGGCAACATCCTCCTGGACCGGGGGATCGACTGCGTCGTCCTGGAGCGGGCCGAGCGCACCCATGTGCAGACGCGGGCACGTGCCGGGTTCCTGGCCGCCAGCACCGTGCGGACCCTGCAACGACACGGTCTCGCCGACGGGCTGCACCGGCACGGGCAGCTCCACAGCACCCGCGAGTTCCGTACCGAGGACGGCCGGTTCCGGCTGGACTACAGCGGGCTCGGGCAGGGAGAGCGGCACACCGTCTACCCGCAACAGAACCTGGTGACCGACCTGTTGACGCGGTTCCTGGAACGCGGCGGACAGATCCGGTTCGGCACCGAGGCCGTGGCCGTGCGCGACGCCGACAGCGAGCGGCCCGCGGTGGCCGTGCGCGAGACCGACGGTCGGCCCGGCCTGTGGCGGGCGCGGTACGTGGCCGGCTGCGACGGGCGTCACGGCGCGGCCCGGCGTTCCCTGCCGGCCGGCACGGTCCGCCACCACCGCGACCACGGCGTGACCTGGCTCGGTCTGCTCGCCGAGGCGCCGCCCAGCCTGGACGCCGTCGGGTACGCGGTGCACGAGCGCGGGTTCGCCGGGCACATGGCCCGTACCAGCGAGGTCACCCGTTACTACCTGCAGTGCGAGCGCGGCACCCCGGCCGGCGCCTGGTCCGAGGAGCAAATCTGGGACGAGCTGGAACTGCGGATGCGGGCGCGGGAGTACGGCCCGCTGCACCGCGGGCGCGTCGTGCAGCGTTCCGTCGTCGACCTGGAGTCCGACGTGCTCGAACCGCTGCGCCACGGCGCGCTGTTCCTCGTGGGCGACGCCGCCGGCCTGATCAGCCCGTCCGCCGCGAAGGGCGCCAATCTCGCGGTCCTCGAAGCGGCGTTCCTGGCCCGCGCCCTGATCGAAGACCTCACTGTCGGGAACTCCGAAGGCCTCGACACCTATTCGGCGCGGTGTCTGACGCACATCTGGCGCGCGCAGGAGTTCTCGCACTGGATGATCGGGCTGCTGCACGGCCCGTCCGGCGCGGACGGCGAGTCGCTGTTCCACAACTCCCTGCGCCGCTCGCGCCTCACCTCGCTGCGCACCTCGCGCAGCCAGCAGGACTGGTTCGCCGAGCACTACGTCGGCGTATAGATCGTCCACCCCCGGGCGGGCTTCACACCCGTGTCCGTCCCTACGCACCCATCCGAGATCCTGCGCCACTGCGCCCGCGCGATGCCCGACACCGCCGATCTGCTCGTCGTCGAACGCGTCCTGCCCGCCGACGGCTCGGCCTCACTGGCCACGGCCTGGAACCTGCACATGATGTGCAACGTCGGTGGCCGCGAACGGCGCGCCGACCACTACGCCCGGCTGTTCGCCGACGCGGGCCTCACCCTGGTGGGTCAGGCACCGCTCCCCCTGGACGGCAGCGTGCTGCACGTCCGCAGGACCGGGCCGGCGAACACCGGATGCAGGCCTTACTAGTACTCCGCCGGACTTCTGCATCTTTTTCCTGGTCAACGGCTTGGGTGTGAGGGGTGCAGCGGGGTGCAGCGGGGTGCGGTTGGATGCGGGACGGCCTTGGCGGGCCGTCCCCCGAAGGCGTGGCCGCGTCGCACGCCGTGAGCTCGGTCAGAGTGGTCACCGAGCGGCCGGCGGCCCATCAGCTCCATGAGGTCGTGCCGTGCACGGGGAACGCCGCACCGAACCCCACGTCCCCCTCCCCGTCCCCCTTTGCCTGCGGCCTCAGCCGCAGGCGGCGGCCCGAGAAGCGCCGATCATGATCGTGCGTACGAGCTCTCAGGGCTGGGGCCGCCTCGATTCCCACACTCCACGACCGCGGGCGCCTCTCCCGCAGTATCCGGGGTCGTCGCACCCGCTGCCCGGGTGCGGTAAGAAGTCCGGTGTGAACGATCAGACAAAACCCGCCACCGTTCGCGTGTTCATCGCCCTCGCCCCGCCCGACCACGCGAAGGAAGAACTGGCCCGCGAGCTGCGCCCTGCCTACGGCACGCACCCTCACATGCGGTGGAACCGCATAGAAGACTGGCACATCACCCTGGCGTTCCTCGGAGAGCTACCGGCCGAGACAGCTTCGCTCCTGCGAGCGCCCCTCGCCGACCTCGCAGCCCACCACCCAGCACTCCGGCTGGCACTACGCGGCAGCGGAATCTTCGACGACCGGGTGCTGTGGAGCGGCGTCGACGGGGACCTCGACGAGCTGCACATGCTCGCCGCCGATGTGCGTACCACCGTCAAGAGCTGCGGGATCGCCTTCGAGGACCGACCCCTGCGCCCCCATCTGACGCTGGCCCGCGCCCGCCGAGGAGATCGGTCCTCGGCGGAAGAGATAGCCCAAGGGTTCGCCGGATTCACCGGCGTCCGCTGGCCCGCCGAACGTCTGCACCTGGTCGGCAGCAACGTCGGCCGTAGCCGCGGACCGATCCACTACCGCGACATCGAGTCGTGGGTCCTCGGCAGCGCCCACACCACCGGCTCTTGAACGAACCGACTTGGCCAAGTGCCATCGATGGTCAAGTGAGATCGTGGACAGCTTCAATATCGACAACGGTTTGGTGCGCTCCCTGGTACGAGAACAGCGTCCGGACCTTGCGGGGTTGGGCCTGCGCCCCGAGGTGGCCGGCGGTTGGGACAACCTACTGTGCGCCTCGGAGAAGAGCCGGCTGTGCGGATGCCGCGCACGGAGCGCGCGCCATCCCTCCTGCGCAAAGAGCACCGGTGGCTGCCGACCCTGGCCCCGCGCCTTCCGCTGCCCGTCCCGACCCCCCTGCGGATCGGTGAACCGTCCGCCCGCTTCCCGCGGCCATGGACCATCGCGACCTGGGTTCCCGGCGAACCAGCGGACCGCGCCCCCATCAGCCACGACCACGCGGCCGACACCTCGGCGGGTTTCCTCAAGGCGCTCCATCCCTCCCCGGTGGCAAGCCGGCGTGGGGACCCGCAGGCCGGGCCGCGCTCGAACACGTTCTGACTTCAGCTCAGGAGATGATCGGGTAACGGGTGAAGACGAACGGCCGAGCCCATGGCCGCGCTCGTCGACGCGCATTCGGTGCGTGCCGACGCGACGGTGCCGGCTGGTGCCGCCGCCGGCGTCCGTGGGATGCGGCGCTCGGTCAGGGGGCAAGCGCGGGTGGGCCCGGAGCAGGCCGGGGGCCACGTCCCGCCTCACGCAGCAGCGCCGCCCCCAGGGGGGTGAGCGTGTGCAGCACGTGGGCGGCCACGCGCTCGCTCGCGATGAGCCCCGCGTCGCGCAGGGCGCGGGTGTGGAAGCTGACGGTGGTCGGTGACACCCCGGCCGCCCTGGCGGCCTCGGTCGAGGTCACGCCGTGGGCGGAGGCGAGCAGAACCGCCGTACGAGTGCGTCCCAGCAGCGCGTCGAGCGCGGGTGGCCCGCCGCCGCGCGCCGGGTCGGGCGGGGCTTTGTGGAGCAGGGGATACACCAGGACCGGGGGGAGGCCCGGGTCCGCCAGGGTCACCGGGCTGTGCCAGATGAAGTAGGACGGGAGGAGGACCAGGCCGCGGCCGTTCAGATGCAGGTCACCGCCCACCATGTGGTGCTCCACCTCCAGCACTGGCGGCCGCCAGTTCATGCGCGGCGCGAGGCTGGAGAGCAGGCCGTCGGTACCGCCGTCGAGGAAGGCGCGGGCCCGTACGGCCCGGTCGGCGTCGATGCGGGCCTGCATCTGCTCCTCGTACGGCTTTATGGCCGTGTCGTGGTACGCCCGCAGGGCGTCGGTCAGCGTCCTGCGCTGCTCCGGCTCGGCGAGGCGCGGCAGCCAGGGGTGGTGGCGACCGGCATCGACGACCAGCGCCACCTCGCGCAGCACCCGGTCCCGGGGCGTCGCCAGGATCGCCTCCAGGCCGGCCGTGAGGCCCTCCTGCGACTCCGGGGGTGTGAGGAAGTCGGGGTAGTACGCCGCGCGCGGGAAGGCGGGCAGCAGCAGGGACCTCACCGTGGGCGCGAGGCCGGACTCAGTCAGCCGGTGGACCGCCGACTGGTACCAGCCGGAGTACGCCCACCTGCCGCGGCGGGTCTGGAAACGGTGCAGACTCGATGCGATCTCCCACAACGGGTCGGGCCGGGACGCCAGGCGCGTCCGGGCCAGGTCGACCTCGGTGAAGTGGATCCGGAGCAACGAATACCTCCCTCGCGGCCTGCGCACTTCGAGCCTGTTCGCAGAGTCTGGGGCCCGCCGGGACCGGCTGACAAGATGGCCGCGTTCGCATCCGCGGATGATGACAGAAGGGGGCAATTCTGTGCAGCGAGTGCGTGTCAAGTCGCTGGTGAGCGCGCTGACCCTGACGGCGGCGACCGGCGTCGCGTGGCTCGGTCTGGCGACACCCGCCCAGGCGGCCACCTGCTCCTGGTATTCCGGGCAGACCGGAACCTCGTCCAACTGCGACAACAAGGACCCCGACGTCCTCGCCGCCTCATGCGGCGACGACGGCCGGACGATCCAGTCCGCGCGTCTTAAGCGCAGTTACGACGGCGTCGCGGACGGTCCGTTGCTCGAGCTGCGCTACAGCCCGAGCTGCCGCACCGTCTGGGCGCGCCTGACCGGCGCCTGGGGCACCGACCATGACCAGGCCGGCTGCACCGTCACCGTCCACCGCAACTCGGATGGCCAGGAGTACTCGCGTAAACCCGCGTTCGGTGCCACGAACGCCACCGTGTGGTCGAACACCGTCTACGACGCGGGCGTGAGCGCGTATGTCAAGGCGAACTGCGACACGGGCCCTGGGTACCAGTACAGCGGGCAGACCGCGAGTTACTGAGAAGCCGCCCCTCAACCGGCGTTGGAACGTGGGGATCGAAACGGGTGCCGGATCGGGGGATGTTCCAGCGCTCCAGGCTCCGTGCTCGCCTCGTCGGGGGTGGTGGGCGTTGGCTCCGGTGGATGCGCGGAGTGAAGCAAAGGCCCAGAAGTGTCCGGCATGGTCGAGCCGGTCGTTCTTCACCCACCGCCGCGTGAGAGCCGGCTCCTCGCCGCAAGCCCTGGGCTTCGGCGAGGAGCCGGGTGGCGGGGACTCCGCCACCGCCCGCACCCCGCCGGTCCTGGCCGACCGGAGCGCCGCAGTCCGTCCCTGAGCAGGCAGGCTCTCACCGCTGGCGTGCGGACGATCGACGAGACGCGCCAAGGACTTGATCAAAGCGGCAACCCTGCTGCCCGAGCCTGCTGCCGGGCGACGCAAGGACCCTGACCGCGGGGGGTGGTGGCCAACGCGCCGGGCGGCGCGGGAGACGACCACGAAGCTGGGCGCCGTCGCAGCGATGAGTCTGCCACCCACCACAGGTCTACCTCCCAACCGAGCCAACCAACTCACCGGGAGCAAGGCATGGGACTCATCCACATCGAGCTGTTCGCAACGCTCGACCTGGTCGGGCAGTCGCCCGGCGGCCCCGAAGAGGATCCGGTGGAGTTCCCGTTCGGCGGCTGGCAGGCGCCCCTGTTCGACCAGGTCGCCGGGGCGCAGGTCGGTGCCGCGTACAAGGACACGGACGCTCTCCTGCTCGGCCGACGGACCTATGACATCTTCGCCGCCTACTGGCCCTACCAGGAGGGCGGCGAGGACAACGAGATCGCCACGCTGTTCAACAGCGTCCCGAAGTACGTGGCCTCCCGCGGCAGGCCCGACCTCTCGTGGGCCGGGTCCACACAGCTCGGCTCGGATCTGGCCGGCGCGGTGCGCGAGATCCGTGAGCGGCACGAGCACGTGAAGGTCGTCGGGAGTCTGAACCTGGTGCAGACCCTCCTGCGCGAGAAGCTCTTCGACCGTCTCGACCTCTGGGTGCACCCGGTCGTGCTCGGCGTCGGGAAAAAGGTGTTCGACGGCGGTGCGGTTCCCACGAACGTCACGCTCCTCGAACCGCCGGTAGCCAGTCCGACGGGCACCGTGTACCTGCGCTACGGGCTCACCGACGGCACGCCCGGGACGGGGGACATGAGCGCACCCGATCGCGGTGCCGGGCGCGACGACTGAATCCGCCCCGCGATCGACCTGACCCGGTCCGCAGGGATGCGCGAGACCCATGAGGTCGCGCGGAAAGGCACATTGGAGGACCCCTGCTGCAAAACGCGCACCGGTCCGCAGCCACCGCGACGAGTGGATACGACCGGGCGCCCAACCTGATCCGGCGGTCCTGGACGACGCACGGCCGGGACGAACGCCCGAACCGCCGACCATGACCACACGCCTGTTGTCTGCGCACGGCTCCTTACCGCAACCCGACGGCCGCGATGACGCCCCTCGCAGCCGTTCAGTCCGGCCAGGTCCACAAGGTGTACGGACGGCCTCTGCACAGCCTCCACCGGCCGCGAGACACGGTTGACCTGAACGTCGAGCCCGTCGCCAGGGCCCGTTCCACACCTACTAGGACATGGTCGTCCCGCCCCGAGCGCCAGCGGGCCGAAGCCCCACCCCGTGGGCCGAAGCCAGCGGCAGGCCGGCGGTGCTCGTCTCGCCTCGTTCGGAGGAAACGCCGTGGCCCCGCTGTCCGTCGACGTCCGCGCGGAGCTGTCGGCCGGATCAGGTGGGGTGATGAACCCGGCAAAGCTGTCGAAGCTGTCGTCCTGCGCCGCGTCGCTGGGCGACCGACCGGCTGTCCGTCTCCGCGCGACCGACAGGCTGCCGGGCGGTCCCGCCCGACGTCACCGCGCAGGCGTCACAGGAACGGTTGCTCGTCGGTCATCCAGTGGTCCACATCCCGGACTTCCACCGAGCGAAGGACAGACGACGTGACGTGCGTGGTGTGGTGCCGCCCGCCCCTGAGGAGCGCCGCTCCGGTCCCCGCGGGCGGACGCCCGCCATGACCGTCACCGTCCTCCGCGCCCCCAGTTCCCCGCGTACGTGCTCCCTGACGTCGTCTGCCGGAGTACGTACCGTGACGACATCGGAGTCATGCCATGACCGAGCGGATCCAGCCGCCCCCGCTGTCGACCGAGAAGGACTTCGACGGGGACTCGTTCTCGCCCATCTACACGACCACCGTGACCGTCAACGGCGGTGTGGCCGCTCACGGGCGGGCTTCCGGAAGGGCACGCTCGTCCGACGGTGTCCTGGACCTTGATCTGCGTATGCCCACCGAGCTGGGTGGTGACGGCCGTGGAACCAATCCCGAGCAGCTGTTCGCGGCCGGTTTCGCGGCGTGCTTCCACGGCGCGCTGAGCCTGGTGGCACGGCAGGAGGCGCTCGACCCGGCCGTCATCTCGGTGGCGGCAACCGTGGCCTTCGGACGGGATCCGGAAGACGGGGGCTATCTGCTGCACGTCGATCTGGTGGTGGACTGGCCCGGTGTCGACCCGAGGGTGGCCACCGCCCTGATGCAGAAGGCCGACTCGCTGTGTCCTTACGCGCGTATGGCCTGGAAGGGCACGCCGACGACCATCACACTCACCTCCTGACCGGCGAGTCTCCTCACCCAGCGGTCGGCACTGCGCGCGGCGGACGTTCCCCCCTGACCGACAGCGACAGCGGCTGGTCAGGACAGGAACCACAGGTCCGCGACGGCGGCCTCCTCCTTGCCGACGGTGCACGCGGAGATCGGCTTGTTGGGGAGGCTTCGCGGGGGCAGGGCGACGACCAGGGGATGATCTCGGTCCGTGGCACGAGGTGCGGGCTGTCCCCGGGAAGGCGGGTCGAAGTCCTCCGCGTTGGTTGACGGGTGTGGCCCAGCGCCGGGGAAGGTCGTCCTCGTGGACGGCGGCCTCGACGGGGCGGAGGGGCTCGCAGGCATGGCCGTCGACGCACTCCGAGGGGTTGATGCGGAAGGTCCGCGCGCCCGCGTAGATGCCGTCCACGGGGCATGCGGCCACACAGGCCCGGTCCATGACGCCGACGCAAGGCTGCGCGAGGACGTACGTCATCCTCTCCTCCTCACCGTCGTGCGAGACATCACGGAGCCGGCTCGTACGTGGCGTCCGGCTCGTCCCCTAAGACCAGGCGGCCCGCTCGGTTGTGACATTCGCGGTCCCATCGGCGGAGCCGGTGAAAACGCCTACGTCCAGCGGTGAAAGTCCTGGCCACCACGATCGCTGTGCGGTGCCGCGCGCGGGCATCGTCGCGTCGCCCCTGGTCGGTGTGTCCCTCACTGTGTCGCGGTGACAGTCCGGCACGTCCTGACCCGTGCGTCGTCAGCGGGAGCCAGGGCTCACGCGGCGTTCTCCGTCGCGTTCCGGGACTCGCGCGACACGCAGCGTCGCATGGCGCGACGTTCCCCTTCCGACGTGCCGCCCCATATGCCCTCGACGGGTTCAGCGCTGAGGGCCAAGGCCAAGCACCGCTCCGTCACGGTGCAGCGACGGCAAACCGCCTTCGCCTCGTCCGTCTGTATCAGCACCAGACCACTGTTGATGGCGCCTATCGGGAAGAAGAGGTCAGGGTCTTCGCGTCGGCAGAGCGCCAGTTCGCGCCAGTCCAGGTCCATGGGACACCTCCTGCGGTGCGGGCCGATTTGGTCTTGGGGGGGCTCATGATGTGCGGAACGGCCCGACGGAGACACATCGCGGTTCGTCGCACATTGAGACCGGACCGGAAGCGTAGATGTGACACACCCCCGGTTTGCCGACCGCCGAGTGCGGCCACGCCTCGGACGCCCGGCTCGCACCTGCCGGCATGCTGCCGCCAGGTGCCCTGATGCCACCTTGTGCCAGGTCGTGCGGTAGCGTGCAGCGACGTTGTGAAGACGCAAGACATAGTGTGAATCAACGTTGGGACTCGGTCCCGCGCACGACCGTTCCCCCTGTGCTGGAATCGTCAGTACGGGTATCGACGGGCCTGGAAAGGACCAAATGTGCCTGCTCTCCCTTCCGAGAGGGTCCCCGCACCCAGAACGAGGCAGACCCCCGGGGGCACGGGAGGCGGAATCACCGCGCAAAAGTGTCACGAAACGGTGCCACCGTCGGTCCTTGGAAGCGGAGACGATCAGAGCAGCCCAGAGGCCGCACCCCCAGTTCGCCGGACCACCTGCCCGGCGGTCGGCGGGGGCGGCCACATGATCGCGTCCCGCGCCAGCATCGACGACCGGCGGAACGGAGACAGCAGGACCATGCATCCAGAGGCGGCCCCCACAGAGCGCGACCTGAACGAGGCCGTATCCGTCTTCGTGAAGATCCGGCCGCGTCTCTTCGGCATCGCCTACCGGGTGCTGGGAAGCACGACGGAGGCGGAGGACGTCGTCCAGGAGGTGTGGCTACGCTGGCAGAAAACCGATCGTTCCGTCGTGGTGAATCCCGTGGCCTTCCTGTCGAGCACCACCACGCGGCTGGCCATCAACGTGGCGCAGTCCGCCCGTGTCCGCCGCGAGACCTACATCGGTCCGTGGCTTCCCGAGCCCGTCGACACCAGTGACGACCCGCAGGTCGGCGCCGAGCGGGCGGAAGCCCTGGAACTCGCCCTCCTCCTGGTGCTGGAGAAGCTGACCCCGACCGAGCGGGCCGCGTACGTCCTGAGGGAAGCCTTCGACTACGCCTATGCCGAGATCGCGGAGATCCTGCGGCTCACCCCCGTCAACATCAGGAAGATCGTGAGCAGGGCACGCAAACACCTGACGGACGACCAGCGGGACAGCGTGGACACGGCCGAGCACCGTCGGCTGCTGAACGCCTTCGTCGCGGCTGCCCAACAGGGGGACATCGCCTCCCTCGAGGCACTGCTCACCCCGGACACGGTCAGCCTGTCCGACGGTGACGGCCTGCGAGGGGTGGCTCGCGTGCCCGTCCTGGGACGTGCCCAGGTGGCGAACCTGTCGACCGGTTACCCGCGGTTCTGGCCGACGGCCGAGGTCAGACCGGTCGAGGCCAACGGGCGAAGCGGGGTCCTGCTGTACCGGGACGGCCGGCCCACCGTCTTCATGACCATCGCGGCCACACGCAAGGGCATCCACCAGGTGTTGTGGGTATTCGATCCGCGCAAGATCGCCGCCTTTGTCGATTCCGGCTCCCGCTACGCGACCGCCCTCGGCACCTGAGGCGACCGGCCCCGAGCGACGGCGTCACGGGAAGGGGCGGTTCCAGGCACGCAGCTTGTCAGGATTGAGAATCACCCAGACCTGTACGACCCGGGAGCCGGCGATGTCCAGAGTGATGACCGCGGCGACCTGGTCGTCGTAGCGGGCGACGAGGCCGGTGCGTCCGTTGACGGAGTGGGTGTGCAAGGTGGTGCGGGGATGCCGGGCGAGCAGGGTCAGCAGGCTGCGGGCGATCTGTTCGCTGCCGTGGACGGGCCGGGTCAGCGCCCGGATCCTGCCCCCGCCGTCGAAGGACGCGGTCGCGTCGGGGGCCAGCAGGGACGTGAGAAGGCCGGCGTCCTCGTCGGCGCACGCCCGTCGTACCGCGTGGGCGATCTCGTCCTGCCGACATGGCGACGTGGGCTCAGCGCGGCAGTCCCTGAGGCTCTGCCGGGCCCGCTCCGCCAGCTCGGCGCACTCCGGCTCGGGCTCTCCGACGATGCCCGCGGCCGCGCGCGGCGCCATCCCGAACACGTCGTTGAGCACGAACGCCGCCCTCTCGGCCGGTGACAGCGAATCCAGTGTCCGCAACAGCACCGCACGGACCTCCCTCTCCAGCCTCGCTCCACGATCGGGCGTGCCCAGTGCTGGGCTCTGTGCGCCCTCGTGCCCGTCCCCGTAGGGCAGCGCCAGCCTCGCCAGGCAGATTCCACCGACGGTGTGTGTCAGCCATGCCCGGGGGGCCACCACTCGCGCCCGCTCCGGATCGGAGAGGCCGTACCACCGCCTGTACGCCTCGTTGATGACTCGCTCGGCCGCGATGCGATCGCCCAGCATCCAGCGGGCGACCTCCAGTAGATGCCGCCGCTCGTCGAGCAACTCGGCGAGCGGCACAGCGTCACCCACTTGATCCATACCGCGTCCCCCTCTCGACCGGGCCTCCGGCGCCACCGCCGCCGCCCCGGCAAACGCACCGGAACGTTCCCCACGGTGTGCGGGAACGCCGCATCCAGCTCTCGGGGAACGGGTCGGTCTCCTCGTGTCCTGCCGGCTTTGTCAGCTAGACCGGACAGGTGAGGAAGTTGTGACACCATCCCCGCGGCACAGAGCCTTCCGGTGGCCCGTCGAAGGACGCTGCCTCAGGGCAACACAGTGTGTTCCGACAGAAGCCATCGGACGCGGAGTGCCCGTTCAGCTCATCCCACCTGTGTCGGCCCGGCAACAGTGCCCGGGCGGCGGGTTACCTCGAGCGGGCACCTGCCGCTCCGTCGCTGTCAGGGCCGGTTCAGAAGCCCTTGATGACCAGGCGCCGGTACTGGAAGATGCCGCGGCCCAGTCCCAGCGTGGCCACCAACCCCAGGCTGTGGTGCGCATAGGCGTTGCCAGGCCGGCCGCGCAGGGCCGCCAGGATGTTCTTCGCCAGACGCTCGCCCTGCCTCACCGCGTGCTGGGCGTTGGGGACCGCGTGCGCACCCGGTCGCCCGGACGCGAGGTCGGGTACCGAGGCATCGTCGCCCGCCGCCCACACGTCCGTCACCACCTGCGTGTCCGTACCGACGCGAAGATCCGGCGGTGTCCTCAGTTCTTCTCGACTTCACACTATGACCGGCCGGTACGACCCGGCGTGACACGGTCGAGGCGGGGCCGTGACGCTGTCGGCCCGTTCTGCGCCCCCGATGGGCCACCGCGCCGGCCGAGACCGGTCTGGGAGTGGCCCGCCAGGACGATCGGGCCGTCGATGCCGGCCAGGACGTCCTTGAGTTAGACACCGTTTCTTATGGCGTGATCGTTCGTTGAGCCGTGCATGACGGATCTGGTTGAGCGGCTGGTGCCCGATGAGTTGTGGGTGCTGTTCCGGCGGGTAGTACCTCCGATAGAAGTGAACCGTCCGCAGGGTGGCGGTCGGCGCCGGGCGGATGACCGTGAATGCCTGGCAGCGATCATCTTCGTGGCGACCTCGGGCTGCACCTGGCGGCAGTTGCCGCCGGTGTTCGGCCCGGCCTGGCCCACCG
>NZ_JBHWCC010000032.1:0-65696 GCF_042735715.1 Streptomyces sp. NPDC059582
CCCAGCGCGAACATGTTCTTGCTGCGCTCGGCCTCCTTACGGGTGAGGTCGAAATCCTTCAGCGCCTGGACCGTCAGCGTCGTCAGCGGCACCGGATGCACGTGATAGCCGTCCAGCGAACCGTCCTCCAGCGGCGAGACGTCGTACCCCACCTTCGCCATCGCCCGCTTGGTGAACTCGTCCTCGTTCACGATCACTTCGGCGCCGCGCGGCACGTCGGCGATGTTCGCCCTCAGGGCCGCCGGGTTCATCGCCACCAGCACGTTCGGCGCGTCGCCGGGCGTGAGGATGTCGTGGTCGGCGAAGTGCAGCTGGAACGACGACACCCCCGGCAGGGTCCCGGCGGGCGCCCGGATCTCGGCCGGGAAGTTCGGCAGCGTGGACAGGTCGTTGCCGTACGACGCCGTCTCCGAGGTGAAGCGGTCCCCGGTGAGCTGCATGCCGTCGCCGGAGTCGCCCGCGAAGCGGATGATCACCCGGTCCAGGCGCCGTACCTGTCCGGCGCTCTTGTCGGGGTGCCCCTCGGTGACGGACTCCGAGGCGGAATGTCGACGGGACATGGCTCTCCAGGAGGGTCGGTTGGGCCACGGTCGGGGTGCGTCTGGGCGTACGGGAGCTCAACCCTGGCACCGGGCGGCGGTTTCGAGCCGCGCGGCGAACGATTCATGACAGAGGTTCAACTGGCCGGGCCGCCGGTGTGCGTCCGCAGGGGCAGCAGCGTGGTCGTGCGGCCGGGGCGCAGGCGGCGCCGTCGTGGGCGGTCGTCGCGCCCGGGAGGCGGTCCGGGCGGGGGTCTGCCGACGTCAGGTTTCCGTACCGCGGGCGGCGGTTGGGATGTTCAACTGTCCAGTGCCGGGTTCGGGTGGGTGTGGCTACGCTCCGCTGGGCGGGAGTTGGCCGGTTCCCACCCGGTGCCGTCGCTCCAGGGGGTGTCCTGTGGAGCCGAGGCACTGCGGCCGGGGCGGGCGGTAAGGCCCGTCGGGTCTGGCCGGCGTCCGGCCCGTTCGCTGTACGTCCGGCCGTCGTGGTCGCAGCGGGTCCTGTCCGGGGCGTGGTCGTCGAGGGCCGGTTCGGCTGTGCGGCGCCGGGCGGTTCGACGTGCTCGATCTGCCGGACCGGACCGGGCGGTTGACCGGCCGACCGGCACCGACGAAGGGACATCGACAGTGAACAGCACGTGGTTCCGGCGCTTCACCACGGTCGCGGGGCAGGGGACGCGGCTCGTGTGCTTCCCGCACGCGGGGGGCTCCGCGACGGCGTACACGCAGCTGGCGCGCACGCTGCCGGCGGACTTCGACGTGGTGTGCGTGCAGTACCCGGGACGCCAGGACCGTTATCGCGAGGAGGCGTTCACGGCTCTGGCGCCGCTCGTCGAGGCGGTGGCCGAGGAGCTGGCCCAGGACCTGGCCGCGGACCCCGGGCGGCCGTACGCCCTGTTCGGACACAGCATGGGCGCGCTCGTCGCCTACGAGACGGCCCGGCTGCTCGCCCAGGGTGAACTGCCCGCGCCGCAGCGGCTGTTCCTCTCCGGCCGGGGTGCGCCGGGCCCCGCTGCCCGCGTCCACGCCCCTCTCTACGACGACGACTCCGTGCTGGCCGAGGTGCGCCGGCTGGGCGGCACCGATCAGAGCATGCTCGACAACCCCGAGATCCTGGAGATAGTTCTGCCGGCGCTGCGCGCCGACTACCGGGCGCTGGGCACCTACCGGTGGCGCGAGAGCGCCCCGCTCACCGCGCCGGTGAGCGTCCTGGTAGGCGACAGCGACCCGATGGTGACGGTCCAGGAGGCTCACACCTGGCGGGAGCACACCAGCGGCGACTTCACCCTCAAGGTGTTCCCCGGCGGCCACTTCTACCTCGCCGAGCAGGTCCGGGAGGTCGCGGCGACGATCACCGCGGGGCTGCTCGAGGACGCCGCGGCTTCCTGACCGCGCTTGCCGGCCGGCCGTCTGGAGGGGCGGATTCCGCGGCGGTCCGGGGGCGGCCGGACTTACCCGCCACGGCCGGTCTCTGGCTCAATGTCGCGGGTTGACCCGTCCCCAGGGTCAGGGTGGACGCTGATGGCATGACCAGTTCTCCTCGCTCGGCCTGGACCGGCATGGTCCCTGTCGACGACACCGCCCTGGCCGTCACCGACACCCGCGGCCCCGGCCGTCCCGTCATCTACCTCAACGGCTCCTACGCCGACCACCGGCCCTGGCGGCCACTGATCGCCGAACTCGGCGCCGGCTGGCGGCACATCACCTTCGACGAGCGGGCCCGCGGCCGCTCGAAGCGGTCGGCGGACTACTCCTTCGAGGCGTGCCTGCGCGACGTCGACGCCGTCCTCGAGGCGACCGGGGTGCAACGGCCGCTGCTCGTGGGCTGGTCCTACGGTGCGGCGCTCGCGGTGCATTGGGCCGAGCTCCATCCCGACCGCGCCGTGGGGGTGGTGGCCGTGGACGGGGCCATTCCGTACGGTCTGACCGGCGAGGAGGGCCGGGCGCGGATCCGGCGCCTGTTCCGCCGTATGCGCCTCGTGCTGCCGCTGTTCCGCCCGCTGGGCATGGCCGCGCGGATGAGCGCCGGCCAGCACGCCGACATCAACATCGAGGCCAACGAGGTCAACGCCGCCATCGCTCCGGTCCTCGACCGCGTGAGCTGCCCGGTGCGCTATGTCCTGGCCACCGGTGCCAGCCTCGGCGGGGGCCAGGAGGAGATGGAGCAGATGCGGGCCTCACTCGATCAGGTGCTCGCCCGCAACCCGGACATCAGGGTGAGCGCGAAGGTCGCGAGCAACCACTCCCACGTCCTGCGCAGGGACTTCCGGGCCATCGCCGAGGCCGTACGCGAGATCGCGGCCGCCCACGACCAGCAGGCCCGCTGAGCGGATGGTGGTCGGGCTCACGATCGGGCAGGCGGCGGCGTTCGCGGGCGTCACGGTCAAGACCGTGCGCCACTACCACCGGCTCGGCCTGGTCGGCGAACCCGCACGCGACGGCTCCGGCTATCGCCGGTACGGCTCGCCGGACATGCTGCGGCTGGTCCAGGTCCGCACGCTCGCCGGCGCGGGCGTGCCGCTGGCCGAGATCGGGGCTCTGCTCGACGCCGGTCCTGAGCGGTTCGCCTCCGCTCTGGACGACGTCGAGCGGCGCCTGACCGAGCGGATCGAGGAGCTGACCGCACGGCGCGCGGTGCTGCACCGGCTCACCGCCGGCGACCGGCTCCTGCTGCCCGAGCGTGCCTGCGCGGTCCTGGACCGGTTCGCCGAGCTCGGCTTCGGTGCCGACTACGTGGCCCTGCAGCAGGAGGCCCTGATCCTGGCCCGGGCCCTGGTGCCGGAGGTCTTCGACAGCTTTCTGACCCAGCTCGAGCACCAGCTCGGCGACCCCGAGTACGTCGAGCTGGTCAAGCGCTGCCGGGACGCCGAGTCGTGGGATCCGCACGACCCGCGGCTCGACGAGCTGGCCTGCGCCCTGTCCGCCAAACTGCTGGCCGGCCTCGAACTGCTGGCGATGCCCGCGGAGTTCCGCACCAGGCCCGACGCGGCCACCCGGTACGGGCTGGTCAACCACCACCGGGAGGAGCAGTCGCCGGCGGCCGCCCGGCTGAACGAACTGCTGGAGGCGAACCTGCGCGCGGCCGGCGTCGACATCCCGCATCAATGACGGGTGATGTCGCGGGCCGTACATCCTGAACTGCGGGGATACGCCGTCGCAAACACCACCAGCCGGAGATCATCGGTGATCGTGGCATCGAGGCCGTGATCGACGGTCGTTGGTGATCACTTCAGGGTTGGTCAGCTGGACGACGCAGAGGGAGACAACTGCCGTGGCCGACCGTGCGAAGACTTGCCGTCGGACGAACGTCTACGTCGACATGGTGGGAGATCTCTTCCACCCGGGGCACGTCGCCCTCCTCAAGGCCGCGCGCACCTTCGGAGAGCGGCTGATCGTCGGCGTTCTCTCAGACGAGGTCGTGACCGGGTACAAGCGAAGGCCCATCATGACCCTGGCCGAGCGGGTCACTGTGATCGAGGCATGCCGATACGTCGATGCGGTGATCCCGAACGCTCCGGAGCGCGTGACGACCGAGTTCCTGGACGATCACGGCATCGCGGTGGTCGTGCACGGAGACGACATCTCGCCAGCTGCCGTCGAAGAGGTCTTCGGACCGGTGGCCGCTGCGGGAAAGTTGCAGCTTGTGGAGTACACGGCGGGTGTATCGACCACTGACCTCATCCGACGGTGTCTGGCCCGAGGCTGCGCAGTGATCGGAACGGGATCGCGGCCGCGGACCTGACCGGTGCAGGGGCCCGGCCGGCGGCCGTGGTGGCCGACCGCCGCCCCCGTACGGCGGGTGTGCGGCGCGCTGTCCCTGTGTGAGGGAAGGGTCCGGGCTGCGGCGGCGGGGGCTGCTGTGCGCCGCCGCGGACGGGAGGGTCAGGTGTATTGGTAGAAGCCGCGGCCGGTCTTCTTGCCCAGCAGGCCGCTCTCGACCATGCGCAGCAGCAGTGGCGGGGGTGCGTACAGGGGCTGCTTGTACTCCTCGTACATGGCCTGGGCGATGGACACGGTGGTGTCCAGGCCGATCAGGTCGGCCAGGCGCAGCGGGCCCATGGGGTGCGAGCAGCCCTGGACCATGCCCTGGTCGACGGTCTCGGCGCTCGCCAGGCCCGATTCGACCATCCGGATCGCGGACAGCAGGTAGGGGAAGAGCAGTGCGTTGACGAGGAAGCCCGCCCGGTCCGGGGTGGTGATCGGCTTCTTGCCCAGGACGTCGCGGACGAAGAGCAGTGCCCGTGTGCTCACCGTCCGGTCCGTCAGCACCGAGGCGACGAGTTCGACGAGCGGCAGTGCCGGCACGGGGTTGAAGAAGTGGATGCCGAGTACCTGGCCGGGGCGGCGGGTCGCGGCGGCGAGCCGGGCGATGGGGATCGAGGAGGTGTTGGTCGCCAGGATCGCGTCCGGGTCCTTGACGATCTTGTCGAGGGTGGCGAACAGGTCCAGCTTGATCTGTTCGTCCTCGGTGACCGCCTCGATGACCAGTCGGCGGTCTGCGAGTTCGCCGAGGTCGCGGGTGAACGAGACCCGGCCCAGTGCCGCGTCGCGCTGCTGGGCGGTCAGTTTGCCTTTGGCCACGCCCCGTTCAAGCGACGCGGCCAGCCGTTGCGGCGCCGTTTGCAGTGATGCCTCGCAGGACACGGCGACCCGCACGTTCAGTCCGGCTTTCGCGCACAGTTCGGCGATGCCGGTGCCCATGATGCCGCTGCCGACGACACCCACCCGGTCGATGTCCGTGGCGGTGCTCCGTATGGACGTGGTCATGTGTCGGCCCCCCAGGCCAGAAGTGATGCTCCGATCGACATGCCGCCGCCGAACCCGGCGAGCAGCACCAGGTCGCCCGGTTGCAGTGCTCCGGTGCGGTGGGCCTCGTCGAGTGCGACCGGCACCGAGGCGCTGCCGGTGTTGCCGTAGCGGGTCAGTGTGCGGTGGGTCTGCGCGGCGCCGAGTCCGGTGCGGGCGACGACTTCGTCGAGCATCACGCCGTTGGCCTGGTGCGGGACGAAGTGGTCGATGGCGGTGATGTCCAGTCCGGCCTTGTGGGCGAGTGCGATCAGGGCCGGCGGGACGTGTTCGGTGACGAAGTCGCGTACTGCGCGGCCGTCCATCCGGAAGAAGTGGCCGCCTTCGGCGAGGGTCGCCGCCGAGGCGGGGGTGCGGCTGCCGCCGGCCTCGACGCGGATCAGGTGGTGTGCGTCGCCGCGGCTGGAGAGGTCGCTGGCGATGATTCCGTACGGCTCCGGCAGTGCCGCGACGATCGCGGCGCCGGCGCCGTCGGCGAAGAGGATCGCTGTTTTGCGGTCGGTGAAGTCCAGGATCCGTGAGTAGACGTCGGCGCCGATCACCAGTGCGCGGGCGTCGGGCCGCAGGGCCACCAGGCTGTGGGCGAGTGACAGTGCGTAGACGAAGCCGCTGCACACGACGTTGATGTCGAAGCAGGCGGCGCCGTAGGCGCCCAGCGCGTGCTGGACGAGGTAGGAGGTGGGGGGCTGCGGGAAGTCGCCGGTGGAGGTGGAGACGATGAGGTAGTCGATCTGCTGGGCGGTCAGTTCCGCCTGGGCCAGGGCGCGTTCGGCGGCTTTGACGGCCAGGTCGGAGGTCGCCTCGTGGGGGGCCGCGTAGCGCCGGGAGCGGATCTGTGTCTTGCGTTCGATCCACTCGGCGGTGACGCCGACGCGTTCGGCGAGTTCCTCGTTGCCGACTTCGTGCTTGGGAAGATAGGAGCCGGTGGCGAGTATGCCGGTTGCCATGTCAGGTCACCTCGGCGAAGTCGGGTGCGGCGGGCGTGCGCAGTGGGTTGAGCCGTGCCGTGCCGATCTTTTCGCGCAGTTCGGGATCGGTGACGCCGAGCCCTTCCTCGGGGGCGAGGCAGAGCACGCCGACTTTTCCGGTGTGCCGGTTGAGCTGGACGAGCCGTGCGGCCTCGCCCACGTCGTCGAGGGGGAACACCTGGGACAGGACGGGGGAAAGGTGTCCGAGGCGGAACAGCCGGTTGCACTCGGCCTGTTCCTGGAGGTTGGCGGCGTGACTGCCGAGGATCCGCTTGAGGTTCATCCAGAGGTAGCGGTTGTCGAAATGGTGGTCGTAGCCGGTGCTGGAGCCGCAGGTGACGACCGCTCCGCCCTTGCGGACGACGAACACCGAGATCCCGAAGGTGGCCCGGCCGACGTAGTCGAACACGACGTGCGGGTCCTCGCCGACCAGGCGGCGGATCTCCCGGCCGAGGCGCTTGCCCAGCTCGATGGTCCGCTCGGGGGTGAGCGCGTCGTCGGTGCCCATGCCGATCTCGTTGCGGTCGATCACCACGTCGCAGCCGAGCCGGCGCAGCGC
Organism: Streptomyces sp. NPDC059582; assembly: GCF_042735715.1. Classification (NCBI taxonomy): domain Bacteria; kingdom Bacillati; phylum Actinomycetota; class Actinomycetes; order Kitasatosporales; family Streptomycetaceae; genus Streptomyces; species Streptomyces sp. NPDC059582. The sequence goes on from NZ_JBHWCC010000032.1 coordinate 6,873, forward strand.
CTGGGCTTTGGTTGCGGAGCTGACGACGCCGACGGCGATACCGCCGGCGTTCTTGACCATCTGCACCGCGAACGCGCCCAGGCCGCCGGTCGCGCCCCAGATGAGGACGATGTCGCCCTGTTTGATGCGGGCGCCGTTGGCGCCGACCAGCATCCGGTAGGAGGTCGCCGCGGTCAGCAGCACACCCGCCGACTCCTCCCAGGTGAGGTGGGCCGGTTTGGGCAGCAGCTGGCTGGCGCGGAGCACCGCGTAGTGGGCGAGGCCGCCGAAGTTCGTCTCGTAGCCCCAGATCCGCTGCCCGGTGCCGAGCATGGCGTCGGCGTGGGTCGCCGGTTCCTGCTCGTCGACCTGGACGCAGCTGGCGACGACGTGGTCGCCCGTCTTCCAGTGCCGTACGCCGGCCCCGACCCGCACGACGATCCCGGCCGCGTCCGATCCGACCACCTGATGCGGCAGGTCGTGCCGGGCGGCGTAGCCGCCCTGGCGGGCGTGGCGCTTGAGGAACTCGAACGTGGGCACCGGCTCGAACGTGGCCGACCAGACGGTGTTGTAGTTGATGGAGCTCGCCATGACGGCGACGACCACCTCGTCGGGGGCGAGGTCGGGCATCGGGACCCGTCCGACGTGCAGCGACTTGCGGACGTCCTTGTCCTGCATGCCGTCGAACATGCCGGTGTCCGAGGCGAGGAGATGCGCGGCCTCGTAGTCCGGCGGAAGGTCGTGTGCTGCGATCTCGTCCGGGCCGGCGCCGGCCAGCAGGGCTTCGGTCAGTGAATCCATGGTTTCCTTCCCGCTCTGCAGTGGCCACGGGAAAGAGACGTGTCGCACGGCAGATCAATGGAGAGTGCAGACGAGGGCCGCTGCCGACCGGACCGGACCCGGTGTCCCTCTGACCGAGAAGCGGATGGCTTCTGCCGCCTGCCGCCGCCGCCCGCCGTACAGGGTGCGGCGGGCGGCCGGCGGCGTCAGAGGACCGCGCCGTCCCTGGTCCGCCGGCGCAGCGTCGGCCTGCTGGACTGGGCGGCGAGGTCCTTCCACATGTCCGACAGGCCGGTGACGGTGCGTGCCGCGAACAGGCCGCGGATGGACACCTCCTGCTTCAGTTCCGCCCGGATCAGGCCGACCAGCCTGATCGCGCGAAGCGAGTTGCCGCCGAGGTCGAAGAAGTCCTCGTCGATGCCGACCCGTTCGCGCTCCAGGACGTCGGCGAACGCGGCGGCCAGTATCCGCTCGGTGTCGTTGCGCGGTGCCCGGTACGTTCCGTCGTCGAATGCGGGCTGTGGCAGTGCCGCCCGGTCCACCCTGCCGTCGGCTGTCACCGGCAGGCGCTCCAGCATCGTGAACACGTGCGGCACCATGGGCTCGGGCAGCCGGCCGGCGGCGAACCGGCGCAGTTCCTCACCCGATACGGGCCGGCCGGCCACCGGGACCACGTAGGCCGCCAGCCGCTGCTGCCCGGTGCTGTCCTGGCGGACCGTCACCACCGTCTGCGCCAGGTCGGGGTGGTCGGCGAGTGTCGCCTCGACCTCGGCCGGCTCGACCCGGACACCGCGGACGTCCAGCTGGGTGTCGGCGCGGCCCACGTAGGTGAGCAGGCCGTCGCTGTCGCGGCGGACCAGGTCTGCGGTGCGGTACATGAGCGTGCCGGCCGGGCCGAACGGGCAGGGCACGAATCGCTGCGCGGTCTGTCCGGGCCGCCCCAGATAGCCGCGGCTCACGCCGGGGCCGGCCACGTAGAGCTCTCCGGTCACGCCGGCGGGGACCGGCGCGAGTCCCGGGCCCAGTACGTACAGGGCGGTGTTGTCCATCGGCCGGCCGAGCGTGCCGGTGGGGTGCGCGGGTTCGCCGGCGGCCAGGCGGTGGGCGGCGGCGAACGCGGTGGTTTCCGCCGGGCCGTGGCCGTGGACGACGGTCAGTTCGGGGCAGGCCTCCCGCACCCGTCGCAGTGCGGCCGCGGGCACGCGGTCACCGCCGGTCCACACCTCGCGCAGCCCGGCGAGGCGTTCGGGGTGGTGTGCGGCGATCTCGGAGAACCGGGCGGCGGGCAGCCACAGCGCGCTGATGCCGTGCGCCGCTCGTGCCTGGGCCAGGGTGTCGAGGTCCGGGTCGCCCGCGGGAGCGACGACCACCCGGCCGCCGCCCAGCAGCGGCGCCCAGATGTCGAGGGCGAGCGTGTCGCCGGTGGGCGGCGTGTGCCACAGCACGGTGTGGGGGCCGCGCTCCTGCCAGTGGCGGTCCAGGACGAACCGCTCCATGTTGCGGTGGGTCACGCCCAATGCGCTGCCGTCACCGTCCGGTGCGGGGCGGTGTATGACGGCCAGCAGGCTGTCCCGCTGCGTCGGGTACGGGGCCTGCGGTGCAGCGTCATCGTCGCCGGTGGTGTCCGGGTGGAGGTCGTCGAGCACCGTCACCGGGATGTCCAGGTCGTGGGTGAGGGCGTGGGCTGTGGCGGCGTCGGTGAGCAGTGCCCGCGCCGGGCTGTCGCCGATGCGGGAGCTGATCTGCCGGGCCGCGAGGGCCGGGTCGAGCAGCAGGTAGGCTCCGCCGGCCTTGACCACTGCCAGCAGGGCGACGGCCAGGTCCGGCGACCGGGGCAGCGCGAGCGCCACGACCGTCTCGGCTCCGATGTGCCGCCGGCGCAGCGCCCCGGCCAGGCGGGCGGAGCGTTCGTCCAGCTCCCGGTAGGAGAGGGTCGCCTCGCCGGAGTCCAGGGCGACGGCGTCGGGGGTGCGCTGCGCCTGGCGGGTGAACAGCTGGGCGAGCGTCAGGCCCGGCACGGGTGCCCGGGTGTCGTCCGGCGCTGTCAGCACCTGTTCGCGGTCGGCTGCGCTCAGGACGTCCAGCGCGCCGACGGGCCGGGCGCTGTCGGCCACCACGGCGCGGATGTGCGCGATCAGTTCGGTGCCGATGAAGCGCAGTTCGGCGCGGGAGTACAGGGTGGCGGGGGCGTCGAGCCGGATGAACAGGTCGCTGTCGGCGCTGCCGTCGGTGTAGACGCCGATCGACAGTTCGTCGAAGGCGCCGGTCGTCCCGCCGAGGTAGCGCGCCGGGCTGTCGGCGAAGTGGAGCTGCTGCACGAACTCGACGACGTTCATGACGGCGCCGAAACTGCCGCGCTCGCTCAGGACGGTTTCGCTCGCGCGCTGGATGTCGGAGTAGTGGCAGGCGGTGTGGCCGAAGATCTCGTACGTCTCGTCGACCATCGTGTCGGCGATCTCGGTGAAGGTCGCGTTCAGCGGGACGGCCACGCGCAGCGGCACCACGTTGACCGCGAGGCCGGGTGTCCTGCTGGCCACCCCGACGCGGTTGCCGACGGCCAGCGAGAGGAGGAACTCGGGGCGGTCGCAGCGGTGGCGGAGGAAGACCGCCGCGGCCGCGGTGAGCAGGGTGGACATCCACACGCCCATGGACTTCGCGGTCTCGGTCCAGGTGTCGGCCTCGGCGCGGGGGACGCTCAGTGTCCGGCTGACCATGCCGATGGGTTCGGTCAGTTCGCCCCAGCGGTCGGCGCTGTTCATCGGTTCGCTGAGCGCGGCGCTCATCGAGTCGGTCAGGGCGATGCGCGGGATGCGTGCGGGCGCGGGGGCGTCGGCGAGGTAGTCGCGCCAGAACGCGGTGTCCTCGGTGAACGTCGCGGAGGCCTGGTACTGGGTGGCCTCGGCCGCGAAGGACTCGGCGTCCCACGGGTGCGGCAGCTGCGCCGCCTGCTCGCCCCGCATGAGTGCCGTGTACACCTCGGCGAGGCGGCGCGAGAGCAGGCCGCCGGTGCCGAACCCGTCCGAGATGAGGTGGTGGTAGGCGATCACCACGAGGGAGCGGGCGGGGGCGAGTCTCACCACGCCCATGCGGAACAGCAGGTCCCGCTTCAGGTCGAACGGTGTGCGCAGCATGCCGGCGAGCGCTTCGCGGGCCGCCTGCTCGGGGTCGGCCTCGGCGCTCAGGTCCCACACGAACGGCCGCCAGTCGCCCAGTTCGCGCGGGGTCAGCCGCAGTCCGCCGCCGTCGTCGGCGAAGGTGACGCGCAGTACTTCCGCTTCGCCCATGACGTGCAGGAACGCGGACCGCATGACGGCCGCGTCCAGTTCACCGTCCACATCCCACATGGTCAGCGCATGGTTCAGCGTGTCGGCGGAGACTTCCTCCGCCAGCCACAGTCCCTGATGCGCAGACGACGCGCCGAACGAACGCACACGGATCAACCCCTCGAAGAACAGGTCCGGAAATCGGAGGAATTCGCAGATCGCCCCCACCGTCACGGACGGTGGATCAGCCGGTCAAGACAGCTTGGTGCCGGGCGGGACAGGGGCGTTGTCGGGCTTGCGGTGTCCCGCCGGCGGGACATTCCCGGGGGCGGCGAAGCGCCCGGGACGGTGGGATCACCGCGGGCGGTGTGGGGCCATCGAGGACGTGATGTGCGCGGCGACCAGTCTGGGTGAGGGGTGGCGCAGCACCAGGTTCGCCCTCAGTTTCAGTCCGCTCGACGCGGTCAGGCGTTTGCTCAGCTCCACCGACAGCAGCGAGTCGAATCCGAGCTCCTTGAAGCCCTGGTCGGGGTTGATGGACGCGGTGGAGGGGTGTCCGAGGACGACGGCGACCTTCTGCAGGACGTGGTCGAGCACGAGGGCCTGCGCGTCGTCGTCGGACAGGGCGGCGAGCCGGTCCGCCAGCGGGACGAGGAGGTCGTCGCCGGCCGGCGGCTCGGCCGGGGGCAGCTGCGCGGCCGGCGCGGTGTGCGAGGAGTGCAGCCAGTACGGCCGGCGCTGGAAGGCGTACGTCGGCAGATCCACCCGCCGGCGCGTGCTGAACAGGGCGTCCCAGTCCACCGTCCCGCCCTGGACGTGGAGTTGGGCCAGCGAGCCGAGGACGGCCTCCGCCTCGCCCCGGTCGCGGCGCGCCGACGACAGGACCAGCGCGCCGTCCACGTCCTCGGTGATCTCCTGGACCGGGACGGTCAGCACGGGGTGCGGGCTCATCTCGATGAACACCCGGAAGCCGTCGTCGGCCAGCCGGCGCACGGACGGTTCGAAGAGGACCTTCTCGCGCAGGTTGGTGTACCAGTAGTCGGCGTTCAGCCGCGCGGTGTCGATGATCTCGCCGTACAGGGTGGAGTAGAAGGGCAGCGCCGACGTGGTGGGGCTGACGTCGGACAGTGCGCCGGTGACCTGGTCGCGGACCCGGGCCACCTGGTGGGAGTGGGAGGCGTAGTCGACGGATATTCTGCGGGCCTGGGCGCCGTCGGCCTTCATCTTCTCGACGAATTCGTCGAGTGCGTCCGGTTCCCCGGAGACCACCACGGAGCGGGGTCCGTTGACCACGGCGACGCTCACCCGCTCGCTCCACGGAGCCAGGCGCTGCGTCACGACGTCGGCGGACTCCGCGACCGAGGCCATCCCGCCGTGGCCGATCAGGTCCACCAGGGCCTTGCTGCGCAGTGCCACGGTCTTGGCGGCGTCCCGCAGCGACAGCGCACCGCACACGTAGGCGGCGGCTATCTCGCCCTGGCTGTGTCCGATCACCGCGGCCGGCTGCACACCCCAGGAGCGCCACAGGGCGGCCAGGGACACCATCACCGAGAACAGTGCGGGCTGCACCACGTCCACCCGCTCCAGGGTGGGTGCCCCCTCGGCGCCGCGCACCACGTCGAGCAGCGACCAGTCGACCCACTCGGCCAGGGCGGCCGCGCACGCCTCCAGGCTCTGCGCGAAGACCGGGAAGGCGGCGTACAGCTGCCGTCCCATGCCGACCCACTGCGAGCCCTGGCCGGGGAACATGAAGACGCAGCCGCCGAGGGCTGTGGCCGTGCCCCGCATCACCGCGGGGGACTCGGTGCCCTCGCTCAGCGACGCCAGGCCGCCCAGCAGTTCGTCGCGGTCGCGGCCCAGGACGACCGCGCGGTGCTCGAACCGTGTCCGGCCGCAGGCCAGCGACCAGCCGATGTCCGCCGTGTCCGTGCCCGGCTGGGCGGCGGCGAAGTCACGCAGTCTGGCCGCCTGCCGTTGCAGGGCTGTCGCGCTCTTGCCCGACACCACCCATGGCACCAGGCCGCCCGCGGCCGGGGCGGGGGCGGGCTGGTCCGTCTGCTCCTGGGGCGGCGGCTCTTCCAGGATGACGTGCGCGTTGGTGCCGCTGACGCCGAACGACGACACCCCGGCCCGCCGCGGGCCGGGCGTCCGGGGCCATTCACGGCCCTGCGCCAGCAGTTCGACCCCGCCCGCGGACCAGTCCACGTGCGGTGAGGGCGCGTCCACGTGCAGGGTCTTGGGCAGGTAGCCGTGGCGCATGGCCATCACGGCCTTGATGACGCCGGCGACCCCGGCGGCGGCCTGGGCGTGACCGATGTTCGACTTCATGGACCCCAGCCACAGCGGCCGGCCCTCGGCCCGGTCCCGGCCGTAGGTGGCCAGCAGGGCGCCTGCCTCGATGGGGTCGCCCAGCACGGTGCCGGTGCCGTGGGCTTCGACCAGGTCCACCTCGGCGGCCGAGACGCCCGCGTTCGCCAGCGCCTTCAGGATCACCTTCTCCTGGGCGCGGCCGTTGGGGGCGGTCAGTCCGTTGCTGGCGCCGTCCTGGTTCACCGCGCTGCCGCGCAGGACGGCGAGCACCGGGTGGCCGCTTCGGCGGGCGTCGGACAGCCGCTCCAGAAGCAGCACCCCCACGCCTTCGGCCCAGCCGGTGCCGTCGGCCGCCTGCGCGAAGGACTTGCAGCGGCCGTCGGCCGCCAGGCCGCCCTGGCGGGAGAACTCCACGAACAGCTCGGGCGTCGACATCACCAGCGCGCCGCCCGCCAGCGCGAGCGAGGACTCCCCCGCACGCAGCGACTGCACCGCCAGGTGCAGGGCGACCAGCGACGACGAGCACGCCGTGTCCACCGACACCGCCGGGCCGGTCAGGCCCAGTTCGTAGGCCACCCGGCCGGAGGCGACGCTGAGCGTGCTGCCGTGCAGCAGGTAGCCCTCCAGCTCGTTCTTGGCGCCTTGCAGGAACCGCGACCCGTACTCGGTGGAGCTCACCCCGGTGAACACGCCGACGTCGGCGCCGCGCACCGTGGCGGGCACGATGCCCGCCCGTTCGAAGACCTCCCAGGACGTCTCCAGCAGCAGCCGCTGCTGCGGATCGATCGCCAGCGCCTCACGCGGGCTGATGCCGAAGAAGTCCGCGTCGAAGCCGGCCACGTCCGTCAGGAACCCGCCGTGGCGCACGTACGAGCTGCCGGGGGTGTCGGGATCCGGGTCGTAGACGTCCCGCCATCCGCGGTCCGCCGGGAACGCGTCGATGACGTCCCGGCCGTCGCGGAGCATGTCCCACAGTTCCTCGGGCGTCGAGACGCCTCCCGGGTAGCGGCAGGCCATGGCCACCACGGCGATCGGCTCGCCGCGGCCGGCTTTGAGGGCGTCGTTCTCCTGCCGCAGGCGGTCGCGCTCCTCCAGCAGCGTGCGCAGCGCCCGCTGGACCCGCTGCGCGCCGTCCGCCGTGCCGTCCGCGGAGTTGGTCACGCCGCTCACCTCTCTTCCAGAGCCAGGTCGACCAGTGCTTCCAGGTCCATGTCCGACAGTTCGTCCGCGCCGCTGTCGGCGCCGCTGTCGGCGCCGGTGTCCGTGTCCGCCGTCTGCGGGTCGCCGCCCGGCCGGGGCGGGCGGGCGCAGGCCAGGACCTGTTCCAGCAGGCCCGCGCTGCGCAGGCTGTCGACCGAGACGGTGCGCAGCAGGTCCCGGATCTCCGCGTCCTGGTCCGGGCCGCTGTCCGGGGCCGGTGTGGGTGCCGGGCGCAGCAGCCCGGCGAGGTGTTCGCCGAGCTCGCGTGGTGTGGGGTAGCTGAAGACGAGGGTGGTCGCCAGGCGCAGTCCGGTCGAGGAGGCCAGGCGGTTGCACAGTTCGACCGAGGTCAGCGAGTCGAATCCGAGCTGGGTGAACGCCTGGTCGGCGTCGACGAGCGCGCCGGAGGGGTGTCCGAGCACGATGGCGACCTGGTCGCGGACCCAGTCCAGGACGGCGGCCTGCGCCTCGTCGGCGGGCAGGGCGGCCAGCCTGGCGGTCAGGCCGCCGGCGCCGGTGGCCTGGGTGGCGTGCGCGCGGCCCCGGCGGGGGCGGGCGCCGTCGGCGAGGTCGCGCAGCAGCAGCGGCAGTTCGTCGGCGGCCGTGGTGCGCAGCGTGGTGGCGTCCGTCCGGGCCGGGACGAGGACCGGCTTGCCGCTCGCGCACGCCGCGTCGAACAGGGCCAGGGCCTCGGCGGTGGGCATCGCGGCGACGCCCATGCGCCGCAGCCGGGACAGGTCGGCCCGGTCGAGGTCCTCGGTCATGCCGCTGCTCTGCTCCCACCAGCCCCAGCACAGCGAGGTGGCGGGCAGGCCGGCCGCGCCGCGCTGCGCCGCCAGGGCGTCCAGGAAGGCGTTGGCGGCGGCGTAGTTGGCCTGTCCCGCGGTGCCGAGCGTGCCGGCGAGGGCGGAGAACTGGATGAACGCCGACAGGGTGTGCTGCCGGGTCAGCTCGTGCAGGTTGACGGCGCCGCCGACCTTGGCGTGCAGCACCTGTTCGAGGCTTTGCGCGGTGAGCGACTCGACGGTGGCGTCCGCCAGGACGCCCGCCGCGTGCACGATCGCGGTCAGCGGGTAGCGGGCGGGCATGTCGGCGAGCAGGTCCGCCAGGGCCGCCCGGTCGGCGACGTCGCAGGCCACGACCCGCACCGCCGCGCCCGCGGCTTCCAGGTCCGCGACCAGTTCGGCGACCCCGTCGGCCGCCGGTCCGCGGCGGCCGGCCAGCAGCAGGCTGCGCACGCCGTGTTCGGCGACGAGGTGGCGTGCCAGGAGCGAGCCCACTCCCCCGGTGCCGCCGGTGACGAGCACGGTGCCGCCGCCGAAGCCGCCGCCGACGTCGAAGACCAGTTTGCCGATGTGGCGGCCCTGGCTCATCTCGCGAAACGCCGTGCGCGCGTCGCGGATGTCGCGCACGGACACCGGGTTCAACCGCACCCGGCCGTCGGCGAACAGCTCCATGACGGCCCCGGACATGGCGTGGATCGCGTCCGCTCCCGCCTCGTAGAGGTCGAAGGCCTGGTAGGCGACGCCGGGGTGGTCGGCCGCCACCTGGCGGGGATCGCGGATGTCCGTCTTGCCCATCTCGATGAAGGCTCCGCCCTGGGGCAGCAGCGTCAGCGAGGCGTCGACGAAGGTGTGCGCGAGGGAGTTCAGCACGACGTCGACACCGCGGCCGTCCGTGGCATGCAGGAACTTCCCGGCGAACTCCACATCGCGCGAGGAGGCCAGGTGCGCGTCGTCCAGTCCCAGCGCGCGCAGGGCGGGCCACTTGGCCGGGCTCGCGGTCGCGTAGATCTCGGCGCCGGCGTGCCGGGCGAGTTGCACGGCGGCCATCCCGACGCCGCCTGCCGCGGCGTGGATGAGGATCCGCTGCCCCTTGCGGAGCTTGTGCACGTGGAAGAGCGCGTAGTAGGCGGTGAGGAAGGTGCTCGGCACCGACGCCGCCTCGGCGTAGCTCCAGCCGTCGGGGACGGGTGTGAGCATGCGGTGGTCGGCCACGGCCACGCGGCCGAAGGCGCCGGTGAAGATGCCGCTCACCCGGTCGCCCGGCGACAGGTGGGTCACGTCGTCGGCGGTCTCCAGCACGACTCCGGCGCCCTCGCTGCCGAGTCCGGCGTCGAGGGCGGTGCGCTCGATCAGTCCCAGGGCGATCGTGACGTCCCGGAAGTTGAGCCCCGCGGCCTGGACGGCGATGCGGACCTGCCCGCTGGTCAGGGGCGCTTCCGCCTCCGGGCACGGCACCCAGGTCAGGTTCTCCAGCGTTCCCCTGGTCAAGATGCCCAGCCGGTGGGGGCCGGGCGCCGCCGGGGGCTCGATCCGGTGCTGCGCCGGTGAGGCCGGCGTCAGGCGCGGGACGAGGAAGGCGCCGGCGCGCAGGGCCAGTTGGTCCTCACCGGTGGCCAGCGCCTGCGCAAGGCGCGCCCAGGAGGTGTCCTCGTCGTCGATGTCCACCAGCCGGAACCTGCCGGGGTGTTCCGTCTGCGCGGACCGGATCAGGCCCCACACGGACGCGCCGGGCAGGCTGTCGACGCTCTCCCCCGTGCCGGTGTCGAGGGCCAGGCGGGTGAGCACCACCAGGGTGGATTCGGCGAGCGCTTCCTCGGCGAGGAAGCGCTGCACCCGGTCCAGTACGTGCCGGTCCGCGTCGCCGACGGCGGCGAGCAGGCCGGAACCGGCGGCGGTGATGTCGTCCGGGCACAGGACGAGGTACCGGGGTGCTTCCTGCGCGAGGACGTCGTCCAGGGCGGGGTAGCACTCGACGCTCTCCTGGGCCGCGTCGCACAGCCGGGCGGCCAGGCCGTGCCGCGCGCCGAGGACGCCCCACCGCCCGCGGGCGGCGTCCGGCTCGCCGTCCTGCGGGGGCCGCCAGTGCAGTTCGTACAGCGACTGTTCCCGGCCGCCCGCGGAGCGGACCTGTTCGGCGCTCGCCGGGCGGAACGTCAGCGCCTCGATGTGCGCGATGGCGCGGCCGTGTTCGTCGGCGATCGCCACGGACACGACGCCGTCGCCGGACGGGGTCAGTCGGACCTTCACGGTCGGGCCGCACGCGCCGCTCAGGTGCACGCCGGACCAGGAGAAGGGCATCCAGCCCTGCTCGCCCGTCACGTTGATGACGCCGCCGGCCACCACCGCGTGCAGCACGGTGTCGATCAGTGCCGGATGCAGGGCGAAGTGGCCGGCCGGGTCTTCGGCGCTCTGCGGCAAGGTGGCGAGGGCGAAGAGGTCGTCGCCGTGCTGCCACACTTCGCGCAGGCCGCGAAAGGCCGGCCCGTAGTCGAAGCCGCCGTCCGCGAGCAGGTCGTACAGGCCGTCGATGCCGACGGGTGTGGCCCCGGCCGGGGGCCACACGGCGAGCGGGCGGGCGTCCTGCTCCCTTGCGGCCGGCTGCGGGGGGCTCGGGGACAGGGTGCCCCGCGCGTGACGGATCCAGCCGCCCGCGCTCCGGCCGTCCTCGCCGGGACGCGCGTACACGTCCAGGCAGCGGCGCCCCCTCTCGTCGGGCGCGCCGGCGACGACCCGTATCTGCACGTCGCCCGTGTCGGGCAGGATCAGGGGGATTTCCAGGGAGAGTTCCTCGAGCGCGGCGCACCCGACGTGCTCGCCCACCGACAGCGCGAGGTCCAGGTAGGCCGTCGCCGGTACGACGGCCGCGCCGAACACGGCGTGGTCGGCGAGCCAGTCGTGGCTGCGCAGCGACCACAGGCCGCTGAACATCACCTCGTCGGTGCCGGGGTGCTCCACCACGGCGCCCAGCAGCGGGTGCCGCGGGGCCGACAGGCCGGCGCCGGAGAGGTCCGCCGACTGCATCGCGGCCAGGAAGTCCAGCCAGTACCGCTGCCGCTGGAAGGCGTACGTCGGCAGGTCCACCCGCTCGCGCGTCCCGAACAGGGCCTCCCAGTCCACGAACTGGCCCCGCACGTGCAGGTGGGCGAGCGCGCCGAGCAGTGCCTGCGCTCCTTCGCGGTCGCGCCGTGACGCCGAGAGGACCACCGCGTCGTGCACGCCCTCGCCGGCGAAGGCCTCCTGGGTGATGCTCGCGAGGGTCGATCCCGGCCCGACTTCGAGGAAGACGCCCGCACCCTGCCTGCGGGCGCACTCGACCGCGTCGTAGAAGCGGACGGGTTCGCGGACGTGGCGCACCCAGTGCGCGGCGGACGTCAGTTCCTGGAGTGTGGCCTCGCGGCCCAGCCGGGTCGAGATGATCGGGATCGTCATCTCGCCCGCGGGCGGCTCGCCGAGCGCTGCCGCGAACTCGTCCAGGACCGGGTCCATGAGCGGGGAGTGGAACGCGTGGTCGACCGCGAGGAGTTTCGCCGACCTGCCGTCGGCGACAAGTTGTTCGCGCAGGGCGTGGACCGTCTCGCGCAGGCCCGAGACCACCACGGACTGCGGGCCGTTGACGGCGGCGATGCCGATCCGGTCCTGCGGGGTGAGCAGGGCGCTCACGTCGGCTTCCGAGGCGCGTACCGCCAGCATGGCGCCGCGCTCGCGGACCGTCTGCATGATCCGTCCGCGGGCGGCGACGAGTCTGGTCGCGGCGTCCAGGCCGAGGACTCCGGACACGTGGGCGGCGGCGATCTCGCCGACCGAGTGGCCGATCAGGTGGGTGGGCCGCGGACCGTAGCGTGCCAGGAGCCGGTACAGGCTGACCTGGAGGGTGAACAGCGCCGGCTGCGCGATGTCCGTGCGCTCGCGCCCGGCGGGGTCGTCGGCCAGGAGCAGGGGCTTGAGGGCGAAGGGGAGGTGGGTGTCGAAGTGGGCGCAGATCTCGTCCAGGCTGTGCGCGAAGGCGGGGAAGGTGTCGTACAGCCGGCCGGCCACGCCGGCCCACGGCGAGCCCTGTCCGGGGAACATGAAGACGCAGCCGCCGAGTTCCCCGGTCGTGCCGCGTACCACCGCGGCGGATTCCGTGTCCTCGCTCAGTGACGCCAGGCCGCCCAGCAGTTCGTCGCGGTCGCGGCCCAGGACGACCGCGCGGTGCTCGAACCGTGTCCGGCCGCAGGCCAGCGACCAGCCGGCCGCGGCGAGGTCCAGGCCCGGGTCGGCGGCAGCGGCCTCGCGCAGCTTGGCTGCTTGTGCCCGCAGTGCCTGCTCCGAGCGTGCCGACACGGTCCAGGGCACCCATCCGCCGGGCAGCTGGGCGGCTGTGGCGGGGGCCGTCTCGTCGTCGGGGGGCGTCCCGTCTTCTGGTGCCGTCTCGTCGTCGGGTGCCTGTTCGAGGATGAGGTGGGCGTTGGTGCCGCTGGCGCCGAAGCTGGACACGCCGGCCCGCCGCGGGCGTCCGGGTGCGCTCGGCCACGGCTTGGCCTCGGTGAGCAGCTCGACCGCGCCGGCCGTCCAGTCCACGTGGGTCGAGGGGCGGTCCACGTGCAGGGTCCGGGGCATCAGCCCGTGCCGTATCGCCATGATCGTCTTGATGATGCCGCCGACGCCGGCGGCGGCCTGGGTGTGGCCGATGTTCGACTTCAGCGATCCCAGCCACAGCGGGCTGCCGGGGTCGCGGCCTTGTCCGTAGGTGGCCAGCAGTGCCTGTGCCTCGATGGGGTCGCCCAGTGTCGTGCCGGTGCCGTGCGCCTCCACCAGGTCCACTTCGCTCGCCTGCACGTGGGCGTTGGCCAGCGCGGCGCGGATCACGCGCTGCTGGGCCGGTCCGTTGGGCGCGGTCAGCCCGTTGGAGGCGCCGTCCTGGTTGATCGCGGAGCCGCGGATCACCGCCCAGATCCGGCGCCCGTTGCGCCGCGCGTCGGAGAGCCGTTCCAGGACCAGCACGCCGACGCCCTCGGAGAAGCCGGTGCCGTCGGCCGCGTCGGCGAACGCCTTGCAGCGGCCGTCCGCCGCCAGGCCCCGCTGGCGCGACATCTCCCGGAACACCTGCGGGGTCGCCACCACGGTGACGCCGCCGGCCAGGGCGAGGCCGCATTCGCCCTGGCGCAGCGACTGCACCGCCTGGTGCACCGCCACCAGCGACGAGGAGCACGCGGTGTCGGTCGAGACGGCCGGGCCCTCGAGTCCCAGCGCGTAGGCGACCCGGCCGGACGCGACGCTCAGCAGGGAACCGGTCTGCGCGTAGCCCGAGATGGTCTCGGGGGTGACGAAGTGGTTGCCGTAGCCGAAGTAGGCGAGGCCGGCGAAGACGCCGGTGTCGCTGCCGCGCAGGGTCTGCGGGTCGATGCCGGCGCGCTCCAGCGACTCCCACGACGTCTCGAGCAGCAGCCGCTGCTGCGGGTCGGCGGCCAGCGCCTCGCGCGGGTTGATCCCGAAGAAGTCGGCGTCGAAGTCGCCCGCGTCGTCGAGGAAGCCGCCCGAGCGGGTGGAGCAGGTGCCGGGCCGGTCCGGATCCGGGTCGTAGAGGCTCTCCAGGTCCCAGTTGCGGTCCTGGGGGAAGTCGGACACGACGTCCGCGCCCGCCGCCACCAGATCCCACAGCGCTTCCGGGGAGACGGCACCGCCCGGGAAGCGGCAGGCGATGCCCACCACCGCGATGGGCTCGCTCGCGGCGTCCGTCAGCTCCTTCAGGCGCCGGCGGGTCTCGATCAGCTCGATCGATGTCCGCTTCAGGTAGTCGAGAACTTCGGCGTTCTTGTCGTTTGTCATCGCTCTCCCCTAGCCGAGCTCTTGGTCCAGCAGCGAGAGAAGCTCTCCAGCCGAGGCGGAACTGATCTGGTCGACGATGCCGGACGGTGCTCCGGCACTCGCCAGTGAACGGACGCGGCCCTGCAGGTCGCCGAGCAGAGCGGACAGGGTGGCCTGGTCGTCCGCGGCGAGTTCGGGGAACGCCTCCTCCAGCCGGGCGCCCAGTCCTTCGATCTCCCGGGCCAGGTGATCGGCCGGGGACGGCGGGCCGCTGCCGGTGGCGGGGGTGATGCCCGCGTTCAGGAACTGCGCGAGGGCGCTGGGACTGGGGTGGTCGAACACGAGCGTGGCGGGCAGTTTCAGGCCGGTCACCGCGGCCAGTTTGTTGCGCAGTTCCAGCGCGGTGAGGGAATCGATCCCCAGTTCCTTGAAGGCCGCGGCGGGACCGATCCTGGCGGTGTCGGCGTGGCCGAGGACGAGCGCGGTCTGCGTCCGGACGGCGTCGAGCAGCAGTGCCTGCGCGTCGGCCGGCGGCAGCGACCTCACCTGCTGCGCGAGGTCGGCGGGCTCCGCGCTCGCCGCGCCGCCGGGCCCGGCGGGTGTGCCGGTCAGGGCGCGCAGGAGCGGCGCGCCTGTGCCGCCGGTGTGCGCAGCGCCGGGTGCCGGGAGGTTCAGCCGTGCGGGCACCAGGACCGGCGCGTCCAGTGTGAGCGCCGTGTCGAAGAGGGCGAGTCCTTCCTGCGTCGACAGCGGCAGTACGCCCTGGCGTTGCAGGCGTACGACGTCCGCGTCGCCGATGTCGGCGGCCATCTCGCTGCGTTCGGCCCAAAAGCCCCAGCACAGTGAGGTGGCGGGCAGTCCCTCGGCCCGGCGGGCCTGGGCGAGTGCGTCGAGGAAGGCGTTGGCGGCCGCGTAGTTGGCCTGTCCCGCCGTCCCCAGCACGCCCGCGATCGAGGAGAACAGCACGAACGCGGACAGGTCCAGGTGCCGGGTCAGCTCGTGCAGGTGCCAGGCGCCGCGTGTCTTCGGTGCGAGGACCGCGTCGACGCGGTCCTCGGTCAGGGCCTCGACGACGCCGTCGTCGAGGACGGCCGCGCAGTGGATCACGGCCGTCAGCGGGTGTTCGGACGGCATGGCGGCGATCAGTTCGGCGACGGACTCGCGGCTGGTGACATCGCAGGCCACGACCTCGGCCCGGGCTCCCGCCCCGGTCAGTTCCGCGCGCAGTGCCGCGGCCGCCGGAGCCGCCGCTCCGCGCCTGCTGGTCAGCACCAGCCGGCGCACCCCGTGCCGCTGGACGAGGTGGCGGGCCAGCATCGCTCCCAGGCCGCTGGTGCCTCCTGTGATCAGTACCGTCCCGGAGCCGAGAGCGGGAGCGTCCTGCGTCCGGCCGAGGGTCCCTGGACGGGCCGACGCGGCGCGGGCGGGGGCCAGTTGTGGTGTGGTCACGGTGCCGGCCCGGATCTTGAGCTGGGGTTCCGCGCTCGCGGCGGCCGTCGGGACGCGGGCCCACGAATCGGGCCGGCCGTCGGTGTCGACGAGGGTGAAGCGGCCCGGGTTCTCCGTCTGCGCGGTGCGCAGGAATCCCCAGATCGCGGCCGCCGCGGGGTCGGGGCAAGAGACGTGTTCGTCGCGGATGGCCTCCCGCGTCACGACGACCAGGCGCGAGTCGGCGAACCGCTGACCGCGCAGCCAGTCCTGTGTCCAGCGCAGCACCCGGTGCAGGTGGTGCTCGGCGGCGGCGGGTGTGTCGTCGCCGTGCGCGGCCGCCCGCTCGACGGCGGCGATGACGACAGGGGGTATCTGCGCGCCGGACGCGGCGAGTTCCTCCAGGCCCGCGAAGACCGTGCCGCCCGGCCCGGGGGCTGCGGTGTCCGTGCCGGGCGCTGCCAGCACGGCGTAGTGGCCGGCGGCCTGTCCGGGCGGGGCCGGAAGGGGTGCCCAGTCGACCTGGAACAGGGCGTCCTGGTGGTCGAAGCTCAGCTCGGCCAGCTGCCCGGCGTCCGCGGGCCGCAGGCTCAGCGAGGCGATATTGCCGAGCGGTGTTCCGTGCTGGTCCGCGAGGGCCAGCGACAGGGTGTCGTCTCCCGCGGGCGCCAGACGCACCCGCAGCACGCCCGCCGCGGCAAAGGTCATGCGGATGCCCGTGCAGCGCGACGGCAGCCAGCCTTCGGGCCGGGAGTTGTCGACGAAGTTCCCCAGGCCGATCGCGGCCAGCGCGGCCTGCAGCAGCGCCGGGTGGACCACGAACCGGCCCGCCTCCGCGCTGTCGGCCGCCGGCAGCTGCACCTCGGCGAACAGGACGTCGCCGCGGCGCCACACCTCCTTCAGCGCGCGCAGCCGGGGCCCGTGGCCGACGCCGAGGGCGGACAGCCTGGTGTACTCGTCCGCGAAGGGCACACTGACGGCGCCCGCGGGAGGCCACGCGAGGAGGTCGTCCGGCGCGGGGGGTGCGCCGGTGTCCGGCCCGGCGACGCCGACGGCGTTGCGCGTCCAGCCGGGTTCGCCCTCAGCGCGTGAGTACACGCTGATCACCCGCTTGCCGTCGAGGACGACGCGGATCTCCCGCTCGCCCGTCCGGGACAGCACCAGCGGTGTCTGCAGGGTGAGTTCGTCGACGACGTCGCACCCCGCCCTGCGCGCCGCCCACACCGCCAGCTCCGCCACCGCCGTGGGCGGCACCAGGACGGCGCCGTGGACCACATGGTCGGCGAGCCACGGATACCGCTCCAGCGACAGGCGCCCGCTGCCCACCACCGAGGCGTGCCCGCCGTCGTCGGGCACATCGATGACGGCATCGAGCAGCGGGTGGTCCGACGTGCTCGCGGTGGTGGACTCCTCGGGGGTGTTCAGCCAGTAGCGCTGCCGCTGGAAGGCGTACGTGGGCAGCTCCACCCAGCGGCCGTCCCCGCCCGGCAGCGCCGCCTGCCACGACACCGCGACGCCCGCCACGAACGCCTCGGCCGCCGACCGGTACAGCCGCGCGAGGCCGCCCTCGCCGCGGCGCAGCGTCCCCACCGCGAACCCGGTGGCGGCGGGGGTGGTGTCGAGCATCTCCTGGATGTTCATCACGAGCAGCGGGTGCGGGCTGATCTCGATGACCGCGGCGCCCGGCTCCTGTTCGACGATGTGCCGCATGGCGGCTTCGAACTGGACCGGTTCGCGCAGGTTGCGGAACCAGTAGGCCGCGTCCAGCCGCGCGGGGTCGATCAGCTCGCCGGTCACCGTCGAGCAGATCGCCACCGGTGAGGGTGCGGGGGTGATCGGGCCCAGTTCGTCCGTGAGGCGGTGCGCGAAGCGGTCCATCAGCGGTGAGTGTCCGGGCACGCTCGACGCGATCAGCTTCGCGCGGGCGCCCTCGGCCGTGCAGGCCGCGACCAGTTCCCTGACCGCCTCGGTCTCACCCGAGACGGTCGTGGAGTTCGGTCCGTTGACCGCGGCGATCCCGACCCGCGACTCCCACCGTCCCAGCAGCTCCCGCACCCGGTGCGCGGGCCACAGGATGCCGGCCATGCTGCCCTGTCCGGCGATGGTGGCGAGCAGCCGGGAGCGCAGGGCGACGATCTTGGCCGCGTCCTCCAGGGTCAGGACGCCGGCGACGCAGGCCGCGGCGATCTCGCCCTGGGAGTGGCCGATCACCACGTCCGGTGTCACCCCGAGCGAGCGCCACACCTGCGCCAGCGACACCATCACCGCGAACAGCACGGGCTGGACGACGTCCACCTCGTCGAGGTCCGCCGCGCGCGGCCCTGCGCACACGGTGTCGATCAACGACCAGGACACCCACGGTTCCAGCGCCCGCGCGCAGGCGCGCAGCTGCTCGGCGAACACCGGGGAGGACTCCCACAGTTCGCGCCCCATCGCGGCCCACTGCGAGCCCTGGCCCGGGAACACGAACACCGTCCTGCCCGCCGGCTTCGCGACGCCGGACACCACACCGGGCTGGCCGCCGTCCCCGCCGTCGGCGACGGCGGCCAGCCCGGCGAGCAGTTCGTCCCGGCCGGCGCCGAGCACCACCTGGCGGTGCTCGAACAGCGAGCGGGTCGTCAGCAGCGCGTGCCCCACGTCCGCGACCGGCAGGTCCGCGTCCGCGGCCACCCTGTCCAGCAGCCGCTGCGCCTGTTCGCGCAGCGCCTGCGCGGAGCGCGCCGACAGCACCCACGGCACCACCGCCCCGGTGGCGGATGCCGCGGCCGCACGAGCCGGGGTCTTCGCCCCCTCGGGGGCCTGCTCAAGGGTCTCGGGGGCCGGCTCGGTGCTCTCGGGGGCCGGCTGCGGGGTCCCGGGGGCGGGCTCGGTGGTCTCGGGGGCCGGCTGCGGGGTCCCGGGGGCGGGCTCGGTGGTCTCGGGGGCCTGCTCGAGGATGAGGTGCGCGTTCGTGCCGCTGATGCCGAAGGACGACACGCCGGCCCGACGGGGCCGTCCCGGTGCGCTGGTCCACTGCCTGGCCTCGGTCAGCAGCTCCACCGACCCCGCCGACCAGTCCACGTGCGTCGACGGGCGGTCCACGTGCAGCGTCCGGGGCAGCACGCCGTGCCGCATCGCCATGATCATCTTGATCATGCCGCCGGCGCCCGCTGCCGCCTGCGTGTGGCCGATGTTCGACTTCAGCGATCCCAGCCACAGCGGGCTGCCGGGGTCGCGGCCTTGTCCGTAGGTGGCCAGCAGCGCCTGCGCCTCCATGGGATCGCCGAGCGTCGTGCCGGTGCCGTGCGCCTCGACCGCGTCGACCTCGCCGGCCGACAGCCCGGCATCGGCCAGGGCCGCCCGGATGACCCGCTGCTGTGCCAGTTCGTTCGGCGCGGTCAGCCCGTTGGAGGCGCCGTCCTGGTTGATCGCCGAGCCGCGGATCACCGCCCAGATCCGGCGCCTGTTGCGCCGCGCGTCCGAGAGCCGCTCCAGGACCAGCACGCCCGCGCCCTCGGAGAAGCCGGTGCCGTCGGCCGCGTCGGCGAACGCCTTGCAGCGGCCGTCCGCCGACAGGCCCCGCTGGCGGGCGAGTTCCACGAACATCCCCGGAGTCGGCAGCGTCGAGACCCCGCCGGCCAGCGCCAGCGTGCACTCCCCCGAGCGCAGGGACCGTACGGCCTGGTGGACGGCGACCAGCGACGACGAGCACGCGGTGTCGGTCGAGACGGCCGGGCCCTCAAGTCCCAGCACGTACGCCACCCGGCCCGAGGCCACGCTGGTGTACGTGCCCGCGATCGCGAAGCCCTCCACGTCGCCGGCTGCCCCGCCGCCCATCCGCGGGCCGTAGTCGACGGCGTAGAGCCCGGTGAACACCCCGGTCGCCGAACCCCGCAGCCCGGCCGGGTCGATGCCCGCCCGCTCCAGCGCCTCCCACGACGTCTCCAGCATCAGCCGCTGCTGCGGATCCATCGCCAGCGCCTCACGCGGGCTGATGCCGAAGAACGGCGCGTCGAACTCCGCGAGGTCGCTCAGGAACCCGCCCGAGCGTGTGTACGTCCGGCCGTGCGCCTCGGGATCCGGGTCGTACAGCGCCTCCACGTCCCACCCGCGGTCCTGCGGGAAGTCGCCCATCGCGTCCACGCCCTCGGACACGACTCCCCACAGCCCTTCGGGGGAGCTCACCCCACCCGGGAAGCGACACCCCACTCCCACGACCGCGATGGGTTCGCGAGCGGA
The DNA here is from genome assembly GCF_042735715.1 of Streptomyces sp. NPDC059582. Taxonomy (NCBI): domain Bacteria; kingdom Bacillati; phylum Actinomycetota; class Actinomycetes; order Kitasatosporales; family Streptomycetaceae; genus Streptomyces; species Streptomyces sp. NPDC059582. The sequence continues at coordinate 26,623 of NZ_JBHWCC010000032.1, forward strand.
CTCCTCCAGCTCGCGCACCCGCTCACGCAGCTCCTGCGCATCGCCGACGGCGCGTCGCAAGTAGGAGCGGAGCTTGTCGACATCCTCCACCAGGGCCTCCCCCAACGATTGCTTGGACGAACGGTGTTGCTACACGTATCCGCGGTCGATCAATGCGTACAGATCGTCATCACTGCGGCTTTCCGCACTGGATTCCCGCGCCGTCTCCGCGGCCGCGGGCGGCGTCTGCGGCCGCAGCAGGGACAAGAGGTGGCGGGCGAGCGCCTGCGGCGTGGGGTAGGTGAACGCGACGGTCGCCGACAGCCGCACGCCGGCCGCCGCGGTGAGCCGGTTGCGCAGGCCCACCGCCATCGACGAGTCGAAGCCCAGGTCCTTGAAGGTCTCGGCCGACCGTGCCGTGAGGGCGGCGGCCGTCACGGCCGCGTCCTTGACGCTGAGCAGCGCCGCCGTCTGGGCGCACACGAGCGTCAGGACCGCCGACGGCGAGGCCAGGTCCGCCGCCGTGGCGCTCGCGCCCGGTGCGCCCGCCCGCCCGGCAGGGCCCGCAGCCGTGCCGGTGCCGGTAGCGGTGTCGTCGGGTGCGCTCAGCCAGTACCGCTGCCGCTGGAACGCGTAGGTCGGCAGGCCGATCCGGCGCGGCCGGTGGCCGGCGAAGGCCGCCTCCCAGGTCACCGGCACGCCCCGCACGTGCAGTTCGGCCAGCGAGGCAAGGACCCTGGCCGCGCTCCCGTCGTGCTTGTGCAGGGTGCCGGCCACCAGCGGCGGGGTGGCCGTCGCGTCGGCGGCCTCCTCCATCGCCACCTGGAGCACGGGGTGCGGGCTGACTTCCACGAACACGCCGCCGCGCGTACGCATCAGGTCCTCGACGACGTCGCCGAAACGCACCATCGAGCGCAGGTTGTCGTACCAGTACGAGCCGTCCAGGACGCGGGTGTCGAGCGGTGCGCCGGTGACCGTGGAGTGGAACGTCACCGCCGATTCCCGCGGCGAGAGGGCCGCGGTGTCCGCGAGCAGCCGTTCCCGGATGCGTTCGACGTGGTGGGAGTGGGACGCGTAGTCCACGTTGACCCGCCGTACCCGCACGCCGTCGGCGGCCGCCATCGCGGCGAACTGCTCCAGCGCCTCGTCGTCCCCGGAGATCACCACCGACGCCGGGCCGTTGACCGCGGCGGTCGACAGCCGCCCGGCCCACCGCTCCAGCCTGTCGCGGACCCATCCGGGGGGCGCGGCCACCGCGCTCATCCCGCCCAGGCCTGCCAGGCCGGTCAGCGCCCGGCTGCGCAGGGCGACCACGCGGGCCGCGTCCTGCAGCGAGAGGGCGCCCGACACGCAGGCCGCGGCGATCTCGCCCTGCGAGTGCCCCACCACGGCCTCGGGGACCACTCCCAGCGAGCGCCACACCTGCGCCAGCGACACCATCATCGCGAACAGCGCCGGCTGGACGACGTCCACCCGCTCCAGCGAGGCGGCCGACTCCGCGCCGCACACCACGTCCGCCAAGGACCAGTCCACCCACGGCGCCAGCGCCCGCGCGCACGCGTCGATCGAGCGGGCGAAGACCTCCGACTGCGCGTACAGCTGCCGGCCCATGCCCGGCCACTGCGATCCCTGGCCGGGGAAGACGAACACGACGGGACCGGCCGCCGCCGTGGCCACGCCGCGCACCGCGCGGGCCGCGTCGCCGCCCGCGGCGAGCAGGCCGAGGCCGGCCAGCGCCTCCTCGCGGTCACCGCTGAGCACCACCGCCCGGTGCGCGAACAGCGACCGCGTGGACACCAGCGAGTGCCCGACGTCGGCCGCCGGCAGTGACGCGTCCGCGGCCACGAGATCCCGCAGCCGGGCCGCCTGTTCGCGCAGGGCCGGCTCCGTGCGCGCCGACAGCACCCACGGCAGCACCGCCGGCTCGCCCGCGCGGGTCACGTCCTCGTCCGCGGCGCGGGGCGCGGGGCGCTGCTCGGGGGCCTGTTCGAGGATCACGTGCGCGTGGGTGCCGCCCATGCCGAACGCCGACACCCCCGCCCGCCGGGGCCGGCCGGGTGCGCCGGGCCAGGGCCGAACCGCGTGCAGGACCTCGAAGTCCCGCTGGAAGTCGGGGATGGCGGGGTTGGGCGAGCGGAAGTTCAGGCTCGGCACCAGCCGGGCGTGCTCCACGCACAGCGCCGCCTTGACGAAGCCGGCGATTCCCGCGGCCGGCTCCAGGTGCCCGATGTTCGTCTTCACCGAGCCGATCACCAGGGGGCGGCTGCGGCCGGTCTCCCGGAACACCTCGCGCAGACCGGCCGTCTCGGCCGGGTCGCCCAGGCGGGTGCCGGTGCCGTGGGCCTCGACGTAGTCGACGCCGTCGAACGCGACAGCCGCGCTCCGCAGCGCGGCCAGCACGGCCGCCGCCTGCCCGCCGGGGCTGGGATCCGGCATCCGGGTGGACGCTCCGCCGCTGCCGACGCCCCAGCCGCGGACCACCGCGTAGATGTGATCGCCGTCGGCGACGGCGAGGTCGAGCCGCTTCAGCAGGACGAACGCGCCGCCCTCGCCGCGGGCGAACCCGCTGGCCCGTTCGTCGAAGGTGAAGCAGCGGCCGTCGGGCGAGAGGGCGCCCAGATTCGCCAGGCCCGCCCCGGCTTCCGGATCGACGATCAGGTGCACGCCGCCGGCGAGCGCCATGTCGACCGCGCCGCCGCGGATGCGGTCGCACGCCAGCGCCAGCGCCACGAGCGAGGAGGACTGGCCCGAGTCCGCGCAAAAGCTCATGCCGCGCACGTCGAACAGGCTCGAGATCCGGTTCGCGATCAGCGCGCCGGACGAGCCGAGCGCCGTGTAGTGGTCGTCCTGGTCGCTGCCGGACAGCTTGCGCAGCAGCTCGTACCCGGAGGGCGCGGCGCCGACCACGACATCGATCTCGCGGCCCGCGAGCGCGGACGCCGGGACACGCGCGTCCTCGACGGCCTCCCAGGCGAGCTCCAGGCCCAGCCGCTGCACGGGGTCCATGGCGGCCGCCTCCGCCGCGCCGGTGGCGAAGAACTCCGCGTCGAACCCGTCGACGCAGTCGAAGAACGAGCCCGCGTCCAGGGTCGCGGCGTCCGGGTGGGACATGTAGTGCGCGTCGGCCGCCCGCTGCGCGGGGAACGTGGCCACGGTCGACCGCCCGTCGTGCAGCAGGCGCCAGAACTCGCCCAGGCCGTCCACACCGGGGAAACGGCACGACATCCCGATGACGGCGATACCGGTGGCTGCGCCACTCATAAGAATTCCTTCCCTCGGCGTACGGCTCGTGCGGGCTGCGCCGCTGTCACCGCCAGCAGGTCAGCACCTTGCGCAGGTCGTCCGGCGCGTCCATGAAGTCGTAGTGGCCGCCCTCGAGCACCCGGAACTCGACCGAGTCCGCGTACCGGCGCCACCCCTGCAGCTCGTCGAGGCTCACGTCGGGGTCGTCGCGCCAGTGCAGGACGACGATGGGGCAGCGCACCGCGGCCGGCTCCGTCCGCCGGTAGGCGCCCGCGGCGGCGTGATCGCGCAGCAGCACGGTCAGGCCCAGATCGACCATGTCCGGGCGGGGTTCGATCCCCCGGCCGCGCACGAACGACTCGACCTCGGCGCGCAGTTCGGGCCTGGTCATGGTGAGCATCCGGTCGCGTGAGGCGTCGTGCGGTGCCGGCTGGCCGGACACGAAGAGGCATGCGGGGCCGGGCAGGCCCAGTGCGGCGAGCCGCAGCACGCTCTCGTAGGCGGGCAGCGCGCCCGCGCAGTGCCCGAAGAACGCGAACGGCCGGTCCAGCAGCGGCGCCAGGGGTTCGGCCAGGGCGGCGGCGAGGTTCTCGTAGGTGCCGTAGTGGGGATGGGCCAGCCGGTTCTCGCGGCCGGGGAACTGCACCGGGCAGACCTCGGCGTCGCCCAGGACGGCCGGCCAGGCGCTGAAGGCCGAGGCCCCGGACCCGGAGAAGGGGAAGCAGAACAGGCGGGCGGGGTGGTCGGAGGGCGGCCGGACGAACCACGGCGACACGGTGGTGGCGGGGCCGGGGGTCATGGCGTGTGCCGTTTCTGGGCGACGATGGGCAGGTGGGTCATCCCGGCGATGAAGTACGAGCGCAGGTGCTGCGGTTCGCCGGCGAGGTCGATCGATCCGAAGCGCTGGAGCAGTTCCTCGAAGAAGACGCGCAGCGTCATCCGGGCCAGCGGTCCCCCGATGCAGAAGTGCGGCCCGAACCCGAACGCGACCTGGCGCTTGGCGTTGGCGCGGGTGATGTCGAAGGTGTGCGGGTCGGGGAACTGGGACGCGTCGCGGTTGGCCGATCCGATCCACGCGACGACCGCCCCGCGGGCCGGGATGGTGCCCCCGCCGATGTGGACGTCGTCGACCGCGTAGCGCATGAAGTTGCACGCGGCGGAGGTCCAGCGCAGCCCTTCCTCGACCAGGTTCGGGATCAGGGTCGGGTCGGCCTGCGCCTTCTCGAACTGCTCGGGCCGCTCGATGAGGGCCTGCACCGTGCCCGAGACGGTGTGCGGTGTCGTCACGTTGGCGCCCAGGAGGATGCTGTAGCCGTCGAGGGCGATCTCCTCGTCGCTCAGCGGCGCGTCTCCCGCGCGCACGCTCATGAGGTGGTCGAGCAGGCTTCCGTCCTCGTCCCCGGCCGCCCGGCGCCGTTTCACCCACTCGGTGACGTAGGTGACCAGTTCGTGGTGGGAGATGGCCAGCGTCGCGGCTTCGCTGCCGTGCTGGAAGTGCGGGTCGGAGGGGGCCGTCACCATCGCGGTCAGCTGGACGAGTTCGTCCCAGTCCCGTTCCGGGATGCCCAGCAGCGGGCCCGTGATGATCGCCGGGAGCAGCAGCGCCTGCTCGGCCAGGTCGAAGGGGGCGCCGTCGAGGGCCGGTTCGAGGAAGCGCACGATCGCCTGCCGGGTGCGGTCCTCCCACAGCGCCACCGCCCGCGCGGTGAGTCTGGCGCCGATCGCCCGGCGGACCTGGGTGTGCCGGGGCGGGTCGGTGGACGTCAGCAGCTTGCCCGCGGCGACGTCGTCCTGGCCGAGGTGGGTGACGACCGTGCCGCGCTCCGAGGTGAACTCGCGGTGGTCGCCGAGCACGCGGCAGACGTCGTCGTAGCGGGTCACCGACCAGAACTCGCGTCCGTCGGGCAGGACTTGGTGGTGCAGGGGCGCCTTGGCCCGCATCACGTCCCAGATCGGGTGCGGATCGCCGCAGGTGTAGAGGTCCAGGTCGAACAGGTTGAGGCCCTCGAGGTCGACGTCGCTCGCGGCACCGGGCGTCAGCCTCACGTCCGTGCCCTCCCCTGCTCGACCAGCTCGGCGACGCGGGCCGGGGTCTGCGCCAGGTAGAAGTCGCGCACGGACAAGGTGACGCCGTACTCCTGCGACACCCGGTCGATGATCTTTATGCCGGTCAGCGAATTCCCGCCGAGCGCGAAGAAGTCGTCGTCCGCCCCGACGTCGGGGCAGTTGAGGTGTTCCGCCCACAGCTGCGCGATGTCCCGCACCAGCGACTGCGGCGCGCCCGAGGGCGCCGATTGCGGTTGTGCTGCCTGTGTGTGCCCACCTCGCTGGTGGACCTGCGGCGACGATTCCATTGCCAGTCTTTCCTTCCTCCGCCGACCGGGAGTGCCTGCTCGCGTCGTCACGGCCCTGCCTGGGGACCGTCACCGCCATCACGGCCACCGGCCCTGTGCGCTGTCCCGCCGGCGAGACAAATTCTGTGAATGGCCGGATCGAGTGTCGTGTGAATACGGGTGCGCTCACACCGTGTCGGTGCCCTGCGGTGCGCGCCGGCCGGTGGGGTTGAGAGCGGGCCGGCCGGCCTGCATGCTGACGCCCCCGGACCATCCGCTCCCCGTGGGACCGTCCCGCCGGCGGGACAGGGCGACCGCGCCTGCGGCCTGCCCTTCGTCCTGGCGCCGGCGCCGGTTGACCGGCCGATCCGCGTTGCGTGAGCGTGCACGTGGCGGTGATGTGACGACGTGGGAGGCGCAGCGGCATGAGGGGGAACGACGTGGCGGACACGGGCAGCGACGCGGACGTGGTGATCGCGGGCGCCGGGCCGACGGGGCTGATGCTCGCCTGCGAGCTGCGGCTGGCGGGCGTCGACGTGGTGGTGCTCGAGCGGCTCGCCGGGCGCACGGGCGAGTCACGGGCCGGCGGGATGCACTCGCGGACCCTGGAGGTGCTGGACCAGCGCGGAATCCTGGACCGTTTCCTGGCGGCCGGCGAACTGCAGCCGGTGGGCCATTTCTCCGGCCTCTACGTCGACTTCGACGAGTTCGAGTCCCGCCACCCCTACCCGCTGATGATCCTTCAGTCCGCCATCGAGCGGCTGCTGGAGGAGCGCGCCGCCGAGCTCGGCGTGCGGGTGCGCAGGTCGTCGGAGGTGAGCGGGCTGCGCCAGGACGCGGCCGGTGTGACGGTCGAGCTGCGGACGGCCGAGGCGGAACCGGTGACGCTGCGCGCCCGCTACCTCGTGGGCTGCGACGGCGGCCGCAGCACGGTGCGTAAGCTGGCGGGCATCGGCTTCCCCGGCACCGAGGCGACGATGACCGCGCTGATCGGCGACGTCGAACTGCCCGATCTGCCCGAGGACTACATCTGGGTGCGGCGCTGCGCGGGCGGCGACTTCTCGGCGATCGCCTTCGAGCCGGGCTGGTACCGGGTGATCACCTCCGAGTACGACCATGTCGCGGACCGCGACGACCCGCCGACGTTCGAGCAGCTGCGGGACTCGCTGGTCAGGCTGGCGGGCACGGACTACGGCATGCACAGCCCGCGGTGGGTCTCCCGGTTCAACGACGCCGCCCGGCAGGCCGACCGCTACCGGCAGGGCCGGGTGCTGCTCGCGGGCGACGCGGCGCACATCCACTTCCCGGCCGGCGGGCAGGGGCTGAACATGGGCGTGCAGGACGCGGTCAACCTCGGCTGGAAGCTCGCCTCGGTGGTGCGCGGCCAGGCGCCCCAGAGTTTGCTGGACAGCTACCACGCCGAACGCCACCCCGTCGCGGAGCGCGTGCTGCACAACACCCGGGCGCAGTCGGCCCTGGCCCGCCCCGGCGCACAGACGGACGCGCTGCGCGAGGTGTTCGGCTCGCTCATGGTGTTCGACGACGTCAACCGGTATCTGCGCGGCCTGCTCACCGCGCTGGACATCCGCTACCCGCTCGACGGCGGCCACCTGCTGGCCGGCCGCCGGGTCCCCGACGCCGACCTCAAGACACCGGACGGCACCACCCGCGTCCACGCACTGCTGCACGCCGGCCGGCCCGTCCTGCTCGACCTGCTCGGCAGCGCCGAGGTGGCGGCGGCCGCGGCGGGCTGGTCCGAGCGCGTCGACCTCGTCGAGGCGCGCAGCGAGGACGAGCACTGGCCCGTCCCGGCCGTCGGCGAGATCCCCGCTCCCACCGCGCTCCTCATCCGCCCCGACGGCCATGTCGCCTGGGCGGCGGCCGGCGGCGCACCCGACATCCCGGCGCTGCGCAGCGCCCTCACCACCTGGTGCGGCCCGGCCCTGCGGGGCTGAGCCGGCGCCTCGACGGCCCGCCCGCCGGATTGCGGCCGGCGGGTTCGGGCCGCTCGCGTGACGGCGGCCGTCACGACCCGATGTGGTCGTGACGGCCGCCGTCGTCGTGCGGGAGCAGGTGGACGCGGGTGCCCGCGCGGCCGGGCAGGCCCGGCGGGCAGGCGAGATGGCGGCGGAGACGATCAGGGCGGCGCCGGCCGCGCCGCCGGAAGGCAAGCCGGCCGGTCGGGAGCCGCGACGGGCCGGGTCCGCTGTCCGGTGGTCGGGCATGCGCGGACCTGCCCGGTGGTCGGGCGTGCAGCGGACCTGCCCGGTGGTCGGGCGGGCGCGGACCTGCCCGGTGGTCGGGCGGGCGCGGACCTGCCCGGTGGTCGGGCGGGCGCGGACCTGTCCGGTGATCGGGCGTGCGCGGACCTCTCTCCCCCCGCGCCGGGCAGGCCGGCCCGGCCGGACAGGGCCGCCGGCACCAGCCGGCCGCGACCGCGAGGTCATCCGACCGGCGGTGATCCGGCGTTCTTCAGCGCGTGCGCAGCCGCGGTTCACCCTGCCCGGCGCCGCTCTCGGTGAGAGCCGTGCGCGCGGCCTGCAGCAGTTCTTCGGAGATCGGGTCGTCCCGGGTGGCGCGGGCGAGGACGAGGGCGCCGACCATGGTGCACAGCTGGGCCAGGCCGTCGTCGTCGCCGGTGGCCAGCCGGGCGGCGCGGTTGCGTACCCCGCTGACGTAGACGGGGCGGGCGCGGGCGGCCTGCTCGGGCTCGCGCCCCAGGTCGGCGGCGAATCCGGAGACGGGGCAGCCGTCCCCGGCGTGATCGCGGTGCCAGAGGGAGAGGTAGTCCTCGATCAGCGCCCGGCGGGCAGCCTCGTGCTCCCCCGCGTGCTCCCCGATCGCCGCCGCCGGGTGTGCCGCCGACGAGTGCGCCGCCGCCTGCTCGTCGAAGGCATGGGCGATGGCCTCGTCGACCAGCTCCTCCTTGGAGGCGAACTGCTTGTGGAACCCGCCGTGGGTGAGCCCGGCGGCTTTCATCAGGTCGGCGATGCTGACCGCGGTGCCCTTCTCGCGGAACATCCGGGAGGCGGTGGCTACGACGCGTTTGCGGTTCTCCTGCGCCTGCGCCTTGGACACGCGTCCCATGGATCACCCTCCCAGTAGATGTCGCTTGCCATCTATCCTAACTCATGTTTAGAGTCTGAGCGACATCTATTTGGGGCCGGTAAGGCCACCGGCGGACCAGGCAGGACCCCGCGCCGCCTCCCGCCGGCCGAGGCCGACGGGCTCCGCCCCGCAGACGCACCACCCCCACCACCCACAGCACTGGAGAGCCCCTGTGGCATCGCCGTCCACCCCCTCCGAGTCCTCGACGCCCTCGGCGTCCACGCCTCCCGTGCCGCCTGGCCGGCCCGTCCCCGAGGTGGTCCACCGCCGGCGCTGGGCCATCCTGGCCGTGCTCGCGTTGAGCCTCCTGGTGGTGATGCTGGACAACTCGATCCTCAACGTGGCGATGAAGACCATCGCCCAGCCCGCTCCCACCGGGCTCGGCTCCACCCAGAGCCAGCTGGAGTGGGCGGTCAACTCCTACACGCTGGTCTTCGCCGGGCTGCTCTTCACCGCGGGCCTGCTCGGTGACCGGCTCGGCCGCAAGAAGGTGCTGCTCTTCGGCATGCTGGTGTTCGGCGTGGGATCCGCGCTGTCCGCGCTGTCGGACTCCTCCGGGCAGCTCATCACCTTCCGCGCCGTGATGGGCTTCGGCGGCGCCTTCATCCTGCCCGCCACCCTCGCGATCATCATGAACGTCTTCGAGCGCGAGGAGCAGCCCAAGGCCATCGGCATATGGACCGGTGTGGTCGGTTTCGCCATCGCCGCCGGCCCCATCGCCGGCGGCGTCCTGCTGGAGCACTTCTGGTGGGGGTCGGTCTTCCTGGTCAACGTGCCGATCGTGATCGCCGCGATCGCCGCGATGGTGGCGATCGTCCCCGACTCCAAGGACCCCCGGCCCGGCCGGCTCGACCCGGTCGGTGTGCTGCTGTCGATCGTCGGCCTGGCGGCGCTGGTCTACGGCATCATCAAGGGCGGCCAGCTGGGCGACTTCACCCGGCCCGAGGCCTGGGCGACGATCCTGGGCGGCCTGGCGGTCCTCGCCGGCTTCGTGGTGTACGAGGCCCGCAGCGGGCATCCGGCCCTCGACGTCGGCTACTTCCGCAACCGGCGGTTCTCCGCGTCCGTCGCCGCCATCGGCCTGGTCTTCTTCGCCCTCATGGGCGTCACGTTCTTCAGCGTCTTCTACAACCAGAGCGTGCGCGGCTACAGCGTCCTGCAGTCCGGTCTGCTCGTGCTGCCGCTGGCCGTCTCCCAGATGTTCTTCGCCCCGCGCGCCCGGCTGGCCGTGGGCCGCTTCGGCGCCCGGGCCGTGTGCGCCTCAGGCCTCGTCCTGACAGCCGTGGCCTTCGCCGGCTTCCTGCTGCTCGGCCAGGACACCCCGATCTGGGTGCTGGAGGTGGCGTTCTTCCTGATGGGCACGGGGATGGCCCATGTGATGCCGCCCGCCACCGTCATGATCATGTCGTCGCTGCCGCGGGAGAAGGCCGGCTCCGGGTCCGCGGTCAACAACACCTTCCGGCAGGTCGGCGGCGCCATGGGCGTCGCCGTGCTGGGGTCGCTGCTGTCCACCACCTACCGCCACGGCATCGACGGCCACCTGGGCATGCTGCCCGCCTCCGACCGGCACGCCGCGGGCGAATCCGTCCAGGCGACCCTGGCCGCCGCCGAGAAGCTGGGACCGGCCGGCCGGGCGCTGGTGCGGCCCGCGCACGACGCCTTCCTGCACGCCATGCACATCACCGCCATGGGGTCGGCGGCCGTCGCCCTGCTCGGCGCGGTCGTCGTGCTCCTCTTCCTGCCGGGCAAGGACGCCGCCGCGGCCGTCGACGGCGCCAGGCCCCCGCGCCGGAGCGTCCCGGCCCCACGGTGATCACAAACCATTCCCGCGCGACACCGCAGGCGACCGCCTGCCGGGGACTCCCCGCGGCGCCGACGCCTGCGACGCCGCCCCGCACAGCCCACCCGGACCAGCGGCGCCATCGCCGCGGCCGACACCTCGCCGGCAGCACCGCTGACAGCCTCGCCGGCGCTCTGATCCCACCTCAACTCAGATAGTCCATTGCTCCGAAGGAGATCAACCGATGACTGCCGACAACCTCGTTCTCATCCCCGGCGCCGGCGGCGTGGGCCGTACGGTCTTCGAGCACCTGCGCGCTCAGGATGTGCCGGTGCGTTTCATGGTCCGCCGCGAGGACGAGCGCGCGGCCGAACTGCGCTCGCTCGGCGCGCAGGTCGTCATCGGCGACCTGACCCGGCCCGAGACGGTGGCGGCCGCGCTGCAGGGCGTGACGCGGATGTACTTCGCGATGCGTGTGTCGCCGGAGCACCTGCTGGCGGCGAGCGTGGTGGCCTCCGTCGCGAGGGAGTACGGGAAGCTGGAGGCCCTGGTCGGCCTGTCGCAGATGACGGTGTCGCAGATGACGGCCACCAGCACCGAGGAGTCGCACCAGCAGCGGCTGCACTGGCTGGCGGAGCAGGTACTGAACTGGTCCGGCCTGCCCGTGGTGCACATCCGGCCGACGGCGTTCCTGGACACTCCGCTGTTCACGATGATGGCGGCGCGGTCGATCCAGGAGGACGGCACGATCAGGCTGCCGTTCGGCGCCGGGCGCACCGCGCCGGTCGCCGTGGACGACGTCGCCCGGGTCGTCGCCACCGTGCTGCGCGACCCGGCCGCGCACATCGGGCAGGTCTACGAGCTGACCGGGCCCCGCTCGCTCGACATGACGGAGCTGGCCGCGCAGTTCTCGCGGGCGCTGGGACGGCCGGTGTCCTATGTGGACGTGCCCCCGCAGAAGTGGGAGGCCCAGCTCCCGAAGCTGGGGATGCCGCCGCACCTCGTGCAGCACGTCGCCACCATGGCCCGGCTGCACCGCGACGGCCGCTACAGCCGCACCGCCGACGGCGTCGAGCGCGTGACGGGCGTCCCCGCCCGGTCGGTCGAGGCATTCGTGGCCGCCCGCAAGGACTTCTACCTGGGGTGAGCCCGGCGGACGGGGGCGCTGTGCGGCGCTCGCCGGCCTGCCCCGCCCGCCGGGACTGCGCCGACCTCACATGGATTCGCTGTCCGGGTGCGGCCGGAGCGGACCGGCCGGAGGGCACCGGAGCCGGTGGAAAGGTGCCGGATGCGAGACCGGCGTATCGTCGTCGTGTACGAGTTTCCTCGCATCACGAGGTCGGCGAGATGGGCACCCTGCGCGGGGCATCCTCCTCCGGCCGTGCCTCGGACTCCTCTGGCGGCCCGGCCGCGTTCGTGGTGGACGCCCGGGGGCTGGTGTCCGCGTGGAGTCCGGCGGCCGAGCATCTGCTGGGATTCGAGACGGCTGAGATCGTGGGCCGGCCGGTCGCCGAGCTTTGGCCGGTGATCCCGTGGGACGCTCCCCAGCAGCTGTCGTCAGCCGCTGTCCCCGGGCCCAATGCCGTCCTCACGCACCGGCAGGGTCATCCTGTGCCCGTCACGCTCGCCGCCTATCCCGTGACATCGGTCGTACCAGGCAGCGAGGGAACGGTGGTCCTGGTGACCGCGGTGTCGCTGCCGACGGCCGTCCAGGACTGGCTCTGCCACCGCGAGCGCATCGCGGCGGGTGTCCTGAGAAGTCGCCTGGAGCCCGCCGACGTACCTGACCAGAGCGCGACTTGGGTCACTCGCTCGTACGTACCCGCGCGGGGCGGCACGAGCGTGAACGGCTCCTGGGCCGATGTCATCCCGGTATCCGGTGCGCGTGTCGCTCTGGTGGTCTCCGATGTCCCGGCCTCCGGCATGCAGGCCACCGTGTGCATCGGACTGATCGGCGCTTCCGTGCGCGCCCTGGCGGAGCTGGATCTGGCACCTGAGGAAGTGCTTGCCCGGCTGGACGACATCGTGTCGCGCTTCGCCGTGTGCCAGGGCAGCAAGTGGTCGCTGTCAGCTGTGGAGCGCCTGGTCGGCGCGACGTACCTCTACGCGGTGTACGACCCCATCACCCGCCGGTGTGTCATGGCGAGCGCCGGACACCCCCCGCCCGCGATCGCCGATCCGGACGGATCCGTCCACGTCCCCGAGCTGCCCTGCAACAGACCCCTGGGCATGGGCGAGCCCGTCTTCGAGTCGCTCGACCTCGAGCTCGCCGAAGGCAGCACCCTCCTCTTCTACACCGGCGCTCTGGCGCGGGCCTGCGGCACGGACGACGCCGTGGCCGGGCTGCTGAGCAGAGCCCTGCGTCAGAGCGGCTCGTCGGTCAAGGACGCCTGGCGGGTCACCGTCGACACCTTGACGCCTCTGCTGGCGGCCGAGGACGATCTGGCGCTCCTGGTCGTCCGCACCCGCGCGCTCAGCGCCGACCGCGTGGTCACCTGGAAACTGCCGGCGGACCCCGCCGCCGTCGCCGGCATACGCTCCCTCGTTCTGCGACAGCTCGACCAGTGGGGCCTGGGCAGCCTCGACTTCACCACGGAACTGATCGCGAGCGAACTCGTCACCAACGCCGTCCGCTACGGCCGTGAGCCGATCCAGCTGCGGCTGATCTACGACCGGATCCTGATCTGCGAGGTGTCCGACGGCAGCAGCACCTCTCCGCACATCCGCCGCGCCAGCGCCACCGACGAGGGAGGACGCGGCTTGTTCCTCGTGGCCGACTGCGCGCAGCGCTGGGGAGTGCGCTACACCGACCAGGGCAAGACCATCTGGGCCGAACAAGAACTCCCCGCCGACGCCGCTCCTGAGCGGCCGTAACACCGTTGCTGAGTCCGTAGTCAGGACTCAGCATTCCGGGCATTTCGGCCCGGAAGGTCCGTCGCATCACCGGAGCCTGAGGGGCTCGGCTTGAGTACGGTCTCTCGCTTCCTCTTGCCGCTGGTGCGGCAGGGTTGTGCCACCTGCCCGCCCCGCACACGCCTTGCGGCGGGGGCGGGTGGTGCGGGTCTTCTGGTCGGCTCCACGAGGCTTCGACACCACCGGGGCTGTGTCCTGGTCTCCGGCCACTCCGGTACCAGTCGTGCAGGCTGCCGCTGCGAGGGCGGCGAGGTTGAGTGCGGCGTTGTCGTCCCGGTCGATGACCAGGCCGCAGGCGTCGCATGCGTAGGTCCGGATGTGCAGCGGCAGTTTGGCTTTCACCGCGCCGCACCCGGAACAGGTCTTGGAGGAGGGGTACCAGCGGTCGGCGGTCACGAGGCGGGTGGCGTGACGCTGACGGGTCTTGTAGTCGAGCTGGCGGCGGATCTCGCCGAAACCGGCGTCGGCGATGCGGCGGGCCAGGCGCCGGCTGCGGACCATGCCGGCGACGTTCAGGTCTTCGACGACGACGGTGCCGTACTCGGCCGCCACGGCGGTGGTGAGCTTGTGCAGGGCATTTTCGCGGAGGTTCGCGACCCGGTGGTGGACGTTGTTGCGGGCGGCGTTGGCCTTCTCCCAGCGGCGGGAGGGCTGCCGGCCGGTCCTGCGGTCGGGACCCTGGCGGCGGGACACGACACGGGAGGCGCGGCGCAGCTTCCTGCGCGCGGCGTCGTAGTGCCCAGGATTGGCGACGGCGCGGATCTCGCCGGTGCTGTCGGCCATGACCGCGAGGGTCTTCACGCCGAGGTCGATTCCGACCGCCACACCCGGCCGGGCGACGCGCTCGAGGCGGCGTCTGACCTCGGCCTGGAAGGAGACGAACCAGCGCCCGCGCTCGAGGCGGACGGTCGCCGACAGGATCCGCGCCGTCCCGGCCTTGACGCGGTCCAGCAGCTTGCTGGTGGGCTCGTGGACGCGGAGTGTGCCCAGGCGCGGCAGCGTGACGTGTCGGCCGTCGGCCCCGACGCGGATGGTGCCGGTGGTGAACCGGCAGGCGAGACGCGCCTTCCGCTTCGACTTGAACCGCGGCGCACCCATCTTGCGGCCCTTACGCTTGCCGTTCTTCGACTTGGCGTAGTTGTCGAATGCGGCGGACGCGCCTGCGAGGCCGGTGTTGTAGGCCTCCTTCGAGTTGTCCTCCCACCAGGCGACGAACCTGGGGTCGGTGGTCTTGGCCTGGTTGAACGCCTTGCGGAGCGCGGGCAGCGACCACGGCCGCCACTGGGTCAGCGACTCTTCGGCGATGCCGTACGTCTCCTCGGCTCTGCGCTGCCACCACGAGGCGGTCACCCAGCCGACAGCCCAGTTGTACGCGGCACGCGCCGCGCCGCAGTGCGAACGCAGCGCGTGCTCCTGGGAGGCGTTCGGGTCCAAAGCAAACCGGAACGCCTGCACCACGAAGCCAGACTGCGGACGGAACTTCTTCACTCGGCGGCCTCGCCGGTCGCCACGGCCACCGCGCGGGCGGCCCGGTTCTTCGCCGCCCGCCGCCCGTACAAGCGGGCGCACATCGACGTGAGCACCTCGGTGATGTCCCGCACCAGGTCATCGGCGGTCTCGGTGGGGTCGAGGACGACCAGGCGCCGCCCGCACGCCGACAGGACGGCTTCGAGGTGCTCGACGCCGAACCGGGCCAGCCGGTCACGATGCTCGACCACGATCACCGCCGTCTGCGGGTCAGACAGCAGGCGGTGCAGCTTGCGGCGCCGTCCGTTCAGCCCCGAGCCGACCTCGGTGACGACCTCGGCGACGGCCAGACGGGCCGCCGTCGGGGGCGTGGCCGGGGTCGTGGCCGGGCGGGAGATGCCGGTGCGCGGCTCCGGAGGGGACGTGGCCACAAACGCCCACGGCATCGACGAAAGCCGCCTCGGCGACGTGGGGTTCGCCGAGGCGGCTCGCAACGGGGGCGCGGGCCGGCCGGTCTCAGCCGGCCGGTCTCAGGCCCGCTTCTTGAACGTGGAGATGGCCCACACGTATCCGATGACGGCGATCCCCACGCACCAGGCGACGGCCGCGATCGCGTCGCCGCTCGACGGGTCGCCCGCCAGCAGCCCGCGCAGCGTCTCGATGATCGGAGTGAAGGGCTGGTACTCGGCGAACTGCCGCACACCGGCGCCCATCGAGTCCGCGGGCACGAACGCGCTGCTCAAGAACGGCAGCATGATCAGCGGCACGGCGGACATGCCCGCCGACTCGGCGGTCCTGGCGGCCAGTCCCATGGCGACGGTGAGCCAGCCGGCCGCGAAGCTCAGCAGGACGATGACACCGATCGCGCCGAGCCAGTCGGCGGCGCTCGCGGCCGGGTCGAAGCCCATCGCGAAGGCCACCGCGATGATGGCCGCGCAGCCCGCCAGGGAGCGCACCGTGGTGATGACGACGTGCCCGGTCAGCATGGCGCCGCGGGAGACGTCCATGACCTTGAACCGGTTGATGACGCCCTTGGTCATGTCGGAGTTCACGGCCGTCGCGGTGGCCCCCAGCCCGTAGCTGATCGCCATCACGAGCAGCCCCGGCGTCACGTAGTCGATGTAGGCGTCGCCGACGCTGAACGCGCCGCCGAACACCTTGACGAACATCAGCATGATCACGATGGGGAACAGGACCGCGTTGAACATCGTGACGGGGTTGCGCACGTTGTGCTTCAGGTTGCGGCGCAGCATGATCGCCGAATCGGCCAACGGCGTCGAGACAGTGCTCACTGTGCGATCGCCTCCTTGCTCGTGTGCCCGGTGTGCGCGGGGCCGGTGGTGGTGTCGGTCAGGGCGAGGAAGACGTCGTCGAGGTCCGGCCGGTGCACCGAGAACTCCAGGGCGTCGATCGCGTGCGTGTCGAGCCGGTCCAGCACGGCCCGCAGCGACCGTGTCTCACCGTCGCTCGGCAGCCGCAGGGTCAGCTCCTCGTCGTCGCGTGCGGAGCCGGCCAGGATCCGTGCCGCCGCGTCGAGTTCGTGGACGTCGGCGAACCGGAACCGGATGTGGGTGCCGGGGATCTGGCGCTTGAGCTCCTCGGGGGTGCCCTGGGCGACCAGGCGGCCCTGGTTGAGCACCGCGATCCGGTCGGCGAGCTGGTCGGCCTCCTCGAGGTACTGGGTGGTCAGGAAGATGGTGGTGCCCTCGGCCACCAGCTCGCGGACGATCCCCCACATCGTGCGCCGGCTGCGCGGGTCGAGGCCCGTCGTCGGCTCGTCCAGGAAGATGATCTGCGGGTTGCCGACCAGCGTCATCGCCAGGTCCAGCTTGCGGCGCATGCCGCCGGAGTAGGTCGCCGCCAGTTTGTCCGCCGACTCCACCAGGTCGAAGCGCTCCAGCAGCCGCGTGAGGACCTGGCCGGCGGAGCGCACGCGCTTGAGGTCGGCCATCAGCTGGAGGTTCTCCCGGCCCGACAGCAGTTCGTCGACCGCGGCGAACTGGCCGGTCACGCCGATGGCCGCGCGTACCCGCTTGGTCTCGCTCGCCACGTCGTGCCCGGCGACGCGCACCGTGCCGGCGTCGGCCTTCATCAATGTCGTCAGGACGTTCACCGTCGTCGTCTTGCCGGCCCCGTTCGGGCCGAGCAGGGAGAAGATCGATCCCGCGGCGATGTCGAAGTCGATGCCGTCGAGCACGACCTTGTCGCCGTATGCCTTGCGCAGCCCTGACACTGCGATCGCTGAACTCCTCATGCCTCCACTGTCCTTTCGGGCTTGTCACGCACCTGTCACACCCGTGGCAGGGGCGGCCGGTACGGCGTCGCACCGCATCGCCCCCTGGCCACAGGGCCGTTCATCGCGCCGGCGGCGGCTTTCGTTGTCAGCGGCCGCGGGCGGACTCCGCTTCGATCACGTCCAGCACCTCCCGGCCGAGGTCGACCAGGTACATGTGATCGCCCGGGAACTCCGCATAGGTGAACTCGCCCGTGGTCGCGTCCTGCCACTGCCGGGCCTCCTGGGCGGTGACCAGGCCGTCGTGGTCGCCCCGCAGTGAGCAGATCGGCACCGAGACCGGGGTGTCGGTGCTCGGGACGTAGCTCTCGTGCATCTCGCAGTCGGCCTGCAGCGTGGGCAGGATCAGCTCACGCATCTCCGGGTGGTCGAGGGCCTCGTGCCGAAATCCCGCGAACTCCTCGACCCTGGCGAGGAATTCCTCGTCGGGCAGGCCCGCCGCCCGCCGCTCGCGCTGGGTCCACGGCCCCGGCGAGCCGCTGACGACCAGCCGCTCGACGTGCACGCCGCGGGTGGTGAGCAGGTGCACCAGTTCGTAGGCGAGGACCGCGCCCAGGCTGTGCCCGAACAGGACGGTCCGTGCGCCTTCGCCGAGGTCGGCGACGATGTCGTCGACCGAGTTCTTGGCCGCTTCGACGACGTTGCGGTACGGCGGCTGCAGGATCCGCCGTTCCCTGCCGGGCAGTTCGACCGAGGTCACGCGCCACCGGCCGGCGGACAGCTCGCGCCACGGGTGGAAGAACGAGGGACCCGCTCCCGCGAACGGCACGCACAGCAGCGTGGTGTGGTCCTCTTGGCCTGCGGACATGCCGGGTTCTGTCACCCCGACCAACCTCCATCATCCGTTCGATCGTGTGGTGAACCGGTTGTGGGACGGGAAGGTCCGTTCACGGCGCCAGCTTGCGGTGGACGACCTCGAAGAATTCGGCGACGGGTGCGGGCATGTGCATCTCGTGGTGCGTGGCGTGCACGTCGTGCACCTCGAGGGAGCCCTGGACGTAGGGCCGCCACAGGTGCGCGTACGACGTGTCCTCGAGCGTCGCGTTGAAATACAGCACGTCGCCGCGGTAGACCGGCGATTCGAAATCCATCATGAGGGCCGTGTTGTTGGCCATGACCTTCGCCATGGTGTCCAGGAAGCCCTGCCGGTTGCCGGTGCGTATGTACTGGCTGAAGTCGTCCTCGAGTTCGGCCCGGTAGTCCGAGGAGTCCTTGCCGGCGTGCACTTCGCTGAAGCCGTGTCCGCCCGGCTGGGCGTCCAGGACGGCCACGAGGGCGATCTCGTGGCCGCGCCGGTCCAGGGCGTCCGCGACGGCCTGGACGACGGTGCCGCCGTAGGACCAGCCGATCAGGTGGAAGGGGCCTTCCGGCTGGATCTTCAGCATCTGGGTGACGTAGTCGTCGATCATCTCCTGCACGGAGCGGGCCGGTGTGTCCACGCCGTCGGAGCCGCGGGACTGCAGGGCGTAGGCGGGCCGGTCCGGCAGGTGCAGGACGAAGCTGTAGTACGCCCAGCCCAGTCCGCCGCCGCCGTGGAAGAACCACACCGGCGGCTTGCCCGTGCCGGGATCGCGGTTGAGGGGCAGGACGACCGCGAAGGAGTCGGCGTCGTCGTCGGGAACGCCGCCGGCGAGCATCAGCGCGGCCAGCTCGGCCACCGTGGGGTACTTGATGATCGTCCTGATGGGCATGTCGATGTCGAACTGGCTGCGGATGCGGACGCTGAGCCGGGTGGCCAGCAGCGAGTGGCCGCCGAGTGCGAAGAAGCCGTCGTCGATACCGACGCTGTCCAGGCCGAGCAGTTCGCCGAAGAGGGCGCACAGCTTGTGCTCGTAGGAGTTGCGCGGCAGGCGGCCGGCGGCGGCGGTGTGCGTGTCCTCGGCGGGCAGGGAGCGCCGGTCGAGCTTCCCGTTGGAGGTCAGCGGGATCTGCGACAGGGCGGTGATCGTGGAGGGCACCATGTAGTCGGGAAGGCGCCCGCGCAGGTATTCGGACAGGTCGGACAGGTCGGACGGCTCGGCGGGTCCGGCGTCGGCGGTTGCGGTCCGGGGCACCACGTAGGCGGCGAGGCGCTTGTCGTCCTGCTGGTTCTCGCGCACCACGACCACCGCCTGGGCCACGCCCGGATGCCCGGCCAGCGCGTGCTCGATCTCCCCCAGCTCGATCCGGAAGCCGCGGATCTTCACCTGGGAGTCGGAGCGCCCGACGTACTCCAGCCGGCCGTCCCTGCTGCGGCGGACCAGGTCGCCGGTGCGGTACATCCGCTCGCCCGCCGGGCCGAAGGGGCAGGCGAGGAAGCGTCCCGCGGACAGGTCCGGCCGGCCGTGGTAGCCGCGGGCCAGGCCGTAGCCGGCCACGTACAGCTCGCCGGTGACGCCGTCGGGCACCGGCATGAGGCTGGTGTCCAGGACGTGGGCGCGCAGGCCCGGGATCGCCGGGCCGATCACGCTGGCCCGGTAGCGGGCGGCGGAGTGCTGGTCCAGGTCGATGCGGGTGACGTGCACGGTGGTCTCGGTGATGCCGTACATGTTCACCAGCAGCGGTGCGTCGGGGGCGTGGCGCTCGTACCAGTCGGCGAGGCGGTTGAGGTCGAGGGCCTCGCCGCCGAACACCACGTGGCGCAGGGCCAGTTCCTGGCCGGGGTCCTGGGCGTCGGCCTGGATGAGCTGGTAGAAGGCGGAGGGGGTCTGGTTGAGGACGGTGACCTGCTCGCGGGCCAGCAGTTTGAGGAAGTCGGCCGGGGAGCGGGAGACGTCGTAGGGGACCACGACCAGGCGTCCGCCGTACAGCAGCGCCCCCCACAGCTCCCACACCGAGAAGTCGAAGGCGTAGGAGTGGAAGAGCGTCCATACGTCGTCCGGGCCGAAGGCGAAGCCGTCCTGGGTGCCGGTGAACAGGCCGACCACGTTGCGGTGCGGGATCAGGACGCCCTTGGGGCGGCCGGTGGAGCCGGAGGTGTAGATCACGTAGGCCGGGTGTGCGGGGCGCAGGGCGGTGCGGCGCTCGGCGTCGGTGAGGTCGGTGGCCGGCTGCTGGGCGAGGGCGCCGGCTGTCTGGTCGAGGTGGACCAGGGGCAGGGTGTGGGCCAGGTCCTGCGCGGCGCCGGTCGTGCTGGTGGTGACCAGCAGGACCGGAGCGGCGTCCTGGAGCATGTAGGCGATGCGGTCGGCCGGGGAGTCGGGGTCGATGGGCAGGTAGGCGCCGCCCGCCTTGAGGACGGCCAGCAGTGCGACGACCAGGTCGGCCGAGCGATCCAGGCAGACGGCGACCAGGGACTCGGGGCCCACGCCGCGGGCCAGGAGGTGGCGTGCGAGCCGGTTGGCGCGGGC
This sequence comes from Streptomyces sp. NPDC059582, assembly GCF_042735715.1. NCBI lineage: Bacteria > Bacillati > Actinomycetota > Actinomycetes > Kitasatosporales > Streptomycetaceae > Streptomyces > Streptomyces sp. NPDC059582. The sequence continues at coordinate 47,068 of NZ_JBHWCC010000032.1, forward strand.
GTTGAGCTCGCCGTAGGTGAGGGTGACGCCGTCGAAGGCCACCGCGGCCCGCTCCGCCCGCTGCGCCGCCTGCTGTTCGAACAGCTCGACCAGGGTGACGTCGGGGATGTCGTCGCCGGTGGCGTTCACCTCGCGCACCAGCCGTTCCCGCTCCCCCGCGCTGAGCACGTCGACGTCCCCGACGCGCAGGCCCGGATCGGCGGCCAGCTGCTCCAGCACCCGCACGAGGCGGGCCGCGATCACCTGGGCCGAGTCGCGGTCGAAGAGCTGGGTCGCGTACTGCAGGTCGCCGCGCAGTGCTCCCGTGTCGTCGACGGTCAGGCTGAAGAACAGGTCGACCATGGCGGTCGAGGGGATGGCCTGTTCGAACGTGACCTGGAGGCCGGGGATGTCGAGGTCGGGTTTCTGGTAGCTCTGCCAGGCGAACATCACCTGGAACAGCGGCTGGTAGGACGCGGAGCGTTCGGGGTTGATGGCCTCGACCAGCAGGTCGAACGGCACGTCCTGGTACTCGTAGGCGGTCAGTGCCTTGTCGCGGACCTGCGCGAGCAGGTCGGTGAAGGAGGGGTTGCCGGAGAGGTCCGCGCGCAGCACCTGGGTGTTGACGAAGAATCCGATCAGTCCGGCCAGCGCCTCGTCGGTGCGTCCGGCGATCGGGCTGCCGATCGTCACGTCGTCGCCGCCGCCGAGCTTGCGCAGCAGCACCGCGAGCGCGGCCTGCAGGACCATCGACATGGTCGAGCCGCGTTCCTCGGCCAGCTTCTGCAGCCCGGCCGCCACCCGGGGTGCCACCACGAGGTCGACCGTGTCGCCGTGCGAGTTGGCCACCGCGGGCCGCGGCCGGTCCAGCGGCAGGCTCAGCGGCTGCGGCACCCCGGCCAGTTCCTTGCGCCAGTAGCCGACCTGCGCCGCGGCGAGGCTGCCCGGGTCGGCCGGGTCGCCGAGCACTTCGCGCTGCCATCGCGCGTAGTCCTTGTACTGCACGGGCAGCGGCTCGAAGTGCGGTGGCCGGCCGTCCTGGCGGGCGGTGTAGGCGTCGATCAGGTCCCGCATCATCGGCGCGCTGGAGCTGCCGTCCGAGGCGATGTGGTGGATGACCATGACCAGGACGTGTTCGTGCGCGGAGCAGCGCAGCAGGCTGGCCCGCAGGGGGAGTTCGGTCTCGAGGTCGAAGCGGTGCGCGACGGCCTCGCCGATCGCGCCGGGCAGGTCCTCGGGCGTCACCTCGGCCACCCGCAGCTGCGGGGAGGCCTGCTGCGCCGGCAGGATCAGCGAGTAGGGCTCACCGTCGTCGTCCGTGGCGTACGTGGTGCGCAGGATCTCGTGCCGGTCGACGACGTCACGGATCGCCGCGGTGAGGGCGGCCTGGTCCAGGGAGCCGGTCAGCCGGAACGCCGCGGAGATGTTGTAGGTCGCCGCTCCCCGCTCCAGTTGGTGCAGAAGCCACATACGGCGTTGGGCGAATGACAGCGGAATCATCGCGTTACTCCTTCACGGTCATCTGGCGCAGGCTGGGGCGGCGGGGAGCAGCGGATTCCTCCGACCAGGCGGCGAGCGCGGCCACCGTCGGCAGGTCGAAGATCTTGCGGATGGGTATCTCGATGCTCAGCTCGGCGCGGGCGCGGCTGATCAGCCGGGTGGCGAGCAGGGAGTGGCCGCCCAGCTCGAAGAAGCCGTCGTCGATGCCGACCCGGTCCACGCCGATCACCTCGGCGAACAGCTTGGCCAGGATCTCCTCGCGGGTGGTGCGCGGTGCCCGGTAGGGGGCGCCGGTGTACTCCGGTTCGGGCAGCACGGCCCGGTCCAGTTTGCCGTTGGGGGTGAGCGGGAGCCGGTCGAGGACCATGAAGGCGGAGGGCACCATGAAGTCCGGCAGGTGTCGTGCGACGAAGCCGTGCAGTTCCTTCGGCTCCAGGCCGGGGCGCTCGCCGGCCGGCGGGTGCTCGCCGGTGGTCGTGTGGTGGTCGCCGGTGGTGGTGTGGTCGCCGGCCGGCGTGTGGTCTCCGGTGGTCGCGGGCACGACGTAGGCGACGAGTTGCTTGCCGGTGGCGGCGCCGCGTCCGTCGCGGGCGATGACGGCGGCCTGGGCGACGGCGGGGTGCGCGGTGATCGCGGCCTCGACCTCGCCGGGCTCGACGCGGAAGCCGCGCACCTTGACCTGGGAGTCCGAGCGGCCCACGTACTCCAGCCGGCCCTCGCCGTTGAAGCGGGCCAGGTCTCCGGTGCGGTACATGCGGGTGCCGTGCGGGCCGAACGGGTCGGCGACGAAACGCTCGGCGGTCAGTTCGGTGCGGCCGTGGTAGCCGCGGCCCACGCTCCCGCCGATGTACAGCTCGCCGACCGCGCCCGGCGGGACCGGGGTGAGGCCGGGGTCCAGGACGTAGGCGCGCATGTTGCCCAGCGGGGTGCCCACGGGTGCGCTGCCCGCCGGGTGCTGCGGGTCGCCCAGGACGGTGTGGGTGGTGGCGTAGAACGACTCGCTCTGCCCGTAGGCGTTGACGATCCGTACGCCCGGGAAGGCGGCCCGGGTCTTGTCGACGAGTGAGGAGGGCAGCGCCTCGCCGGCGAAGACGACCGTCTCCACGCTGGTGCGGCCGGCGATCTCCTCGACGAGTTCGGTGAAGGCGGACGGCACGGTGGAGATGACGCTGCCGCTCCAGCTCTCGCGCTCGCCCAGGACCAGGACGTCGCGGACCACGTCGAGGACGCCGCCGGTGGCGAGGGTCGTGAAGATCTCGAACGCCGAGACGTCGAAGTTGACGGAGGTGCCCGCGAGGAGCCGCTTGCCCGGCGCCATGCCGACGCGGGAGGCGAGCCGCAGCACGCCGTTGACCACGTTGGCGTGGGTGATGGCGACGCCCTTGGGCTGGCCCGTGGAGCCGGAGGTGTACATCACGTACGCCAGCTGCTGGGGGTGCAGGGGCAGGGCGAGGCGGGTGTCGTCGGCGGGCAGGTCGAGCGTGTCGAGCAGGACGTCCGGGGCGTCGTGCGCGGGCAGCACCGCGGCCGTCGCGCGGTCCGTCAGGACGAGCCGTGGCCGTGCCTCGTCGAAGATGAGCCCGAGGCGGTGGCTGGGGTACTTGGGGTCGACCGGCAGATAGGCGCCGCCCGCCTTCAGCACCGCGAGCAGGGCGATGACCAGGTCCGCCGAGCGCGGCAGGGACACCGCGACCACCGACTCCGGGCCCACCCCGCGGGCGGCCAGGGCGCGCGCCAGGCGGTTGGCCCGGGCGTCCACCTCGCGGTAGGTGAGGGTGGCGCCGCCGGCGATGACGGCGTTCTCGTCGGGGGTACGCGCCGTCTGTGCCTCGATCAGCGCGTGGAGGGTGACGTCCGCGGTCGCGACGGCGGTGTCGTTGAACCCGGTCAGCAGCCAGTCGCGTTCGGCCGGGTCCAGGACGTCGACCTGCGCGACCGTCAGTGCGGGGGTGGCGGCCAGCTGCCGCAGGACGCGCACCAGGCGGGCCGCGAACGCCTCCACGGTGTCGCGTTCGAAGGCGCCGCGCGCGTACTGGAAGGTGAGCTGGAGGTGCGGGTCGGCCGCCGCCATCAGGGTCAGCGGGTAGTTGGTGGCGGTGCAGGCGCGCAGGCCGCTGAAGGCGATCCCGTCCGCGGCGTCGGTGGCGGCGCTGAGGCCGTCGCGGTCGACCGGGTAGGACTCGAACACCACCAGCGTGTCGAACAGGGACGGCAGGCCGGCCGCCTGCTGGATCTGCGAGAGGCCGTAGGAGTGGTGGTCCAGCAGTACGGCCTGCCGGTTCTGCAGCCGGGTGAGGACCTCGGCGACGGTGTCGCCGGGCGCGTACTCGACACGTACGGGGAGGGTGTTGATGAACATCCCGACCATCGAGTCGACGTCGGGCACCGCGGGCGGGCGCCCGGAGACGGTGGCGCCGAACAGGACGTCCTGGCGGCCGGTGAGCCGGCCCAGCAGCAGCGCCCAGGCGCCCTGGACCAGGGTGTTGACGGTGACGCCCCATTCGGTGGCCCGCCGGGTCAGTTCGCGTGCCTCCTCGAGCGGCAGCGCGATGTCGATCTGCTCGACGCCCTCCTTGCCCACGCCCTCGAAGCCGGGGGCGAGCAGGGTGGCCTCCTCGACGCCGTCGAGTTCGGCCGCCCACACCCGGGCGGACTCCGCCTCGTCCTGCCCGGCGCGCCAGGACAGGAACTCGCCGAAGTCGCGGGTCGCGGGCAGGGCCGTCAGGTCGCCGCCGGAGGCGTACAGCAGCAGCAGGTCCCGCATCAGCAGCGGGGTGGACCAGCCGTCGAGCAGGACGTGGTGGGCGGTCATGACGAGTTCGGCGCGGCCGGGTTCCAGGACGACGAGTGCCAGCCTGAGCAGCGGCGGGGTGTCCATGGCGAAGTAGGCGGCCTGGTCCTGGGCGAGGAGGCGTTCGAACGTCTCGGTGCGCTCCGCCTCGCCGGCCGCGCTCAGGTCGAGGTACTGCCAGGGCAGTGCCACCGTCTCGGGCACCACCTGCACCACCTCGCCGTCGGCGCGGTCGACGAACGCGGCGCGCAGGACGGGGTAGCGCTCCAGGAGTGCCTGGGCGGCCCGGTGCATCCGCTCGGGGTCGACCTCGCCGGACAGGTGGAACGCCAGCTGCATGTGGTAGGCGTCGAACGAGGAGCCGGCCAGCTGGGTGTGGAAGAGCATCCCGGACTGCACCGGTGTCGTCGGCCACACCTGGGCGAGCCTGCCGAACCGGGCCTCCCAGGTGTCGATCTCGTCCTGCCCGACCTGGACCAGGGGTGCGTCGCTCGGGGTCAGGCCGCCGGCGTCGGGGGTCGTGGCGTGCCGGGCCAGGGCGGTCAGCGCCTGCACCCACAGCGCGGCCAGTTCGCTGACCTCGTCGCGGGTCAGGACACCGGTGGGGAAGCCGAAGTAGGCGGTCAGTTCGTCGCCGCGGCCGGTGGCGACGGCCACCGCGTTGATCTCCAGCGCCGACAGCACCGGCATGTCCGGGTCGGGGGCGGCGATCAGGTCGCGGTGTGTGGTGTCGGGGGCGAAGCCCAGGCCGCGCAGGTCCTCGGGGATGTCCGCGCGGGAGGCGCGGCCCAGGTAGTTGAACCCGATCTGCGGCTGGGGGTGTGCGGCCAGGGCGGCGGCGGTCTGCGGGTTGAGGTGGCGCAGCAGGCCGTAGCCCATGCCGTGGTCGGGTATCGCCCGCAGTTGTTCCTTGACGGCCTTGACGGCCCGTCCGGCGGCCGGGCCGCCGGCGAAGGCGTCCGCCACGTCGATGCCCGCCGTCTCCAGCCGGAGCGGGAACATCGCGGTGAACCAGCCGAGGGTGCCCGACAGGTCCGCGCCGGGTACCAGGTGTTCTTCGCGGCCGTGTCCTTCCAGCCGCACCAGCGTCGAGGTCGCGCGCACGCCCCGCGTCCGGCGCCAGCGGGTCAGCGCCAGGGCCAGGGCGGCCAGCAGTCCGTCGTCGGCGCCGCCGCGGAAGAGCGCGGGCAGTGTGGTGAGCAGGGTCTGTGTGACGTCGGCCGGCACCTGGACGCGCACCGTGTCCACGGTGGCCGCGACATCGCGGGCGGGGTCCACCTCCCGGGCGCCGAGCACCGGTTCGTCGCCGCGCAGGATCTCCTGCCACACGGGCAGTTCCGCGATCCGCCCGGGGGTGGCGGCCTGGTCGGCCAGGGCGTGCGTCCAGCGCCGCAGTGAGGTGCCCGCGCCGGCCGGCTGCGGGGCAAGGCCCTCGCGTACGCGCTGCCAGGCGGACACCAGGTCCGGTACCAGGATCCGCCACGACACCCCGTCGACGACCAGGTGGTGCAGCACGATCAGCAGCCGGTCCGCTTCGGTGGCGCTGGTGAGCCGTACGAACTGGGCCATGACGCCCGCGTCCGGGTCCAGCCGGCCGGCGGCCGCGTCCAGTTCGGCCTGCACCTCGGCGGCGTCGTAGGGGACTTCGCGTAGGAGTGTGCTCGCGTCGAGGTGGCCGGGCGGTTGCATCCGCAGGCCCGGCGTCTCCCGCTCGAGCCGGGAGCGCAGCACGTCGTGCCGGTCCAGCACGGCCTGCACCGTCGCGAGCAGCCCGGTTCGGTCGATGTCCGCGGGCAGGGTCAGCAGCGCGGACATGCAGAACCGGCCGATGCCGCCGCCCAGGGCGAGGACGTGCGCCGCCGTCGGCGGCAGCGGGGCCCGGCCGACGCCGCCGCCGGGCAGTTCGGCCAGGCTGACGCGCTCCTCTTCGCGGCGGCCGTCGACGAGTTCGGCGAGCCGGGCGACCGTGCGGTGCTCGAAGACCTCCCGGGTGCTGACCACGACGCCGCGTGTCCTGGCCCGCGCGACGACCTGGATGGAACGGATGCTGTCGCCGCCGCTGGTGAAGAAGTCGTCGTCGATGCCGACCTGTCCGGCGTCCAGGACGTCGGCGTACACCTCGGCCAGGACCCGTTCGGCGTCGCTGCGCGGCGCCCGGTAGCGGGCGCCGGTGAAGGCGGGTTCGGGCAGGGCCGCACGGTCCAGTTTTCCGTTCGCGCTCAGCGGCAGCCGCTCCAGGACCACGAACAGGGCGGGCACCATGTAGTCCGGCAGCCGTTCGGCCATGAACCGCCGCAGCTGCGACGCCGACACGCCGGCGTCCGGGCCGGCGGGGTCCGCGGTGGCCGCCGGCACCACATGGGCGACGAGCCGGCTGCTGCCGGCGGGGTCCTCGCACACCGTGACCACCGCCTGGCCGATGGCGGGATGGCGGGCCAGGACGGTCTCGATCTCGGTCGGCTCGATGCGGATGCCGTTCACCTTGACCTGGGTGTCGGCGCGTCCGGCGTAGGTCAGTTGGCCGTGCTCGTCCCAGCGGGCCAGGTCGCCGGTGCGGTACATGCGGGCGCCGGGAGGGCCGAACGGGTCGGCGACGAAGCGCTGTGCGCAGGCCGCGCCGTTTCGGTGATAGCCGCGGGCGAGCAGGCCGCCGACGTACAGTTCGCCGCTCACGCCGGGCGGGAGCGGGGTCAGCTGCGGTCCCAGGACGTAGGCGCGCATGCCCGCCAGGGGCCGGCCGACCGGGATCGCGCCGGTCGCGGCCGGCTGCTGCTGCTGCTGCTGCTGCTGCTGGAGGGTGTAGGTGGAGGCGTAGAAGCTCTCGGTCTGTCCGTAGGCGTTGACGATGCGGACGTCGGGCAGGGCGTGGCGCACCTTGGCGACCAGGTCGGCGGTGAGTGCCTCGCCGGCGAAGACGACGGTTTCCACGTCGAGTTCGAGGCCGGCGGGGGTGCCGGTGCCGATCTGGTCGAGCAGGGCGCCGAACACGGTGGGCACGGCGCTGACGGTGGTGCCCGACCAGCTGCCGCGTTCGGCGAGTTCGAGGACGTCACGGACGATTTCGACGCTCGCTCCGCAGGTGAGCGCGGTGAATATCTCGAACACGGACACGTCGAAGTTCACCGAGGTCGCGGCGAGCATCCGGGAGCCGGGCCCGACCTGTGCCGTGCGGCGCAGGTCCTGGACGCCGTTGACGACGCCGGCCTGGGTGACGGCGACGGCCTTGGGGGTTCCGGTCGAGCCGGACGTGAACATCACGTAGGCGAGGTGGTTCGGCCCGGTGCGCGGATCGGGGGCCGGGCGGGCGGGGCCGGTGAGGCTGAGGTCGTCCAGGTGCAGCAGCGGCGGCCGGGCGGCGGCCACACGCGCCGCCGTCGCGTAGTCGGTCAGGACCAGGGCCGGGTCGGCGGCGTCGAGCAGGAGTCCGACGCGGGCGGCCGGGTAGTGGGGGTCGACGGGCAGGTAGGCGCCGCCGGCCTTGAGCACGCCCAGCAGGGCGACCACCAGGTCCGCGCCGCGCGGCAGCGCCACGGCGACCAGGACGTCGGGTCCGACGCCGCGCTCGCGCAGCACCGCGGCCAGCCGGCCGGCGCGGGCGTCCAGTTCGCGGTACGACAGGGTGCTCTGCGCGCACACCACCGCCGGGGCGTCGGGGGTGGCCGCCGTCTGGGCGGCGATCAGCTGTGCCAGCGTCGAGGCCGGCGGCGGTGTGGCCGTGGCGTTCGGCTGTGCCAGCTGCTCGCGTTCGGCGCCGGTGAGCACGTCCACCGCGCCGAGGCGTGTCGTGGAGTCGGCGACGACCTGGCGCAGCACGCGGACGTAGCGTTCGGTCAGGGACTGGGCCGTGGTGTGGTCGAAGAGTTCCCTGGCGTACTCCAGCCGCCCGTAGGCGCCGCCGGAGGGGGCCGGGACGATGTTGAAGAACAGGTCGAACTTCGCGGTGCCGGTGCCCGCCGGGACGGGGGTGATGTGCAGGCCCGGTATCTCGATCGGCGACCACGGGAACTGCCAGGCCAGCATCACCTGGAACAGCGGCTGGTAGGCGGTGGTGCGGTCCGGGCTGAGCAGCTCCACCAGCCGCTCGAAGGGCACGTCCTGGTTGTCGTAGGCGGCCAGGGCCCGTTCGCGTACCTGCTCCAGCAGGTCGCCGAACGAGGGGTTCTTCGACAGGTCGACGCGCAGCACCCAGGTGTTGGCGAAGAAGCCGATCAGGTCGTCGAGCTGCTCGTCGGCGCGGCCCTCGATGGGGCTGCCGATCGTCAGGTCGTTGCCGGCGCCGAGGTGGTGCAGGAGTACCGCGAGCACGGCCTGGGCGACCATCGGGGCCGTCGCGCCGTGCTCGGCGGCCAGTTTCCCGATCCCGGCGAGCAGCTGGGCGTCCAGTGCGAAGTCGACGTGGCCGCCGTCGTGGCCGGCCGCGGTCGGCCGCGGCCGGTCCAGCGGCAGCTGCACCGGCTGCGGTACGCCGGCCAGTTCGCGCTGCCAGTACTCCAGTTGCGCCGCGGCGATGCTCTGCGGGTCGTCCTCGTCGCCGAGCACCTCGCGCTGCCACAGCGTGTAGTCCTTGTACTGCACCGCGAGCGCGCTCCACTGCGGTGCGCCGCCCTGGCTCCGGGCCGCGTACGCGGACAGCAGGTCCCGCAAGAACGGTGCCATCGACGCGCCGTCCGCGGCGATGTGGTGGAACACGAACACCAGCACGTGCTCCTGCGCTGCGACACGCAGGACGGTGGTGCGCAGGGGGAGTTGCGTGTCCAGGTCGAAGCCCTCGCAGGCGGCCTGCTGGATCGCGGCGTCCACGGCGTGGGCGGCGACGTCGGCCACCCGGAAGGGGACGGATGCCTCCTGCGGGGGCAGGATCCGCTGCTGCGGGTGGCCGTCCGCGTCCTCGACGACGAGGGTGCGCAGGCTCTCGTGCCGGGTGACGACGTCCGTCACCGCCGCGGCCAGGGCCGCCGTGTCCAGCGGTCCCTGAAGACGCAGCACGAACGGGATGTTGTAGGTCGCGGACGGGCCTTGCAGGCGGTGGAGGAACCACAGCCGGCGCTGGGCGAAGGACAACGGGATCATCGACGCACTCCTACACGTTCATCGGGCGCAGCTGGGGGCGGTTCGACGTGGCCAGCTTCTCGATCCGGGCCGCGAGCTGGGCGACGGTCGGACTGCGGAACACGGTGGTGACCTTCACGTCGACGTCGAGCTCGTTGCGGATGCGGCCGATCAGCCGGGTGGCCAGCAGCGAATGCCCGCCGTGGTCGAAGAAGTCGATGTCGATGCCGACGTCCTCGACGCCGAGCAGCTCGGCGAACAGCCGGCACAGGACTTCCTCCTGGTGGTTGCGCGGTCCTCGTCCGGCCGTGGCCTCGGTGTGCTCGGGTGCGGGCAGCGCGCCCCGGTCGAGCTTTCCGCTGGGGGTCGTGGGCAGTTGCGGCAGCAGCACGATCGCGGAGGGGACCATGTACTGCGGCAGGCGTGTGCGCAGCGACTCGCTCAGGGCCGCCGGGTCCGGTGCGGCCGCCTCGGCGGTGCCGCTGCCCGCCACCACGTAGGCGACCAGCCGCTGGTCGCCCGTGTGGTCCTCGCGCACCACGGCCACCGCGCTGTCGACCTGCGGGTGCGCGGTCAGCGCCTGCTCGATCTCCCCCAGCTCGATGCGGAACCCGCGGACCTTGACCTGGAAGTCGGAGCGGCCGATGTACTCGACCTGGCCGTCCCTGTTCCAGCGCACCACGTCGCCGGTGCGGTACATCCGCGTCCCCGGCGCGCCGAAGGGGCAGGCGACGAAGCGGTTCGCGGTCAGGGCCGTCTGTCCGAGGTAGCCCCTGGCCAGCCCGTCGCCGGCGAGGTACAGCTCGCCGGCGACGCCGGGGGCGACCGGGCGCAGCGCGCTGTCCAGCACGTACACCTGGGTGTTCCACACCGGGGCGCCGATCGGCACCCGGTCCGCGCCCGGCTTGTGCTGCCAGGCGGTGACCTCCACCGACGCCTCGGTGGGCCCGTAGAGGTTGTGCACGCCGCAGCCGGGCAGCACCTCGGCGGCCCGGTCGGCCAGCGCGGGTGCGAAGGCCTCGCCCGCGACCTCGATCCAGCGCAGGCTGGTGCACTCCTTGGCGGTGGGTTCGGCGACGAACGCCTCCAGCAGGGAGGGCACGAAGTCCGCGCCGGTGACCCGCTCGCGCTGGATCAGGTCGGCGAGGTAGGCCGGATCGCGCCGGCCGTCGGGGCGGGCGATGACGACGGCGGCACCCGTCTGCAGCGGCGCGAACAGTTCCGGCACCGACACGTCGAAGCTCGCCGTGGTGCTCAGCAGCACCCGGTCCTGGGCGCCGACGGCGAAGTGCGCCAGGCCCCACTTCAGCCGGTTCATGATCGAGCGGTGGGCGACCTGCACGCCCTTGGGGCCGCCGGTGGAACCGGAGGTGTAGATGACGTACGCGGCGTTCTCGGGCGACAGTTCGCGCCGCGGGTCGGTCTGCGGATAGCCGGACACCTCGGGCAGTGTCCCGTCGAGGACGAGCAGCGGTTTCGCGCTGTCCAGCACGTGCCGCACCCGCTCCTGGGGCAGTTCGGTGTCCACCGGCAGATAGGCGGCGCCGGCCTTGACCACCGCGTACAGCGCCACCATCAGGTCGACCGAGCGCGGGATGCGCACCGCGACCAGCTGCTCGGGGCCCGCGCCCTGTTCGGCCAGCCAGTGCGCCAGCTGGTTGGCGCGCCGGTTGAACTCCCCGTAGGTGAGCGTCTCCTGCTCGCCGATCAGTGCCGGCCGGTCGGGGTCACGTTCCACCTGGGCCTCGAACGCGCCCGGCAGGGTGTCCGCGGCCACCGGGCGGGCCGTGTCGTTGACTTCGCGCACCAGCCAGTCGCGCTCCTGGTCGGACAGCACCTCCATGGCGCGCACGGGTGTGGTGGGGTCCTGGAGCACCTGTTCCAGCACCCGCACCAGCCGGGCGGCGATCGCCTCGGCGGCGTCGCGGTCGTAGAGGTTGTTCTGGTAGTCGAGGGACAGGCGCAGGTAGGGGTCGGAGGCGTTGAGGGTGAGCGGGTAGTGCGAGCCCGCGAACGGCCGGATGCCGTCGATGGTGAAGCCGGCCGAGGTGTTGGCCTCGACGATGCCCTCGCGGTCGATCGGGTAGTTCTCGAACACGACGATCGTGTCGAACAGGGCGGGCAGCCCGACGCCGCGCTGGATGTCGGCCAGCCCGTAGTAGTGGTGGTCGAGCAGGGCGATCTGCCGGTCCTGCAGTGCGGTGATGACGTCGGCGACGCTGTCCTGGGGCCGGCACCACACCCTGGTCGGCAGGGTGTTGATGAACAGGCCGACCATCTCCTCGGCGCCGGTCAGGTCCGCGGGGCGGCCGTTGACGGCGGCGCCGAACACCACGTCCTGCTGCCCGGTCAGCTTCGACAGCAGGATCGCCCACGCGCCCTGCAGGAGCGTGTTCAGGGTGACGCCGAGTTGTGCGGCGCGCCGGGCGAGTTCGCGGCCCTGGTCGATCGACAGCGGTACCTCGACCCGGCCGAGGGCGGACGCCTCCCCCGTGCGGGGGGTGTCCGGGGCCATGAGGGTGGGCTGGTCGAATCCGGCGAGCTCGGCCTTCCAGCGGGCGGCCGACACCTCCCGGTCCTGCGCGGACAGCCAGGCCAGGTAGTCGCCGTAGCTGCGGACCGCGGCGAGCTCGCGGCCGGCGCAGTACAGCTGGACCAGGTCCTTGATCACCAGCGGTGACGACCAGCCGTCGAAGAGGGTGTGATGCGCGGTGATGACGAGTTTCGCCTGCTGCGGCCCGCAGGTCAGCAGAGCCAGCCGCAGCAGCGGCGGCCGGGTGGGGTCGAGCTGGTCGGCGCGGTCCTCGGCGAGGGCTGCCTCCAGTGCCGCGTCCTGTGCGGCTTCGCCGCGGCCGCTGAGGTCGAGGTGGCGCCAGGGCAGGGCGACGTGTTCCGCCACGACCTGCACCGGGTCGCCGCCGTCCGCGGACAGGAACGCCGAGCGCAGGTTGGGATACCGCTCGAGCAGCGCCTGGCCGGCCGCCCGCATGCGTGCCGGGTCCACGTGCCCGGACAGGTGCAGCACGAACTGCATGTGGTAGACGTCGAAGGAGCCGTCGGCCAGCGCCGCCTGGAACTGGATGCCGGACTGCCCCGGCGCCTGCGGCCAGATCGCGGTCAGCGGGCCGTAGCGCTGTTCCCAGGCCTCGATCTCGTCCTGGCGGACCGTCACCAGTGGCGCGTCCGACGGGGTGAGGCCGCCGATCTGCGGGCGGGCGGCGTGCGCGGCCATGCCGTGCAGCACCTGCACCCACAGCGCGGCCAGTTCACCGGTCTGCTCGCGGGAGAGCACCCCGGTGGGGAACATGAACACGGCCTGCAGCCGGGCGCCGTCGGCGCTGTCCGTGACGACCGAGTTGACCTCCAGCGCGGACAGCGCGGGCAGGTCCGGGTCGGGCGCGGGGATCAGCTCGGCGGACCAGGGCGCCGGCCCCCACCCCTGGGCGCGCAGGTGTTCGGGCACGTCGGTGTCGGAGATCCGGCCGAGGTAGTTGAACCCGATCTGCGGTGCCGGGTATTCGGCGAGCTGCCCGGCGCTCTCCGGGTTGAGGTAGCGCAGCAGTCCGTAGCCCATGCCCTTGTCCGGGATCTGCCGCAGCTGCTCCTTGACCCGTTTGATCGCCGTGCCGGCGGCGGGGCCGCCGGCCAGCACGTCGGCCAGGTCCGCCCCGGCCGCGTCGATGCGGGCCGGGTACATGCTGGTGAACCAGCCGACGGTGCGCGACAGGTCGGCGCCGGGCACGACGTCCTCCTCGCGGCCGTGCCCCTCCAGCCGGACCAGCATCGAGCGCTCCGTGCCGCGCCAGCGCTGGACGGCCAGGGCGAGCGCGGCGAGCAGCACGTCGGTGCCGGTGCTCTTGAACGCGGCGGGAAGCGTGCTCAGCACCGCCTCGGTGACCTCGGCGGGCAGCTGCACGCGCACGGTGTCGAGGGTGGACATCACATCCACCGCGGGGTCGAACGCCCGTCGGCCCAGCGGGGGGTCGAACGCTTCGAGCAGGTCGCGCCAGTAGGCCAGTTCCGTCTCCCGCCCCGGCGAGAGCGCCTCGCTGTGCAGCGCCGACGCCCAGCGTCGGGCCGAGGTGCCGACCGCGGGCAGCTCGGGCGTCCTGCCGCTGCTGATCTGCTGCCACGCCTCGGCGAGGTCCGACATGAGGATGCGCCAGGAGACGCCGTCGACGACCAGGTGGTGCAGCACCACGAGCAGCCGGCCCTGCCCCGACGGCGCGGCGAACCAGACGAAGTCCGCCATGGTGCCGGCCTGCGGGTCGAGCCGTCCGACCGCGTCGTCCAGTTCCGTCTTCGCCGCCGCCAGCGCGGTGGGCTCTTCCCAGCGGCCGTCGCAGTCGACCCGGCGGATCAGGTCCGCCGCGCGCACGGTGCCCGGCGGGCGCACGACGAGGCTGGGCTCGTCGCCGTCCACCAGCTGTGCGCGCAGCAGGTCGTGCCGGTCCAGGACGGCGTCCAGCGTCGTGGCCAGCCCGCTCGCGTCGATGCCCGCGGGCAGTTCCAGCACGAGCGACATGGCGAAGCGGTCCGTTCCCCCGCCGTGCTCGAACACCTGCCGTGCCACCGGCGGCAGCACCATCGTCCCGACGCCGCCGCTGTCGTCCTCGGCGAGTACGGGCAGCCGCTCGCGGCGGGCGCCGGCCGCCTCCGCCAGCCGGGCCGCCGTACGGCACTCGAAGATCTCCCGTGTGGTGACGTCCAGGCCGCGGGCCCGGGCCCGGGCCACCACCTGGATCGAGCGCAGGCTGTCGCCGCCCACCGCGAAGAAGTCGTCGTCGATGCCGACCCGCTCCACGCCGAGCACGTCGGCGTACACCGCGGTGACGATCGCCTCGGCGTCGGTGCGCGGCCCGCGGTAGGCCTCGCCGGAGAACTCCGGTTCGGGCAGCGCCGAGCGGTCCAGCTTGCCGGTGGGCCCCAGCGGCAGCCGGCCCAGCGCCACGAACGCGGAGGGCACCATGTAGTCGGGCAGCCGCGCCGCGACGAACCGGCGCAGCTCGGCGGCCGAGGCCCCGGACTGCACGTCCACATCGCCGATACCGCCGGCGCCGTCGTCGCCGACGCCTCCCTCGCCGGTGTGCACCACGTACGCGACGAGCCGCCGGCCGCCCGAGGGCGCCTCCCGGCTGATCACGACGGCCTCGCTGATCCCGGGGTGCGCCGTGCACGCCGCTTCGACCTCGGCCGTCTCGATGCGGAAGCCGCGCACCTTCACCTGGCCGTCGCCGCGGCCCACGCATTCCAGCCGGCCGTCGGCGTTCCAGCGGGCCAGATCGCCCGTGCGGTACATCCGCTCGCCCGCCGGGCCGAACGGGCTCGCCACGAACCGCTCGGCGCTCAGGGCCGGCCGGTCGTGGTAGCCGCGGCCCAGGCAGGTGCCCACCACGTACAGTTCACCGATCACGCCCTGCGGCACCGGGGCGAGTCCCGGGCCCAGCACATAGGCGCGCATGTTCCCCAGCGGCGTGCCGATGGGTGCGACGTCGCTGCCGGTCCACGGCCGGCCGGCCGGCAGGCTGAACGTGGTGGCGTAGAAACTCTCGCTCTGCCCGTAGGAGTTGACGATCTGCGCGCCGGGCAGCGCCTCGCGTACCCGGCGCACCAGCCGGGCCGGCAGCACATCGCCCGCGAACACGACCGTGCGCACGTCGCTCGTCTTGTCGAGGTGGCCCACCAGTTCCCCGAGCACCGAGGGGACCGCGCTGATCACGTGGCCGTCCCAGTTGTCCCGCTCCCCCAGCACCAGCGCGTTCGCCACCACCTCGGCCGTGCCGCCGGTGGACAGGGTGCTCAGCAGCTCGAAGACGGAGACGTCGAAGTTCACCGAGGTGGCGGCCAGCATCCGCCAGCCGGGCGGCGCGTCCAGGACGCGCACCAGTTCGCGCACCCCGTTGACGACGCTGCGGTGGGTGATCGCCGCGCCCTTCGGCGTGCCGGTGGAGCCGGAGGTGTACATCACGTACGCCAGGTTGTCCGGGCTCAGCGGCGCCGTGCGGGCCGCGTCGTCCGGCGTCCCGCGCGGTGTCCGCCACTGCGCACGCTCATCGAGGTTGACCGGCGACAGGCCGTGCTGCGGCAGGTCCTGCCATGTGCGGGTGTCGGTGAGCGCGAACCGCGCGGACGCCTCCGACAGCACTCTGTGCGCCCGCCCGCTGAGGTACTGCGGGTCCATCGGCAGGTAGCCGGCACCGGACTTGAGGATCCCGAGCAGGCCGGCCACCAGGTCCTCGGTGCGCGGCAGCGCCAGCACCACCAGATCCTCCGGCCCTGCGCCACGCCGGATCAGCTCCCACGCGATGCTGTCGGCCCGCTCGTCGAGCTCCCGGTAGGTCAGCGTCCGCCCCTCGCACACGACCGCCGGGGCCTCAGGTGTCCGGGCCACCTGGCTCTCGAACAGCTGCGGGACGGTCAGCTCGGACACCGCGGCCGGGTGGTCGTCGAACTCGGTGAGCAGACGTTCCCGTTCGGCCGTGTCCAGTACGTCGATCGCGCCGACGCTGCGTCCCGAGTCGGCCACCAGCCGGCGCAGCACCCGCACGAAGCGGTCCGCCAGCTTCTCGACGGTGTCCCGGTCGAACAGGTCGGTGGCGTACTCCAGCCGCACCCCCGCCCCGCCCGAGGCGTCCGGGATCATGTTGAAGAACAGGTCGAACTTGGCCGTCGCGGTCTCCAGCGTCTGCGACTCGACGTCCAGTCCGGCGAACTCCAGCTCCCCCAGCGGCTCCTGCCAGGCCAGCATCACCTGGAAGAACGGGTGGTAGGCGGTGGAGCGGTCCGGGTTGAGCCGCTCCACCAGCCGCTCGAAGGGCATGTCCTGGTTGTCGTAGGCGGCCAGAGCCCGCTCCCGCACCCGCTGCAGCAGTTGCAGGAAGGTCGGGTTCCCGGACAGGTCGACGCGCAGCACCCAGGTGTTGACGAAGAACCCGACGAGGTCGCGCAGTTCCTCGTCGGTGCGCCCCGCGATCGGCGCGCCCAGGGGGATGTCGTCCCCGCACCCGAGGTGGTGCAGGAGCACCGCCAGCGCCGACTGCATGACCATCGACACGGTGGTGTCCTGCTCGGCGGCCAGCTTCTGCACCGCCGCCAGCAGGCCGGCGTCGAGCGGGAACCGGACCAGGTCGCCGCGCGAGCTCATCACCCTCGGGCGCGGGCGGTCCGTCGGCAGCGCCAGCGGCTGCGCCAGATCGGCCAGCGCCTCACGCCAGTACGCCAGTTGCCCGGCCGCCAGGCTGTCCGGGTCCGACTCGTCACCGAGCACGTCCTGCTGCCACAGCGTGTAGTCCGCGTACTGCACCGGCAGCGGCTCCCACACCGGGGCCCCGCCCTGCCGGCGCGCCGCGTACGCCGCGCTGAGATCACGCAGCAGCGGCCCGAGGGACTCCCCGTCCAGCGCGATGTGGTGCACCACCAGCACCAGGGTGTGCTCGTGCGGTGCGGTGCGCACCAGGGTGGCGCGGATCGGCACGTCGGCGGCCAGGTCGAAGGTCTGCCTGGCCACCGCGTCGATGGCCGCCGCCCGCTCCTGCCGCCCGGCCTCGACGACCGGCAGCCCGAACGGCGTGTCCTGCGAGGTCAGCACCTGCTGGTGCGGGACACCGTCGCCGTCCTCGACGATCACCGTGCGCAGCACCTCGTGCCGGTCGATGACATCGCGCAGCGCCGCCTCGAGCGCGTCCACGGCCAGCTCACCGGTCAGCCGCAGGGCGAACGCGCCGTTGTAGGTCGGCGAGGGGCCTTCGAACCGGTCCACGAACCACAGCCGACGCTGCGCGAACGACAACGGGATCATTGAATTCTCCAATTCGGCAGAACCAGGGAGCGAGTCGTCGCTCAGCTCTGATCGAGCAGGGTCAGCAGTTCGTCGTTGTAGAAGTCGTCGATGGAGCACGCCCCCGACAGCGTCGAGAAGTACCGGTCGATCAGGTCCTGGTGTCCGACCAGCTTCCGCAGCATCTCGGCCCGTCCCTCGGGCTTGAGTTCGGCCACGTTGAGCGCGCCCTGGTAGTGGTTGAGGGCCTCGTCGCCCAGGTCGTTCTCGTAGCGCCTGAGTGCCGCCTTGAGCGCGGCGTCGTCGTGCAGCCGGCCTGCGATGTGGCCGGTGAGCGACTGGGCCTGGACGAAGGCCTCGGTGATGCCGCGGGCGGTGATGGAGTCCTTGTGGTTGACCGCGTCGCCGACCAGCGCCCAGCCGGGCCCGTAGGCCTTGCGGAAGTAGTTCTCCTGGTGCCCGGTGCCGTACAGCTGCTCCACCCGCCTGCCCGCCCGCATCCGCTCGTACAGTTCGGGCGCGGTGGTGCGGAAGGCGTCGAGGTAGGCGGGTTCCACGTCCTTGCGGACCTGGGCGAAATCCTCCTGCGGGAAGTAGGCCATGAGCAGGGTGAGGTCGTCGTTGGTGGGCAGGACGCCGATCCAGCGTCCGGGCCGCTCGTACAGCTCGAAGTGCGCGGGGACATCCGCCCAGTAGCTGTAGTAGGTGCAGGTCATCCGCGGGTGCTCGATGACGTTGGGGGCGCCGGCCTTGCGGGCCACCAGCGAGCGCATGCCGTCCGCGCCGACGACCAGGCGGGCGCGGTCCGTGGCCTCGGCGCCGCCGGGCGTCGTGTAGCGCACCCCGACGACCCGGTCGTCCTCGAACAGCAGGTCGTTGACGGCGCAGGACTCCCGGAACTCCACACCGGCCGCCACGGCGCCGTCCGCGAGGATCGGGTCGAGGACGTAGCGCCGGGGCGCGTACGTGGTGCGCAGGCCGTCGATCGGCAGGGAGAAGCCGTCGATGCGCACGCCGGGCGCCTCGTAGCTCTGGTGGCCGATGGGCCTGCAGCCCGCGTCGCGGAGCCTGTCGAGCAGCCCCCACCGGTTGAGCAGGGCCACGCCCTGCTGGTGGATGTAGTGCGAGGACAGGGTGTCCTGCGGGAACCGCGCTTTCTCCAGGAGCAGGACGCGATAACCCTGCTGCGCGAATAGCATGGCCGTCGGCGAACCCGCACAACGGGCACCTATGACAATCACGTCGTACATGGCGCCTCTCTTACCAGGTAGTTTTTTGACCCAACTCGGCCGCAACCGGAAAAGGCATTGTGATTGAGTGCGCTATCGACGCAGCGGGCCGAATCAACCGCTGCCGAGCACGAATGCGATGCTAGCCGATCCGAACTTGCGGGAGAAATAGAACCAGTGGGAGAAACGCACGTCGACGCCGTGTCGTGTGTGGGCCGCGCGGACCCACACCGCGGCGCCCGGCGGGTGTGACCCAGGTTGTATTTTTAACCCCAAATGGGGTCGGCGAGCCACGCAGAGGTGG
>NZ_JBHWCC010000032.1:65706-107917 GCF_042735715.1 Streptomyces sp. NPDC059582
TCAGATGAAGGTCGGGGGCGAGACGCCCGGGATTCTGCTGCGGCAGGAGGAGGGGGGGGGGGCCCCGCCGCCCCCGGGGGGCCCCCCCCCCGCGGCCGGCCGCGGCGGGGGGGGGCCCCGCCGGCCACACACGACACGGCATCAACCGTGGCTGACGCTACGGGGCGACCGCACTCAGGGAATCGATGTACGCGGAGATCGACGCCACGGTCGGATTGAGGAACATCTGGTCCATCGGGACCTCGACGCCCAACTCCTCCATAAAGGCGCCCTGAATCCCGACCATGATCACGGAATGGCCGCCGAGGGCGAAGAAATCATCGTCGACCGCTATGTCATCGCGCTGGAATTCACGGCACCAGATGGCGCGCACGATATCGGCAGTCATCACAGTCCTCTCGGTTGTCGTCAAGGTCCGTCGACTATGCCGTGGTGGCGCTGCCGGCGAACTGGTTCCGGCAGGCGCCGGCCAGCGCCGCGCGGTCCACTTTCCCGTGCGGGCTCAGCGGAATCCGCGCGATGTTCGTGAACCGGGCGGGCACCATGGTGCGCGGCAGCGTCGTCAGGAGGCGGGCGCGCACGTCGTCCTCGGCGAGGTCGTCCCCGGCCGGGACGATGAACGCGCTCAGTTCGGCCTCGCCGGCGTCGGTGTGGGTGACCACCACGGCGGCCTCCCGGATGCCGTCCAGCCGGCCGAGCGCGCGCTCGATGTCGGTGGGGTCGATGCGCATGCCGCGCACCTTCACCTGGGCGTCCATCCGGCCGGCGACGACGAGTTCGCCGGCCTCGTTCACATGGCCGCGGTCGCCCGTGCGGTACAGCCGGCGCGGCGCGCCGTCGACCTCGAGCGTCGTGAACTTCTCGTTCTCGGGGCCCGCGCCGCCCAGGTAGCCCGCGCCGACGCTGGCCCCGGAGATGCAGATCTCGCCGTACTCCCCCGCCCCGACCGCGCGCAGCTGCTCGTCGAGGAGGTGGATGTCGGTGTTGTAGGCCGGCCGGCCGACGGGGGCGATGTCCTGTTCGCCGGGCCGGTAGGCGGCGAGGTCGTAGGAGGTGGCGACGTCCGTGCACTCGGCGACGCCGTACTGGTGCAGCAGGGTGCAGGTGTTGCCCTCGCGCCGGGCCCAGCCGGTGAGGCGTTCGGTCTTCAGCGGCTCGCCGCCGAACAGTACGTAGTCCAGTTGGGTGAGCGCGTCGCCGCCGCGTGCGTTCTCCCAGTCCACCAGCAGGTACAGGGTGCTGGAGGCGCAGTGCACGACGCGTATGTCGTGCTCGCTCAGCATGCGGTAGGCCAGCATGGCGTCGAAGTTGCGGCTCGCCATCAGATACTGGGTGGCGCCGCAGAACAGCGGTGTCATCAGGGCGCGCTGGGAGAGGTCGAAGCCGAACGCGCTGACGACCAGGTTGTTCGAGCCCTGGTGCAGGCCGTATTCGAGCCGGAGCCAGTTCATCAGGTTGAACCAGCCCTCGTGCCGCACCGCGGTCAGCTTCGGCGTCCCGGTCGAACCGGACGTGAAGACCGCGTAACACAGGTCGTCCCCGGTGACCGTGACGCCTGGAGCGGTGGCCGGCAGGCCGGCGAGGTGCCCGGCGAGCTGCTGCAGGTCGATGACGTCGGCGGCCGCCGACTCGACCATCGGGGCCGTCGCCGGGGAGGCCACGATCAGGGCGAGATCGGGCACCTGGCCCAGCAGCAGCTGGAGCCGCGCCTGCGGGTAGGCGGGGTCGAACGGCACGTAGGCCGCGCCCGCCTTCAGCGTGCCGAGGATGGCGACGAGCATGTCGATGGAGTAGTCGAGACAGACGCCGACCTTCGCACCTCGGCCGTGTCCACGCGCGGCGAGGAAGTGCGCGAACCGGTTGGCCCGCACGTCCAGTTCGGCGTACGTCACCTGCCGGCCGGCCCAGAACACGGCGACGGCGTCGGGCGTCGCTGCCGCGTGCGCCTCGAACTGCCGGTGGACCACGGGCGCCGGGGGCAGGGCGACCCGCTTTCCCTGAAGGATCATTGAGTGGCTCCGATGTGAGAGATGTCCGGCCGGCGCGCCACGGGCAACGGGGCCGGCCGGCGCCCTGAGGGAGGTGCGCTGCTAGGCGGTGCGCTGTGGGGCGGTGCGCTGCTAGGCGGTGCGCTGTGGGGCGGTGCGCCGGTCGGCGTTTTCGAGCATCTGCGCCACCCACTTGTCGACGGGCAGACCGTGCGCGGCGGCGGCCTTCGAGTAGTACTCCAGCTGGCCGGCGGACAGTTCGATGGTGAGCGTGGTGACCTTCTGCGGGCGCTTGTCGGCGGCCGCCGGCTCGGCCGGCCGCGGCAGTTCCCGCTGCTCGTCGCCGCTGCCCGCAGCGATCTCGGCCGTGTCGCTCTGCGCGGCCAGGCTGGCACGGACCGCCCTGCGCAGTTCGTTGCGCGACCACTTCTGCTGTTCGGCCTTGCGCAGCCAGTAGTCCTGTTCCGGCGGCGAGAGGCGGGTCACCTCCGCGTGATGGGCGAAGCTGAGGCTGTCGCGCCTGCGGTGGTGCTCGAACCGGCGGGCCACCCACGCGTAGTTGCGCAGGGTCTGGTAGTCGAGCCCGGTCCGCTCGACCGCCTCCTTGTATCGCCGCCAGCCGTAGGTGGACTCCCCGTAGAGCAGCCAGTCGGCGAGCCACCACGCGGAGGAGTCCACGAGTTCGCGCAGGCCGGCCCCGATCTGCTCCCAGGACCGCTCCGACAGGTTCTGCGGGAAGGTCATCCCCGACTTCTGCACCTTGGCTTGTGACCCCACGAAGGGCAGGACCACATCGCGCTGCGCGGGCTCACCGCTGCCGGCCGCCGGCCCCGCCTTGTGTCTGCTCGCGGTCCTCACAGCGCCGCTCACACCCTTCAACTCCCCACTCAAAGTGTCTGCCTGGGCGTCAGCCGATCACTCGGCCGGGCACCCGGGCGGCGGTCACGTCGACTGTCGTATGCGCTTCGGCCGGTCCGCTCCCGTGCTGCGCGAGGGCCGGCGGGACATGGGTGCGCGGGCCGGCCCGCGGGGCCGAGCACCGCGGGCGTCGCGGACGCCGTAGGTGTGTGCGCCGTCGGTGTGTGCGCCGTCGGTGTCACAGACGTCGCAGGTGTACGTCGTTCGATGCCGCAGACGTCGTCGGTGTACGTCGTTTCGCGTCGCGGACGTCGTCGGTGCCGCGGACGTCGCGGGCATCGTGGGCGCCGCTGGTGTCGCGGGTGCCACTGGTGTCGCGGGCCGCGGTGTGTTGCGCCGGCGGGTGCGGTCGAGGTGAGCGGACGGTGTCGCGGGGTCCGCGGGCCCGGCGGCCGGCAGCCGCGTCTGCGAAAGGCCGCAGGTGCGTGCCGTACGGCCCCTTTTCCGCGTCACCGCCGTCGGTCACGGACGGTACCGACGGGCTGCGCCGCCCTCGACCCGGCTGTGTGCGGGCGGCGTTCAGTCCGCCGCCATGGCCTCGCGCAGGCTGCGGGGGCGCAGGTCGGTCCAGTTCTGCTCGACGTACTCCAGGCACTCGGCCCTGGCCGCCTCACCGAAGACCACCCGCCAGCCCGCGGGCACGTCGGCGAACACCGGCCACAGCGAGTGCTGGTCCTCGTCGTTGACCACAACAAAGAAGCGGCCGTCCTCGTCATCGAAGGGGTTCGTGCTCAACGGGCACCGTCCTTTAACCGTCATGGGGTGACTCGGAATGGGGCATCGCCGGTCCGGGTGCGGGACAGCACCGGGCGCAGGTGAGCCGACGGGCACTGTCCGGTCGACAGGACACCCGGGCGTCCGGTCGACAGGACACCCGGCATCGGCGGCGACCCCGGCGTTGCCACGTCACCGTAAGGACTCGACCGTCAGTGCTACAAGGGCGGCACGCGCACCGGCCCTCCCGGCGCCCGCCCGCACCCGCGCCCCGCCGGGATCCTGCGGGCTCACAGCGGGGCCCGCGGACCACCGGTGGCGCCCCCGGATCGCCCGGCCGCCGCGGCGTCACGCCCCCGGCGTCCGTGCGGCGCCCGCGCGGGATGTCCGCCGGGTTCCGGTCAGCGACCGTTTCGCAGCGGCGTCCACCCGGGTGACCCGCTCCCCCTCATGGGCGGGGAGTTGCCTGCCTGCCGCTGTAACGTGAGCCTCCTGCACCGCATGGCTGGATCGCGTGGAGTCCCACTGGAGAGAGCCCTGAGACCGGGGAGCGCACGTCCGTCAGCCGACGGCGCGGACGGCGGGCGGCTCGGCGGCGACGGCCCGCGCCCTGCCGGCCGGACACCGTCCCCCGGCCCGAAGACGCGCGGCCCGATCCGAGGGAGAGCGATGGACAGCACACCACCTGCCCTGCGCCTGTTCGTCCTGCACCACGCGGGGGGCTCGCACCTGCCGTACCGCCGCTGGCCGGACGGGCTGCCGGACACCTGGGACGTGCGGCTGCTCGACGCGCCGGGCCACGGCCTCCTCTTCGACCTGCCGCAGATCACCGACGCCGGCCGTCTCGCCGACTACCTGCTGGGCAGCATCGAGCCCGAACTGACCTGCCCCTACGCCCTCTTCGGGCACAGCATGGGCGCCCTGGTGACGTACGAGATCACCCGGCGGGTCGCCGACCGGGGCCTGCCGCTGCCGGTGTGGGTCGGTGTCTCCGCACGGACGGCGCCCCAGCTGGCCGGGCGGGGCAACCGCTACCACGAGCTGCCCGACGCCGAGCTGCGCACGCGTCTGAAGCTGCTCGGCGGCACGCCCGACGACATCTTCGACAACCCCGACCTGTGGGACCTGTTCGCGCCGATCATCCGGGCCGACCTGCGGCTGGTGGAGACCTGGCGCCCCGCTCCCGACGCCGCCGCCCTGCCGGTGGCGCTGTCCGCCTACGCGGGCGGCGCGGACCACTCCGCTTCACCGCAGCGGATGACCGGCTGGGAGGAGCACACCGAGCGCTTCCTGGGCCTGCGGGTCTTCGACGGCGGTCACTTCTACTTCCAGGACGATCCCGGACCGCTGCTGCGGCAGATCGAGCAGGACGTGAGCACGGCGCTCGACGCGGCGGGCGCCACCCGTTCCTGAACCTGCCCCGACGCAGCGGGCGCGGCCCGCTCCGGAACGGCCGCGTGGCCGCCGGCACGCGGGCCGTGCGACGGCCGCGAGCGGCCGGGATGCCGGACCGTGCGGGCCGCGACGGCTGCCGGCCGGCCTGAAGCGCCGCCGTCACCGGCACGTTGGACAACAGGCACGGCCCGCACGGCGCCCGTGGATCGGGCCCGCCCCGCGCGGCGACACCCTGCGGCCCACCCGTGTCGCAATCTGTGCGCTCGAAACGGCCCGGTTCGAGGAACACCGCCTGTATGCCCGGGAGATGACAGGCGCCCCTCGCCGGGTCCCGAGGGCACCCGCGGACCGGCGTCACCGTCGCGCCGTCGCCGCATCCGGCAGCCCGCCGCGCCCGCCGCGCCGGTGCCGAGCGTCCCGCACGCACGCGCGGCGAGGACCGCTCCTCGCGGGCGGGATCCCGGCGCGTTCCTGGTCAACTGCGGTGCCGTGCACGCCTTGTGGCTGGTGGGCACCGGTGTCCCCGTATCCGCCGCGCCGGCCGCCGGCCTGCTCGTGCACCCGGGCGCCGCGCTCGGCCACCGCGTCGCCGTCCGCGGTCTTGCCGCGCAAGCTACCCGCGCCCGACACGGGTGACCTACTCTGCAGCCGACGGACCGCACAAGTACGTCATCAGCCAAGTGCGGACGACTCTCAGGAGCGGGGAATGACGCGAGCGAAGAGACCAAGGGCCGGCGTGATCGGTGTGGCGGCGGCCGTGATCACGGCCACCGCCTTAACAAGTCCCGCCCAGGCATCCCGGGACACGGCACCCACGGCGGCCGACCACCAGGCGACGCAGAGCGCGATCGACGCGGCCGTCGCCGCCGGTGTCCCCGGCGTCACCGCCCAAGTGCGCGACGCCGGCGGAATATGGAAGTCCGCGGCGGGCGTGGGCAACCTGGAGACGGGTGCGCCGCGCGGCAAGAACGACCGGTTCCGCATCGGCAACATCACCAACACGTTCGTGGCGACGGTCCTGCTGCAGATGGCGGCGGAGAAGAAGCTCAGCCTCGACGACAGCGTCGAGCGCCATCTGCCGGGCCTGGTGACGGGCCACGGCAACGACGGCCGCGCCATCACCGTACGCCAGCTCCTCAACCACACCAGCGGTCTGTTCGACTACCTCGCCGACCCGGAGTACGGCCAGACCTACCTGGCGGGCGACGGCTACCTCCAGCACCGCTACGACACCCAGACGCCCCAGCAGCGCGTGGCGGTGGCGCTCTCGCACGCGCCGCTGTTCGCGCCCGGTGCCCGGCACTGGTTCTCCAACACCAACGACATCCTGGCCGCGCTGATCGTCGAGAAGGTCGGCGGCAGGCCGTACGAGGACGAGGTGCGCGCGCGCATCATCGAACCCCTGGGGCTCAAGGCGACGTCCAACCCCGGCACCAGCGCCGGCCTGCCCCGGCCGAGCAGCCGCGGCTACTCCAAGCTCTTCTACGTGCAGCCCGAGCGGATCGACGACGTCACCGAGGTGAACGCGTCACAGGTCTGGGGCAACGGCGACATCATCTCCAGCGCGGGCGACCTGGACCGCTTCTACGGGGCCCTGATGCGCGGGAAGCTGCTGCCGGCGCGGCAGCTGAAGGAGATGAAGACGACCGTCGACAACCCCGACTTCCCGGGCTCGTCCTACGGACTGGGCATCGAGCGGCTGACGCTGGGCTGCGGCACCACCGTCTGGTATCACGACGGGGGCACGGTGGGGTGGCTCACCCTGGCCGCTTTCACCGAGGACGGCCGCCACCAACTCGCGTTCAACTACAACAGCAACTGGGGAGCGGAGACCCTCCTTCCCATTCTGAACGCCGAGTTCTGCCAGACGCCTTCCGCCTCACGCTGAGGCAGCCGCACCCCGCCTTTTCCGCGGCCGCGGCACCAGGACGCCGGCCCGCACCCCCGCCGTGTCCGACCGCGGCGTGCGGAGCCGGGCCGGCTCCCGGCCCGGCGGCCGGCCAGGGATGCGATCAGTGCCGTCGACCACCTCACCCTGCTGCTGCTTGCCGACGCCGCGGGCAGCATCGTCCAGTGCATGGATGCCGCCCGCGGCCTCCCGCACGCGGTGGGCATGACGGGTGCGGACACCCGCCTGCTGAGCGCCCTTGACCGCCAGGCGCGCAGCGGGGCACGTCCGTGGTCGTCGGCCGCGTCGGCGAGCCGCCCGCGTCGACGCCGGGGTCGTGCGGGCTCTCCTCGACAGCGGGCGCGGCGCACCCCGCGCTGCCGGAGTCGGCTGCGGGGACGATGCCGGCGCTGAGGGGCTGCCTGCACGCCGTGCAGCACGGGGTGCGCCGCGGCGGACAGCGCGGCACTGAGCGCCGGCCGGGCGTCCTGCGGGCCAGGACGCCCAGGAGGTCTTGCGCACGGCTGTCGGCGTGCGCACTCGTCGACCCGGGCGTGGCCGTGTGGCCAGGCCCGGGTCAGGGAGTGTCCCCTGTCGTCGCCGCAGGGTCGTGTTCTCGCGGACGTATCCCGGTTGAGCCGTGTTTCTTCTCCCGGGATCCGTGTGGAGGGAATGCGCGGCAGTCCGCCGGCGGGGTGGTGTCCTCCTTGTCTTTTCGGGAGCGCACCGGCATGTCCGGTGCAGGGGAACGGAAAAAGGATTCGGGCCGCGGGTCAGGGCGCCTCGCGGGTCCGCGGTTCCGGGTGAACGGGCATCAGGGCAGTTTCTCCATCAGTGCGGCGGTGGCGCGATGGCGGCTGCACGTGCGCCGGCTGAAGGACTGCTGTACGCGGTCGCGGACGTGGGGGGCCTGCTCCTGGCTGAGTTTGAACATGCCGTCGGCGCCGGTGACGGTGAACCGGAAGGCGCCCACGGCCGGCAGGATCCCGCGGAAGTAGTCGACGGACTCGGACATGTCCCAGCCCGTGCCGAACAGGCCCTCGAAGGCGCGCACGGTGGACTGCACCACCTGCAGTGCCTCCTCGGCCGAGACGTCCTCGTCGATCCTCTCGATCGTGCCGCGCACATGCACCGAGGTGAAGTTCCAGGTGGGAGCCGCCGGCGTCACCTCGTACACGGTGGGTGAGACGTAGGCGTGCGGTCCGGTGAAGGCCAGGACCGCGGTGGCCCCCGACCCGAGTGCGGCCCAGTGCGGATTGGCCCTGTTCATGTGGCCGAGCAGGACGGCGCCCGACAGGTCGGCGGCCCACTCGCCGCTCGCCCGGGGGTCCGGGATGACGGGCAGGTGGGTGGCGAACGGGCCGTCGGCATCGGTGCCGTTGCTCACCAGGAGCGCCAGCGGGTTGCCGCGGATCAGGTCGGCCGTCCAGGAACCGTCCGGTTCCCGGTACGGCGGGGGAACGAACATCTCATACCGCCCCTTCGGATTCGGCGTGGCTTTGCTTTGTCGGCGAGGAAACTAGCCATGCCTTCTTTCGGGCCGTTATCGATCGGACTTCGCCGGCTGAACTCCCGGGAAAGGGAGCACGGTTGGCCGAAATAGGTTCGATAACGAAAGGGAAACCCGCGCGGATAACTTTGTTGGAAGCGCGGTAACTGCCCGGGATCGGAGTGAGGCGAGAGTATGTTCCATGTAAATTCTGAGGTCGGTGCGCTGAAGCAAGTCGTCCTGCACGAGCCCGGTCTGGACTTCGAGCGGCTGACCCCGGACAACAAGGACGAGCTGCTCTTCGACGACGTCGTCTGGGTCTCCCGGGCGAAGGAGGAGCACCGGGCTTTCCAGCAGCTTCTGCGTGAGCGGGGAGTCACGGTCCATCTCCTGCACGAGCTGCTCGCCGAGACGGTCAAGGCCGAGGAGGCGGTGGCGTTCATCCTGGGCCGCGTCCTGGACGAGCGCCAGCCGCACCTGGGTGCGTCGCTGGCCCGGGCGGCGCGGCAGGCGCTGACCGCGATGGGGCCCGGTGATCTGGCCACGCACCTGCTGGGCGGCCTGAGCAAGCGTGAGCTGCTGGAGGCGCTGGGAGAGCGCCGTGGCGGGGTCCGCTCGTTCGGTCTCGACCTGCTGGCCGACGACGACTTCGTCCTGGCGCCGCTGCCCAACTCGCTGTTCACCCGCGACACCAGCTGCTGGGTCTACGACGGGGTCTCGGTCAACCCGATGCGCAAGGCCGGGCGCAAGCGCGAGACGGTCAACTACGAGGCGATCTACGCCTTCCACCCGATGTTCGCGGACGCCGGCGCGCGGCGCTGGATCGACGGCGAGGCGATGGCGCCGGCCGCGATCGAGGGCGGCGACGTCGAGGTGATCGGCAACGGCACCGTCCTGGTCGGTCTCGGTGAGCGCACCACGCCCGCCGGTGTGGAGCTTTTGGCCCGGCGCCTCTTCGCGGCCGGTTCGGCCCGGCGGGTGATCGCCGTGGAGCTGCCCAAGGCCCGCGCGTTCATGCACCTGGACACGGTGATGACCATGGTGGACAAGGACGCCTTCACCCTCTTCACCGGCCTCGACCGGGCCAGGCTGCGGTCCTGGACGCTGACCCCCTCGGCCGGCCCGGTCCCCGACGTCAGCGAGAACGCCGATCTGTTCGCCGCGCTCGCCGGCGCGCTGGACCTGGACACGGTCCGCGTCCTGCAGAGCGAGCAGGACGCGTTCAGTGCCGAGCGCGAGCAGTGGAACGACGGCTGCAACCTCCTGGCCGTCGCTCCCGGCACCGTCATCGCCTACGAGGTCAACGAACACAGCAACCGGATGCTCGAGGAGAACGGCATCGAGGTGCTGCGGATCCGGGGCGACCAGCTCGGCCGGGGCCGCGGCGGCCCGCGCTGCATGAGCTGCCCCCTCGAACGCGACGCCGTCTGAGTCCGCCCGCGCGGCGCCCGGCTGCGCGCCGGTGAGAGCGGCGGCAGGCGCGAGCGCCGCGGCTCACGGCACGACCCGAGTCCCCCCTGACCGAGAGGAAGAGCGATGTCCCAGAGGCCGGCCGTCCGTCAGGCCACACACCGCCACTACCTGATGTGCCGTCCCACGCACTTCGACGTCACCTACGCGATCAACCCCTGGATGGATCCCGGCAAGCCGGTCGACACCGATCTGGCGATCGAGCAGTGGGAGGGCCTGAGACGGCTCTATGAGGAGTACGGGCACACGGTCGATCTCCTCGAACCCGTGGCGGGGCTGCCCGACATGGTCTTCTCCGCCAACGGGGCGACCGTCGTGGACGACCGGGTCCTCATCGCCCGCTTCCGCCATCCGCAGCGGGCCGCGGAGGCCCCGGCCCACCAGGAGTGGTTCACCTCCCGCGGCTACCGTGAGGTCCACTCGGCCACGTATGTCAACGAGGCCGAGGGCGACTACATGGTGGTGGGCCGCACGGTCCTGGCGGGCACCGGGTTTCGTACCGACCCGCGCGCCCATGCCGAGCTGCGTGAGGCGCTGGGCTGCCCGGTGGTCACCCTCACGCTGACCGACCCGCGGTTCTACCACCTGGACACGGCGCTCGCCGTGCTCTCCGACACCGACGTCATGTACTACCCGGACGCGTTCTCGCCGGACAGTCTCGCCACCCTGCGCGAGCTGTTCCCCGACGCGGTCGTGGCCGCAAGGGCCGACGCGGAGGCCTTCGGCCTGAACGCGGTGTCCGACGGGCGGCACGTGTTCCTGCCCGACACCGCGACCGGACTGGCCGCGCGGCTGCGCCGGCGCGGCTTCGAGCCGGTCGGGGTGGATCTGTCCGAACTGCTCAAGGCGGGCGGCAGCGTGAAGTGCTGCACGTTGGAGATCCGCCACCAGGCCCACGCCTGACCCCCACCCATCGACGCGGTCGACGAGGGCGCCGAGCCCGGTCCACGTCGCGGCAACGCCAGCGGGAGACTGTCCATGAATACGCGTGCAATTGACACCTACGATGTGGTTGGCATCGGATTCGGCCCGTCCAATCTGTCGCTCGCCATCTCCCTGGAGGAGCATCACGCCAATGTGCTGACCAACCCGGTGACCTCCGCCTTCTTCGAGCGTCAGCCGCAGTTCGGCTGGCACCGCAACATGCTGCTGCCGTCGGCGACGATGCAGATCTCTTTCCTGAAGGACCTGGTCACCTTCCGCAATCCGGTCTCGCGGTTCAGCTTCGTGTCGTTCCTGCACGCGCAGGGCCGGCTCGCCCAGTTCGTGAACCGCAAGGACTTCTTCCCGACCCGCCAGGAGTTCCACCAGTACCTGGAATGGGCGGAGTCGGGCATGACCAACGTGGTCACCTACAACTCGGCCGTCACCGCGATCCGCCGGCCGCCGCCCGATGACGCGAGCTCGGCCTGCCAGGTGCAGATCGAGGTCCGCGACACCGCCGACGGAAGCCTCCGGCGGGTGAACGCGCACAACGTCGTCATCTCCACGGGCCTGCAACCGCGTATGCCGGACGGTGTGGTGCGCGACGAACGGGTCTGGCACAGCTCGGAGTTCTTGGCGCAGTACCGTCTGGCCGACCCCGCACAGCTCAAAAGCGTCGCGGTGGTGGGCGCCGGGCAGAGCGCGGCGGAGATCACCAAGTTCTTGCACGCGCAGCTGCCGCACGCGCAGGTGCACGCCGTCTTCCCGTCCTACGGCTACTCCATCGCCGACGACACGCCCTTCGCCAACCAGGTCTTCGACGCCGAAGCGGTCGACGACTACTACTACGGCAACGAGCCGACCCGTGAGGCGTTCTGGCGCTACCACCGCAACACCAACTACGGGGTGGTGGACGACGCCGACATCAGGGCGCTCTACCAGATCGCCTACGACGAGGACGTCTGCGGCACCAAGCGGCTGCACTTCCACAACCAGACGAAGGTGGCCTCCGTCGTGCGGGACGGGCCCGGGGCACGGGTGCTGCTGCGGCGGCTGGACGGCGCACAGCGCGAACTGGGCGTCGACGCGATCGTCTTCGCGACCGGCTACGCCACCATGGACCCCACGAGCCTGCTCGGCGACCTCGACCGCTACTGCCTGCGCGACGCGTCGGGACGCCACCGGGTGACCCGCGGCTACCGGCTGGTCACCACGCCGGAACTGCCCTGCGGGATCTATCTGCAGGGCGGTACGGAGCACACGCACGGCCTGACGTCGTCGCTGCTTTCGAACATCGCCGTGCGCAGCGGCGAGATAGCCGATGCCGTCATCAAGGAGCGCACCGAGCGCCATCTGGCTGCGGCAGGGTCCGCGGTCCTGCAGAGCGCCGACAAGTCGGCCTGACCGCGGACGAGGAAGAGCGTTCCAGGGTGGCTGTTCCGCGGGTCCCGGGCGTTCGTCCCGGGACGTGCGGGCCTGCCGGGAATGTGAAGGACCCGCACAGGCAGGGCGTGGCGCAGGCAGACGGCCGGGCACAAAGGATCCGCGGCCCGGCGGGTGTGCCCGCGGCCGCGCGTCTGCGGTACTGCCCCGCACATGTCACAGGGGTCGCTAGGGCCCAGAGGGAGGCGTCACGATGGATTCCATGGCAGGCGCGGCGGTCGCCGGCTCGGTGATGCTGAGCACGACGGCGCTGCTGGCCACGGGGCTGGTCTGGGTCTCGTCGAGCTGGAGGCGGCAGCGGCGCGGAGCGGAGCGGGCCGCGGCGCAGCAGGAGGCGTTGCGGGCCGAACTGGCCGAGCTGTGCCGGCGGGTGGGAGCGCTGCAGCAGCTCCTCGAAGGCGTGGACTGACACCCGCCGGCGCCGACGGCTCAGGTGGGGGGCGGGGGCGGGGCCGCCTGTGCTGCGGCGACCAGCTGGCGCAGGTGGTCGGGGCGTGTGGTGCCGGGGATGACGGCGACATGGGGGCCGAGGCCGAACAGCCGGCCCAGGACGGCGGGCAGGTCGTCGCCGATGAGCCGCCCTTTGCCCAGCGGGCGGTAGGCGACGTAGGTGATGCCCAGGGCGCGGCAGTGCTCCAGGGCCGGGTCGTGGCCCTGGAGCAGGTTCATCGGGTTCTGGACCGCGGCGATCGGGGTGATGCCGCGCGCGCGGTCGATCTCCCCGACGCCGACGCGGGACAGTCCGATGGCGGCGATCTTCCCTTCGTGGCGCAGGTCGGCGAGGGTGCCCAGCTGGTCGCTGAAGGGGACTGCCGTATCCACGCGGTGCAGGTAGCACAGGGACAGCCGCTCGCATCCCAGCCGGCGCAGGGACGCCTCGACGGCGTGGCGCAGGTAGGCGGGGCGGCCCAGCGGCTCGTACACGCCGGGGCCGGGCCGCACCAGTCCGACCTTGGTGGCCACCAGCAGGTCGTCCGGGTAGGGGTGCAGTGCCCGGCGGACGAGCTCTTCGACGGTGTGCGGGCCGTAGGAGTCGGCGGTGTCGAGGTGGCTGACGCCGCTCTCGCCGACGGCGGTGCGCAGGAGCCTGACGGCTGCGGCGCTGTCGGCGGGTGCTCCCCAGTTGCCCGGGCCGGCCAGGCGCATCGTGCCCAGGCCGAGGCGGGAGACGATCCGCCCGGCCAGCCGGAGCGGCCCGCCGGGCAGGCTGTGGCGGGCGGGTGCTGTTGCGCTCGCTGCGGGTGTGCCGGGGCGCGCCGGGTCGTGGGCCGTCATGCGGAAACCGCGGGGTGGCGGGCGTCGAAGAGGTCCAGGAGGCGGGCGGCGGTGTCGTCCTGGGACAGGCCGTCGGTGGCCAGGACGGTCCAGGCCGGGTCGTCGGCGATCTGCTCGATGCAGAACGTGTCGAGGGCGGCGATGCCGTGCGGGTGGGCGCGCAGGTAGGCGTTGAGTCCGTGGGCGTCGCCGTTTCTGCGTCCGGCCCGGCGTTCGCGTTCGGCCGGCGAGCAGGTCAGATACACCTGGACGGTGAAGCGGGGCGCACAGGTGCGGGCCCAGGTGTCGCTGAGGTATCCCTCGCCGGGGGTGAAGAAGGCGTTGTTGCAGTACTGGGTGAACCAGTGCCGGTCCTGGATGAGGACGGGGCCCTGGCGCCCGGTGTAGGCGCAGTCGGTGGCGAGTTCGCTGTCGATCAGCATCTGGGCGGACTTGAGGGCGTTGAACGGGCGCAGCAGGTCCGGGTCGGGGAAGGGGCGGCCGCCGCTCGCGCCGACGGCGCGCTTCGCCCGCAGCTGCAGCGCCTGGGTGGCGTCGCTGTCGCAGACGTAGCAGTGGCGTGAGTGGACCTCGCTGCCCCGGGCCCGCAGCAGCGCGGTGAGGCGGCTCGCCGTCGTCGACTTGCCGGCGAAGTTGAGCCCTTCCAGGAGCACGCCCCTGAGTGTCGCCCTGCGCGCACCGTCCATCATCGCTCCTCACGCTCTGCCGGCGGCTGAGATCAGGTCCCGGCGAAGCCGTCGCAGGATCCTGGTGTAGCGGTCGTGCTCGACGCGCAGTGACGCGTGGGGGCCGGGCGTTCCCGGCGGCTGGTATCTGCGGGCGGCGTGGCCGCCCACGAGGGCGCGGGCCTTGCGGGTGGCTCGGCCGCCGCCGCTGACGGCGCCGATGTAGGCGGTCACCGTCGCGGCCTGGTCGTCGAAGAGCCACCAGGCGCCGCTGTCGGGCTGGATCATGCCGACGACGAAGAGGCCGTCGTGTGCGGGGTGGAAGAGGTGCAGTGCGAGGTCGGGGTAGCGGCCCGACTCCCGCTGGGGCAGGTCGTCGGCGGACAGGAAGGGAAGGGAGGCGTGAAAGCCGGTGGCGTGGACGATGACGTCGACCTCCTCCTCCGAGCCGTCGGTGAACCGGACCCGGTCACCGCGCAGTTCGGCCACGTCGGGCTTGGAGACGACGGCGCCGTGGGCGACGTGGTGCACCAGTTCGGAGTTGAGGATGAGCCGCCCGTCCATGATGCGCCGGGACGGGCGCGGCAGCCCGAATCTGGCGGGATCGCCGAAGACGCACCAGATCGCCGCCCGCCGGATCCAGCGGTGCACGAAGCGCGGGGCGCGTACGCGCACGAACCACTCCATGACCTCGTCCATCGGCCGCCCCAGGAAGTACTTGGGCAGGTAGTGGCAGCCCTGGCGGACCGAGTGCAGGGTGCGGGCGGCGACGCGTGAGGACTCCACCGCGATGTCGGTCCCGGAGTTCCCGGTTCCCACGATCAGGACGCGTTTGCCCTGCAGCACGCCGGGGGTGCGGTACTCGCTGGAGTGCAGGACCCGGCCGTCGAAGTGTCCGGGGAAGCGGGCCGGGCGGGGATCCCAGTGGTGTCCGGAGGCGACGACGACGCCCCGGTACAGGCAGGTGGCGCCGTCCTCGAACGTCACCGACCATGCCTCGCCCCGGCGCTGGACCTGTCGCACCGCGCGGGCGTAGCGGATGTGCTCGGGCAGCTGGTGGGCGTGCGCGTAGTCGGTGAGGTAGGCGAGCGCCTCGCGGTGGCCGAGGAAGTCCTGGGCCGCGGCCGGCATCGGGAAGCCGCGAAAGGCGCTGAGCCGCTTGGAGGAGATCATGCAGGTGGAGCGGTAGACGGCGCTGCCGGGCCGGCCGTAGCGCCAGATCCCGCCCAGGCTGTCGTGGCGTTCCACGATCTCGAAGGGCAGGCCGGCGTCGCGGAAGTTCTTGGCGGTGGCCAGCCCGGCCGGGCCCGCGCCGATGATGCACCAGCGGTCGGTGCGGTCGTCGGGGCCGGCCGGCCCGCTCAGCGGCGCTGTCACCTGACCGGCCACCGATCCGCCAGGGTGCCGGCGGCGGCCGGCGTCTGGGCGGGCGGGCGGCCCGTAGCGGCGTCGAAGCGCTCGAGGACGGCGTCGGTCATCTCCTGCGGCGAGAGCCGGTCGGAGGCCAGCACCAGCCAGTGCGGGCTGTCGTGGACGAGCGTGGTGGTGAACGTCTCCAGGCGGGCGACGTCGTCGAGGTGGCGGCGCAGGAACGCGTTGAGCGGGTGCTTGGCCTTGGCGCCGTCGCGGGCCGCGGCCCGGCGGCGCCGGGTCGCGGCGTCGCAGGTCAGGTAGACCTGCACGGCGAACCTCGGCACGCACGAGGCGATCCAGGCCGGGCTGAGGTAGCCCTCGGCGGGAGTGAAGTACTGGTTGAAGGCGTACTGGGCGAGCCAGTAGCGGTCCTGGACGAGGATCTCGCCGGGCACGGGCCGGCGCCGGCCGAACAGGTCGGTGTCCAGGATGAGCTGGGCCGAGCGGCGGCTGTTGAAGCGGCGCCAGGTGGGCGGGTGGCGAAAGTCGTGGTGTTCGGCGCCGTCGAAGACGCTCAGTGCCTCGTCCAGCAGCGAGCGCACGAGCGGGTCGCCGCTGAGGGTCGCGTGCGCGGCGCGCACGGTCGGTGCGCGCCGGCGCAGACCGTCGCTGACCTGGCGGGCCAGAGTGCTTTTCCCGCTGTACTCGTGACCCTCTATGAGAATGCCGGGCACGGGCGGTGTGTCCATGTCGACTCCAGCGTGGATCGCGGTGTGCCGCCCCGGCGCCGGGGCGGGCACCTGGGCGGGCGCCTGGGCGGGCGGGGTGTCTAGGGCCGGGACGGCTCGCGCGGCCCGCGGGCGAGGTCGCGGGCGGTG
Organism: Streptomyces sp. NPDC059582; assembly: GCF_042735715.1. NCBI lineage: Bacteria > Bacillati > Actinomycetota > Actinomycetes > Kitasatosporales > Streptomycetaceae > Streptomyces > Streptomyces sp. NPDC059582. The sequence continues at coordinate 82,107 of NZ_JBHWCC010000032.1, forward strand.
TGCGCCAGCACCTCGTGGTCGAGGGGGAACGCCGGGCAGGGCGGCATGTCCGCGAGGGTGAACCAGGCCGCGGGCTGCCCGGTTTCCGGGGTGAGCGGGCCGGCCGGGTCGGCGGCGAAGGCGTAGGCCAGTCCGTAGCGGCGTTCGGTGCGCTCGCGGTTGCCGAGCACCGCTACCGGGTCGGGCAGCAGCGGGCGCAGCCGCAGGCCGGTTTCTTCGGCGACTTCGCGGCAGGCGCCCTGCAGCGGGGACTCGCCGTCCTCCAGGCGTCCGCCGGGGCTGAGCCAGCCGAAGCGGGGGTGGGCGACCAGGAGCGTGTGCCGGAGGTCGTGGGAGTAGACCCAGCCGGCGACGATGACGTCGCCGTCGGGTCCGGGAGCGCCGTGCGCGGACGTGGTCAGCAGGTCGCGGGCGCCGTAGGGGTCGCGGTGCGCGGCTTGGGCGGCGGCCGCCAGGTCGGGCAGTGCCCGCGGCAGCCGGATGTGCGCGGCCACGCTCACACTCCCCCGCGGCCGGCCGCGGCGCCGGCGCGGGCGGAAAACAGGGGGGCGGGGTCGGGGGACGCGCAGTAGCGCTCGCGCAGTTCGCGCAGCAGTTCGACGGTGCGCACGGGGGCGGTGCCGGCGGCCGTCTCGTCGGCGAGCATCAGCCCGGCGGTGTTCTCGCGCAGCAGGCCGCTGACGTAGGCGAGTTCGGAGCGGTGCGGCATCCAGCCGGCGGACAGGCTGGTCAGCAGCTGGGTGCCGACGATGAGCGGGCAGCCGGCCTCGGCGGTGGCGGCGCGCACGTTCTCGCACAGGTCGAAGAACTCGATCGGGCCGCAGTCCAGCAGCAGATCGCCCCGGCCCAGCAGTACCGCGTCGGCGCAGGCGGCGATCTCCCGCACGGCGGCCGCGCCGGCCTGCGTCTCCACCTTGGCGATCACCGGCGGGACGGCGTGGCGGCCCTGGGCGGCGGCCGCCATGACGGCGCGGGCCTCGCGCACGCTGTCCGCCGACTCGACGAAGGAGATGATGACGGCGCTGAAGAGCGATCCGGGCAGTGTCTGCAGGGCGGCCCGGTCGGTGTCGGTGAGCCCGGACGGCGGGACGCTCTTGCCCGGCAGGGCCACGCCCCGGCGTTTGCCGAGGAACCCGGCGCTGAGCGGGGTGGCGACGCAGTGGTCGGCTTCGACCCGCTCCACGCGCAGGGCGTCCTCGCCGTCGCCGATGAGGATGATGTCGCCGGGGCCGACGAGTGCGGAGATGTCCGAGCCGGTGAGCCCCAGGACGGGCACGTCGCGGTGGACGTCGGAGGGCACGGGCCCGAAGTGGACCTGGAGGTGGGAGAGGCCCGCCAGGGAGAACTGGTCGTCGTTGGTGAAGCGGGTCTTGGCGCCCGGCAGGTCCAGCAGCAGGTCCGGGCTGCGGCCGAGCCCGGCGGCGACCGAGGACACCCGCGAGGCCAGGGCGGCGAGGGAGGCGACCGACGCCTTCGACGCCGGGAAGCGGAAGGAGTCCGCGCCTGCCTTGACGACCTGTTCGAGGACCTCGGGGGGCGCGGTCGCGGGACCGAGGGTGACGACGATTCTGGACATGGGGCCTCTCTGCGTACCGGGGGGTGGAAGGGGGCGAGAAGGGGCTGGACGCCGCCCCCCGCTGCGGGCGGCCAAGGGCTGTCCCGTGATCCCCGGTGGATCAGCGCGCGGCGTCGGATGCGGTGCATCGCACGGCGGAGGGCCGTCCGCATACTGGGCGTATTCGGGCGATCCGACAACGCGGCGAGGTGCCGTAGCTGTCGTCGTGCGCCCGCCGGGGGTTACGGGACAGCCCTTAGGCGGCGCTGCGGCTGGGGAAGAGCGGCGCCGGCGCGGCGCCGGTTCCGTACCGCTCGATCAGGGCGGTGACCAGTTCGACGGTGCGCAGCGGGGCGCTGCCCACCGTGGTCTCGGTGGCCAGCATCAGGCCGTCCACCTCCTTCTCCACGAGGTGGGAGAGGTAGGCCAGTTCGGAGCGGTTGGGCAGCCAGCCCTCGGACAGGCTCGCAAGGAGCTGGGTGCCGACCATGAGGGGCCGGCCGGCCTTCTGGGTCTCCTTCATGACGGTCTTGCCCAGGTCGTAGAAGTCCAGTTCGCCGGCGTCCAGGAGGAGGTCGCCGCGCCCGAGCAGCACGCCGTCGGCGGCGCGCGCCAGCTCGGCGGCCCGCTCGGCGCCGGCCCGGGTCTCGATCTTCGCGATGAGCGCGGGGGCCGGACGGCCGTCGTGCGGGGTGTCCCCGATCAGGGACCGGGCCTGCTCCAGTGTGTCCGGGTCTTCGACGAAGGAGACGATGACGCCGGAGAAGACGCTCTCGCCCAGCCCCTTCAGGGCGATGGCCTCGGCGTCGCCGAGCGCCTGGTAGGCCTGCGGCTTGCCGTGCAGGCTGATGCCTTTGTGCCGTCCCACGTCGCCGTGGGTGAGCGGGCGGGTCATGCAGCCGTCGGCGGTGCGCGACTCGACACGCAGCGCGTTCTCCCCGTCGCCGAGCACCAGGATGTCGCCGGGCTCGATGTAGGGGGCGATCGCCATGCCGGTCGTGCCGATCTGCGCCACCGGCAACTCGGGGCGGGCGGGGGCGGGATGGAACAGGACGTGCAGGCGTTCCACCCCGGCCAGGGGGAAGAAGTCCTCGTTGGTCAGCCGGGTCTTGGCGCCCGGCAGGTCCAGCAGCAGGTCCAGGGGGCGGCCCAGCGCCGCCCCGATCCCGGCCGTGCGCTGCGCCTGGGCGGCGAGTTCGCCGGCGGAGAACTTCGACGCGGAGAACCGCAGGGCGCTCACGCCGCGGGCGATGGCGTCGTGCAGGGTCCGCGGGGAGAGGATGGCCGGGCCCATGGTGGCGATCAGGCTTGTCATGTCGTCAGGTGTCCTTGCCGGCCGTCAGTGGGCGCGTGTGAAGAGTTTTCCATCAGACCAGATGAGGCGGATGCGGCCCCATTCCATGGCCGAGCGGACGTCGGGGAAGAAGCCGGAGCCCTTGAAGTTCGCGCTGGTGTTGCACAGCAGCGGGATGCCGCTCAGCTCGTGGTAGTGCGTCAGGAGGTCGAAGACGGTCTCGTTCTGGCCGCGGTTGACGGTCTGCAGGCGGGCGGTGCCGTCCAGGTGGCACACCGCCGGGATGCGGTCCTTCCAGGCGTCGCGGACCTGGTGGTCGAAGAGCATGTACGGGTCGGGGGTGCCGGGCGAGAAGACGCCGGGGGCGAACTCCTCCAGGCAGATCGGGGCGACGGGCCGGTAGAACTCGCGGTCCTTGACCTCGTTGAGGAGGTCCTTCATCTTCGGCAGGCCGGCGGGGGCGAGGATGCTGCGGTTGCCCAGGGCCCGCGGGCCGATCTCGGCGCGCCCGTTGAGGAAGACGACCGGTTCGTTGTTCTCGTGCAGCAGCCGGGCCAGTTCGCGTACGTCGCAGCTCTCCTCGCGCCAGCCCGGCAGCGCGGTGGAGTCCTTCAGGGCCGGCCCCGAGTACACGTCCCACTCCAGGGCCGCCGGCCCGCCGCGGGTGAGCATCGCGGCGCAGGCGGTCCCGATGGAGCTGCCGGAGTCGTTGGGGAAGGGCGGCACCCACACGCTGTCGAAGACCGCGCTGTCGCGCAGGGCGCTGTTCCACTTGATGTTCAGTCCGCAGCCGCCGACGACCACCAGGTTGCGGTCGGCGAAGCCGGCCGCGCGGGTCTTCTCCCGCACCCCCGCAACCAGCCTCTGGCTGAGGGCGTGGTGCAGGGAGGCGAGCATGTCCGCGGGCTCCACCCCCTCCAGCGCCACCTTCTTCTTGATCTTCTTCAGGATCTCGATGCCGTTGCCGACCTGGTAGAAGCGGTCGTCGTCGGGGCGGCCTGCCAGCACCTCGGAAAACGCGGTGTCGATGGTGCGGTCGATGTGCTCGACGGCGTCGGGGCGGACCTCGCCCAGCGCGATGTAGGCCATGATCTTGCCGGCCAGGCCCAGGATGTGCGGGTACTCGATCGGCTCGTCGAACGGCGCGAACAGCTGGCCCAGTTGCAGGTAGGAGTCGCCGATGACCGGCATGAGCGGGCCGCAGCTGGTGACGTGGCGGGTGGCGCCGTCGACGTAGTAGAGGAAGGGGAACATCCAGCCGTCCCAGCTCAGGACGTACGAGCCCTGCCCGGCGCGGGCGAAGGGGCTGGCGCAGTAGCCGGAGGCGACGTGGCCGGCGTAGTGGGTGAAGCTCAGGTAGGGCAGGTCCTGGATGCGGTGGGGGTAGGCGCGCAGCAGGTCGTCGTCGAGCAGGCCGCGCCGGTAGGGGGCCAGGACCGTCTCGAACTCCTGGCCGTGCCACGACTGGATCTTGTGGGTCTTGTACCAGCCGTCCAGGACGAAGTGGTCGATGTCCTCGGGCCGGTAGCCGTGTTCGGCCAGCAGCTCGAAGACCGTGGCGAAGTCCTTGATCTTGGCGTAGCGCTGGTTGTTGCCGAGCTTCTCCATCTCGGTGGAGAAGACAAGGCGGCCGTCCTCGATGAGGGCGACGCCGCCGTCGTGCGTCGTCTTGACGCCGCAGATCAGCATCGGTGCTCTCCTTCCGGGTTCCTGGTCAGTCCTGTACGCGGCGGGCGCGGAAGTCGATCACGAAGCTTTCGACGTCCTCGTGGTCGCGGAGGATGTCCCGGGTGATCTCGATGCGCTCGGGGAAGCGGGAGCGCACCCGTACCAGCGGCTGCTCGATGCGGTTGAGGCCGATGACCTTGTTGTCCGGCTCGATCTGGAAGATGAAGTCGTCGGCCCAGTCGAGGTGGGCGAAGAGCGGGATGTAGCGCTCCATCCGTTCGACGGCCTCGTCGCGGCTGTAGCCGATGAACTCGATGGCGGGCATGGCGTCTCCTTGTCGTCGAATGCCGGGGCGGCGCGCGGTCCCGGCCCCCTTCGGGCAGGCGGGCGGGGCGGGGCGGTGGTGCCCCCTCTTCTTTTTGCGGGGAGGTGTGGGGGGGCGGGGGTCAGGCGACGGTGTCGCAGCGGCCGGAGGGGGCCGCCCGGGCGGTGCGCTCCAGGGCGGGGCAGCGCCGCAGGATCGCGGCGTGCAGGCGGTCGGCGTCGCGCAGGGCGGCGTGCAGGCGGTCGCGGCCGGCGGCCGCGCACGGGGCGCTCAGCAGGGCCAGCGCGCGGGTGCTGTCGGGTGCGCCGATGTGTTCCTGGTGCAGGCGCAGCAGCCGCGGGTGCCAGTGGCCGCGGGGGTTGGTCTCGCCGGCCGTGGCGAGCAGCGCGGCCAGCAGTTCGCGGGCGCAGGCGCCGAGCATCCACGCGGCGTCCTCGCTGTCGCCGCGCTCCAGCAGGCTGTCGGTGTGGCGGCGGCGGGCGGTGTAGCGGCGCAGGTGGATGGCGGCGAGGTGGTGGTGCAGGTGGTCCAGGTCCAGGCGTTCGCGCCACAGCTGTGCCTCGGAGGCACCGGCCAGGACGTCCGCGCCGCGCAGGTCGTGCAGGAGTTTGCGGGTGCCGATGTCGAGGCGGGGCAGGTGGGCGTGGACGGCGGGCAGCCGCAGCGCCAGGGCGAGGTGGGAGACCGTCTCGGCGATCGCGGTCAGTTCCTGGCTGGTCCAAAAGCCCAGGCGGACCGGGGCGTTGCCGCCGACGCGGTAGGTGCCCCAGCGCATGGCGCCGACGGTGGCGGTGATGCCGCGCGGCGGCCGGCCGGGGCCGATGAGCAGCAGCTGGGGCGGGGCGTGGGGGTCGCGTCCGTCGACGGCGGGGCCGACGGCGAGCAGCACGTCGGAGGGCCTGATCAGGGGGGCGATGTGCTGCGCCGTCACTTTCGCCTCACCGCCGCGCAGGGTATGCGCCGTCATGTTCGCCTCGCCGCCGCGCAGGGTCTGCGTTGTCGCGTCCGCCTCGCCGCCGTGCAGGGTCTGCGTTGTCGCGTCCGCCTCGTCAGCGTGCATGGCCTGCCCCTACCGGTGCGGGCGTGGGGCGGGCGGGGGTGAGGTGGAGGGTGCGCAGGGCGCGGGTGGCCGGGGTGCGGCTGAGCCGGGCAAGGCCGGCGGTGGCGAAGCCGAGGGCGAGGCGGAAGACGGCGTGTCCGGGTGTCTGTTCGCGATCCGGCTGGAACACCCAGGCCTGGCCGACGTCCTGGGGTGTCCAGGCGGCGAGGGCGGGGTGCAGGTCCTCGGGGACCAGGGACAGCGCGCTGACCGCGTAGCGCAGCAGGGCCAGGCAGCCCAGCAGTTCCAGGCGGGCGCTCTCGTCGTCGGTGGGCGGGCGGCCGAAGTAGCGGGCCAGGAAGGCGTCGGTGCCGGCCGGGCTCAGGCCGAGCGCGTCGGCGGCGGTGGCGACGTCGAAGAGGGGGTCGCCGGGGCCGACGTGGTCGAAGTCGATCAGCCAGGCGCGGTCGCCGTCGAAGAGCATGTTGCCGGGGTTGAGGTCGTTGTGGCAGAGGGTGTGCTCGGTGTGGAGGGTCGCCAGGGCGGCCCGCAGACGGTCGAAGGCGCGCAACGCCTCGCCGAACAGGGCGAGTTCGGGACGGCTGCCGGCCAGGCGGGCCACGCTCTCGCCGGCCTCCCGGCGTTTTCGGGCGTAGAGCCTGACGGGGCTGTCCCAGGGCAGGGTGTGCAGGCGGGCCAGCAGGCCGGCCACCGACAGGGCCTGGGCGGGGCCGGCCGGGCGCACGGAATGTCCCTGGACGCGGTCCATGACGAGTACGCCGCTCTCGGGGTCGGCGTGCCGGACGGCCGGCGCGATGCCCTGGTCGCCCAGCAGCCGGGCGGCGGCGAACTCGACGGCGACGGCCTCGCGTTCGTAGGCGCCGGCGTCGATCAGGCGGACCACGTACTGCTCCGGGTGGCCGGGCCAGCTCAGGGCGTAGGCCTGGGCCCACGCGGTGGGGGTTTCGGGGAAGGGCTCGGTCAGGGGCGTCGCGCCCGGGTTCAGGGCGTGCGCGATCGGTGCCAGTCTGCGGTCCTGGGACACGGCTGTCCTTACGTCTGGTCGGGCGCGGGCGGTCGGCTCGGTCAGACGAACGCCGCCGCGGGTTCGTCTCCGAGGAGGAGCTGGCCGCTCCATTCGAGGATCCGGCGCTGGCCCACCACGTGCTGGCAGGCGGTGATGCTGTCGCGGACCGCCCGGTCCAGGGGCGTTCTCGAACGGAGCGTGGCGTCGGCGCCCACGAGGTCGTAGAGCGCGGCGGCGATGGTGCGGGCGCTGTGGAAGGCGTGGTAGCGGGCCAGCGCGGCGTCGGCGCGCTGCCTGCGGGTGGGCTGGGCGCCGGCCGCGAGACAGTCCCAGAGCGCCTCGACGCTCGCGTAGACGGCCGTGCGGGCCGCGCTGAGCTGCATCTCGCACTCGGCCAGCACCGCCTGGACGTGGCGTGAGGTGCGCCAGGGCATCCCGGCCGCCTCGGTGCGCGAGCCGGCGAGGTGGTGGACGTGGTCGATCGCGGCCCGGGCCAGCCCCAGCGGCACGCCGGGCATCTTGCGCACGAGGGTGTCAGAGCGCCGGTACATGGGTGCGTCGCGGTGCGCGTCGCCCAGGACGAGGGTGTGCTCGGCCGGCACGAACAGCCGGCGGGCGGTGTAGTCGCAGCTGCCGGTGCCGGCCAGGCCGGTGGTGTGCCAGGTGTCCTCGATCGTGTAGGAGGCGGCGGGGGCCAGCACGATCCGGGTGACCGGGCGGCCGGCGTCGTCCAGGAGCGGGCGGCCGTCGCGGTGGACGGTGCAGCCGCCGGCGATGACGTCGGCGTGGGTGCAGCCGCTGCCGAAGCGCCAGTGCCCGTCGACGAGGTAGCCGCCCGGCGTCTCGTGGGCCACTCCGGCCGGGGCGACCCAGCCGGCGGTGACGAGGTCGAGGCGGGGGTAGAGCTCGGCGGCGGCGTCGGGGGCCAGGTGTCCGGCGTAGATGCCCGAGTCCATGCCGATCATGACGCACCATCCGGTGGCGGCGTCGGCGGCCGAGATCTCCTCGATGAGCGTGATCTGCTGCATCGACGTCAGCTCGGGACCGCCCCACTCGGCGGGCATCGTCGCGCGGAAGACGCCGCACCGGCGCAGTTCCTCCACCAGGTCGCGGGGCAGGCGGCGGGCGTCCTCGATCTCGCGTGCGCGGGCGGAGATCCGCGGCGCCAGCTCCCGTACCCGGCGCAGGATCTCCTCCAGGCCGAGCCGGCCGCCGCCCTGCCCGGACGCGGCGGGCCCGCCCGACGGGTCGGGGGCGGAGGCAGGGGCGGGGGCTGGGTCAAAGGGGGTGGGGGCCGGGCCGGTCAGGGCGGGCGCGGGTGCGCTCATGTCGGTCCTCGCAGTCTTCACCGGGGCGCCACCCACTGCGTGAGCACCGCCATCCGCAGGTACAGGGAGTCCTTGACCTGTTCGAAGTACAGGCCGCCCGGGGTGTCGTCGACGTCCGGGTGCAGTTCGTCCTTGCGTGGTCCCGGGTGCAGGACGAGGGCTTTGGAGCCGACCGCCCGGATCTTGGCGGCGGTGATCCGGTAGCGCTCCGGCGTCACGTACACGTGGGAGCTCAGAGCGGCGGGGTGCGACTCCAGGGAGGGCACGTCGACGGGCATCATCTCCACGACGTCGGCCTCGGCGAGGAGTTCACTGACGTCGCTGCGGAACTCGTAGGGGGTGCCCGAGTCGTGCAGGAGGACCGCGAGGTCGGCGGGCAGGGTGGTGTGGGTGACCGCGTCGAGGCCCGTCATGTCCAGGGGGGCGGCGGGCGGAACGAGGAACAGCAGCCGTTTGAGGTCCATCCGGGCCAGCAGGTGCACCAGCGAGCGCAGCACCCGGGTGCCGGGGTCGCCTACCAGGGCGACGACCGTGCCGGCCAGGCCGCCCAGGCGGCGGGTCATGGTCCAGATGTCGCTCAGTGCCTGGGTGGGGTGTTCGTTGGAGCCGTCGCCGCCGTTGATGACGGGGCACAGGGACGCCTGCGCGGCGCGGCGGGCGGCGCCGGTGACGTAGTGGCGCAGCACGAGGGCGTCGCTGAGTTCGGAGACGACCCGGGCGGTGTCCTCCAGGCTCTCGCCGATGTAGTCGACCGAGCGGGAGGTGCTGGGGTCGGCGAAGCCCGTCACGCGGGCGCCCAGGCGCAGCGCGGCCGCCTCGAAACCGAGCCGGGTGCGGGTGCTGGGCTGGAAGAACAAGGTGGCCACGATCGCGCCGTCCAGCAGGGTGCGCGCCTGGCGGGCGGGCATCTCGCGCAGCCGGGCGGCCTGCCGCAGCAACTCCTCGACCTGCGGGCCGTCCAGGTCGGCGGCGGCGACGAGATGACCGGGGAAACCGGCGTTCCCGCCACCACTCCCGTCACCGCCGTCGCGGTCAGCGCGGGAGGTGTCGGTGGCAGTGGTGGTGCGGTGTGCGCGCGGGCCGCCGTCGCCGTCGCCGTCGAGGCGGCCGGGGAGGGTGGCGGTGACGGCGCGGGAGAGGTCATCGGTGGGCTGCATAGCGTCCCCGGGATATCTGGTGGTGGGGGTCAAGGAGGCTTTCGAGCCGGGCGAGGAGGTCTTCCGCCCCGGGCTCGCCGCGCAGCGCGGCGGCGGTGCCGGCGTGGTCGATGTCGAGGCGGTAGGGCGTGAACCCGGCGCCGGCGAACGCGTCGTGCAGGGTGTCCAGCAGGGCCTGGGCGCGCCGTGAGGTGGCCCTGTCGCGCTCGAAGCGCAGGGAGACGACCAGGTCGACCCAGCCGCCGGGCATCAGGTTGAGGGTGTGGCCGGCGGTCATCCCGGCGCCGTGGCGGGCGACGGCGCCGGCCAGCAGGCCGGCCGCCCGGCCGGCCGACGCGCCGTCCAGGGGCAGGACCGGGGTGAAGAACAGCCAGCCCGCGCTGCCCTGCAGTTCGGTGCGGTCGGCGGGAACGCGGAAGATGTCGTGGACCATCGCGTCGTTGGCCGACGGGTCGCCCGCGTAGGCGCGCAGGGTGGCGTGTTCGGCGACGGTCGTGCCGTGCTCGTGCGGCCCGAAGACGCGGGGCCGGCCGAACACCCCGGCCGCCGCGGCCCGTTCGGTCAGCACCTCGACGGCGCAGTCGACCAGCCGGGCGGCTCCGCCGACGTGGACGTAGGCCAGGTAGCCGGCCTGCGCGGTGCCGCCGTAGGCGGTGGCGGCCTGGGCGCTGAAGACCTTGACGACGCCGTCGCACAGCCGGTCCGCCTGGATGCCGGCCAGCGCTTCCACCGCGGCGGGCAGATCGCCGGCGGCGAACGCCAGGCGCACCACGCGGTGGGTCTGCGGGCGCGGCAGCAGCCGCACGGCCGCCGCGGTGACCACGCCCAGGCCCGACTGGACGAACAGGTCCGCCAGTCCGGGGCCGACCGGGTGCGGGTAGGGGGCGGGGGCCAGGTGCGGCCGGGGCCAGCGCCCGACGTGCGCGATCGTGCCGTCGGCCAGGACCACTTCGAGTCCCAGGATGTCCTCGGTGCGCTGGCGGTGCAGGCCGACGCCGCGGTCCAGGGCGTTGCCGACAACGCTGGTGCGCGAGGAGGAGGCGGTGACGTTGAGCAGGTAGGGGCTGTTCTCCAGCCGCCGGGCCAGCGCGCCCTGGCTGACGCCGGGTTCGACGACCGCGATGCCGTGGTCCAGATCGAGGTCGCGGACCGTGTCGAGGCCGCCCAGGTGCAGCAGTACGGCGCCGTCGTCGGCCGGCCGGTCCGCTCCGAAGCCCCAGTTGAGCCCCGTACTGCAGGGCTGCACCCGGACCGCGCCATGGCGGGGGGCGTCGGCGGCCAGCGCGCGCAGCAGCGCGCGGACCTCGTCGACGGACCCCGGCGACACCGCGATATAGGGGCCTCTGTCCCGGAACGCCCCGCTGCCGGCCATGCCGTCCCCGTGCCGCGGGGTGATGACGCGGCACCGGCCGGGGCCGGCCGCCCGCAGGCACCGCGCCAGGACCGCCTCGTCCGGCCCCGACACCGCAGCCGCAGCCGCAGCCGCAGCCGCAGCCGGGACGGTGGGGGCGGGGCTGATGGTCTCAGTGTCCATGGGCCGGCGCCGACGGCAGCGGACCACCACAAGCGGTGGTGTGCGGAGCGCCGCATTCCGTGCGCAGCCATTCACGTACCGATCGCTCCACGGCAAAAGCGCCCAGGGAGCCGGCCGCGTTTTCGCGAGGCAGGGAAGGTGGCATGGGAACGTCCTTCTGTGTTTCATTTCCGGGTTCCGACCGCTGTTGAACATACCGGCCTGCCGGGAATTGCGGAACCGCGAGATGGATTCGGGGCGGCTTTCCGGCGAGCGGGGCCGGGGCGGCTCTTTCCCCGTCCCGTGCCCGCGTCGGCACAGGCACGCGGGCGGGGCGGGCGGCGGGGGCTGTCCTGTCGACGGGACACGCCCGCCCGGGCCGGCTCCAGCCGGGCCGGGCGGCCCGGCGGGCGTCTGCCATGCCGCCCGGCGCCGTGATACAACCGGCGCACACCGCCCGGCGGGTGTGCCGGGGCCGTGCGCCCGGGCGGGGAGGACCCGGGGCGCGCGGGCGGTGCTCCGCCGCACCCCGCCGCCGGTCTGGGCGCGACGCGAGTCCGTGCAAGATGACGCGACGCAGGTGTGTGCAGGATGAAATCAAGAGACCGCGCATGCTTCGCACCCCGTCTCGCGGCGCGGTCCTTTGCGGCCCCCGCGCGGGAGCCAAAACGCTTCACGGCCGGCCACCGCGCCCGGGGCGCCCGGGGCGTTTCGCGGGATTCACATGATTCGCGGGGCGCATATATTTCCGGTTTCTTTCACCGCGGGAATGCGGGTGCGAGCATACGCCGACGCTATTTCGCGGTGTGCGGCGCACATTTTTCGTCTCGACGGGAGCAGCGCATGCGAAGTGAGGGCGAGTTCGACACGGACGTCCTGGTCGTGGGCGGCGGTCCGGCCGGCGGGACCGCCGCGCTGGCCCTGGCCACCTACGGCGTGCCCGTCACCGTCATCGGCAAGTACGGCTGGGTCGCCGACAGTCCCCGCGCCCACATCACCAACCAGCGGACCATGGAGGTGCTGCGCGACCTCGGCGTCGAGGGCGAGGCGCTGGCGGCGGGCACCGCGCAGCACCTGATGGGCGAGAGCGTGTTCTGCACCAGCCTGGCGGGCGAGGAGATCGCCCGGATCCGTACCTGGGGCACGGAGGAGGAGCGGCTGTCGGAGTACGCGGCGGCGAGTCCCTGCCCGATGCTCGACCTGCCGCAGCCGTATCTGGAGCCGGTGCTGCTGGGCAACGCCGCCCGGCGCGGTGCGAAGGTCCGCTTCGACACCGAGTTCGTCTCCCTGGAGCAGGATGCCGACGGGGTGACGGCGCTGCTGCGCGACCGGCTGCGCGGGGACGAGTTCACCCTGCGCGCCCGCTATCTGATCGGCGCGGACGGCGGCCGCAGCCGGGTCGCCGAGCAGATCGGGCTGCCCTTCGCCGGCGAGGAGGGCAAGGGCGGCAGCATGAACATCGTCTTCGAGGCCGACCTGACCCGCCACGTCGAGCACCGTCCCGGTGTCCTGTACTGGGTGGTGCGTCCCGGTGAGGGGATCGGCGGGATCGGGATGGGCGCGCTGCGCATGGTCCGGCCGTGGACGAAGTGGATGGCGGTGTGGGGCTACGACCCCGACAGCGGCCCGGTGCCCGACGGCGCCGAGGCGCTGCGCATCGTCAGAAGCCTGCTGGGTGACGAGGACATCGGCGTGCGCATCGAGTCGGTCTCGCTGTGGAGCGTCAACGACCTGCATGCGACGTCGTATGCGCGCGGGCGGGTCCTGTGTGCCGGTGACGCCGTGCACCGGCATCCGCCGTCCAACGGGCTGGGGTCGAACACGTCGGTGCAGGACTCCTACAACCTGGCGTGGAAGCTGGCGCTGGTGCTGCGCGGGCAGGCGGGTGCGGGGCTGCTGGAGAGCTACGGCGCCGAGCGTGTCCCCGTGGGCGAGCAGGTCGTCACCCGTGCCAACCGCAGCACCGGCGAGTTCGTGCCGCTCTTCAAGGCGCTGGGCCTGGGCGACGGGCTGGCGTCCGAGGACGCTGCGGCCGGGGTGCGCCGGGGCCGGCTGCCGACCGCCGAGGGGGCCCGGCGCCGGCGGGAGCTGGCCGAGGCGATGCAGCTCAAGCACTACGAGTTCAGTGCGCACGGGGTGGAGATGAACCAGCGGTACGTCTCCTCGGCCGTGCTGGCCGACGGCCGGCCGGCCGAGCGGTGGGCGCGTGACCGTGACCTGTACGCGCAGCCGTCCGCCCGGCCCGGCGCCAAACTGCCCCATGCGTGGCTGGTGGATGCCCGCGGGCACCGCCTGTCCACCCTGGACCTGGTGGGCGGGGGGCAGTTCACGCTGGTGACGGGGCTGGCCGGTGAGGCCTGGGTGCGGGCGGCGCGCCGGTGCGCGGCGGAGTTCGGCATCGCGCTGAAGGCGGTGCGGATCGACGAGGACGGGGCCCGGGACGCCTACGGCTCCTGGCAGCGCGTCAGTGGCGGCCTGGACGAGCGCGGCTGTCTGCTGGTGCGCCCGGACTGTGTGGTGGCCTGGCGGCACGGGCAGCCGGTGGACGATGCCGGCCGGGCCGCCGCCGCGCTGCGCGGGGCGCTGACGGCGCTGCTGCACCGCTGACCCCCGCACCCGCCGCCCCTTCTCCCCCGTCCCCCGCCGGCTGGTCCCGGCCCCTGCACAGGGGTCAGGGTTTACGGCGGGCGACGGTCATGCCGTCGGCGATCGGCAGCATGACGGCGTCGACCCGGTCGTCCTTGGCGAGCCGTTCGTTGAATTCGACGACGGCGGCGTCGACTTCACCACGAGGGTGCAGGACCCGCCCCTTGCGGAAGACATTGTCGAATACCAGCAGACCGCCCGGTCGGGTGCGGGCGACGAGTTCGCTGAAGTAGTCCCAGTAGCCGGTCTTCTCCGCGTCCACGAACGAGAAATCGACGCTTGCGGTATTCGGCAGGGAACGCAGGGTCTCGAGGGCGGGTGCGATCCGCAGTTCGATGCGGTCCTCGACGCCGGCGGCCTGCCAGGCCTCCCGGGCGAGGGGGGTCCAGGTGTCGTCGACGTCGCAGCACAGCAGTCTGCCGCCGGGCTGAAGGCCGCGGGCGATGGCGAGCGCCGACATGCCGGTGAACGTGCCGACCTCGACCGCGCTGGTCACGCCCAGTGTCTGGACCAGAAGCGTCAGAAACGGGCTCTGCTCCGGGGCGGTCTGCCAGTGGGCGACGTCGGCGAACTGCCGGGTCCGCTCGGCCAGGCGTTCCTGGACGGCGTCGGGCGCGACGCTGTGCGCGGTCATGTAGGCGTGCAGGTCGGCGGGCATCAAAAGGGTGCTCTGCCTCATGGGTGTGGGCCTCTCTCGGAAAGAAGGCGGGGGAAATCCTTTTGCGGGGTGAACTCGGCCCCGTCCGGCCCGCGATCGGGCGTCACACCACACTGCATTTTCCGCCGGGCCTTATCAAGGGCCCGCTCCCCGGCGGCCTGCCGGGGAAATGAACGCGGGTGTTAATCTCCGCAGCATGCCCGAACTCGTCGAGCCCGCCGTCCGGTTCCGCGCCTCCTGGATGCAGGCCTGCCAGGAATGGGGGCCCGGTGCGCACCAGGACGGCAGCGGGCTGCGGCTGGCCGGGCCGGACCTGGACAGCGCCGCGGGTTTCGAGGCGTGGGTGGAGCGGCTGCGGGCGCAGGCCGACCGGTCGCTGGCGCTGCCGCAGGACAGAGTGCACGCCACGCACCTGTGGATCGTCCAGGACGGCACCTACCTCGGCGCGATCGACGTACGCCACCGCCTCAACGCCCTGCTGCTGGAGGGCGGCGGCAACATCGGCTACAGCGTGCGCCCTTCGGCCCGCCGACGCGGGCACGCCACCTGGGCGCTGGGCCGTGTCCTGCCCGTGGCGCGCGATCTCGGCCTGGAACGCGTCCTGTTGACGTGCGACGACGGCAACACCCCCTCCGCGCGCACCATCGAGGCCAACGGCGGCGTCCTGGAGGACGTACGCGCCACCGCCCTGGGACTCAAACGCCGCTACTGGATCACTCTCTGACCACCGCTCCCCCAGCCGAAGCTCACGGCCAGCGGGCGCACGGCCGGCCGGGGTTGGGCGGGCTGGGTGGAGCGTCGTGCTCTGCCCGGGCCGGCCGGCGGGCGCTCAGGAGTCGGGCAGGCAGAGCCAGATCTCGGAGAAGGTCAGGCCGTGCTCACCGGTGGCCAGTCCGCAGGCGCAGCCCAGCGTGATCAGGCGCCAGTCGCCGCTCACGGTCCACGGGCCGCCGGCGTGTCCGCAGCCCGGGCAGCGGAAGGTGTCGGCCGTCCACACGCCGGGGGCGGGTCTGGCGTAATGCCGGAACCGGCCCGTGTGCCGGACCTCCCACGGCACCGCCGGGGGTGTGAGGGCGGCGGTCTCGGGCGGGGTGGGGGTGGCCAGCGCGGTGAACAGGCGGGCCAGGCCGGGCAGCAGGGCCTCGCCCGCCTCGGTCGGGGTCGGCGCCGGGCCGCCGAAGGTGTCCTGGGGCAGGGGGTAGCGGGCGGCCGCCGCGGCGGGCGGCGGGCTGGGGACGGTGTGCCAGGGCAGGAGGGCGCGGGCGACGGCGGCCACCAGGGCGGCGGCGGGCGCACTGACGGCGCCGGCGTCGAGGTGGTGGACGGTGGTACGCCAGGTCCGCTGCAAACGCCGGTCGCGGTCCGTGGCCCGTGTACGTGCGCTGCCGTCGCCGCGGGCGGGCAGCGGGGCGGTGAGGCGGGCCAGGATGTGGGCGGCGGCGTCGGCGTCCGCCCGGGTGGGCCGCCACTTTCCGGCGGCCAGGAGTTGCCGGGCCCGGTCCGCTTCCCGGACCAGGGCGCGGGCTGGCAACGGCCTGGTGGCGAAGTCCGCTGCGAACAGCTCCTGTCCGCTCGGCATGGCGTCCCCCGTCCCGCTGTGTGGTCTCCGGCGTGCGGAGCGTGGTGCCCGCACGGCCGCCCGAAGCGGCACGCGGGCATCACATCACACGGCCGCCGTACGGGCTTGTCGCCGGCTTGTGTCGGGCCTGCGGTGCGGTGAACGGGCCGCGTGGCCGGCCGCTCTCGCCCGGCGCCTTCGCGCCGCCCTCAAGAGCGCCGGTCTTCCTCGGCCCCCGGCCGGGCCGGGCGGCGGGGGCAAGGGGGGTGCGGGGCCCAGGGGTTCGCAACTGTTCGCGGCTCACCTGACAGCTGTGCCGTTCTCTGAACATCTATTGACGAGGGAGTCATTGCCCAGCACGTCCTGCGGCTGACTGTCGCAGTGAGGCCTGGCTGGTGGACATCGTGTTGTCAGTACCGGGTTGTAGGTTCACAGGACGGTGCTTCTTGGCGAGGGAGGGGATTCGGTGCGCTGCCCAACGATCGGCCTGCGGGCCGACGTTGCCCTGCCCTCGATCTGTCTGTTGTCGCCTCCGGAGGTGCCGGCATGAGCAAGGAACTGCGCGTCGTCGCCGCACCGAAGGTAGTGGGGCAGCCGTCGGGTGTGCGGATACGCACCCGGCTGCGCACCTCACAGGAAGACCTGGATGTGTTGCTGCAGGTCGGCGATCACCTGGGCTCGCTGTCGCGGAAGGATCTCGCGGCCCGGGTGCGGCTGGGCAGAACCGCTGACGACAAACGTGCGTCACGGAAGCAGTGGTTGACTGCCGAGTCCTCGTCGAGGTGGGCGGGCGCTGTCACGCGGACGTCGAACGACCAGTGGAACCTTTCCTGGCGGGCCCTGCACGATCACCGTTCTTCGACCCGGCGTGCGATAGCGGCGCTCGAGCAGCGCCTTGTCGCACCGGTCGGACAGCGTGCCGGAAAGGCTCGCGGGTACAGGGACCAGACCGAAAGGTTCGCCAAGCAGCAGCGGCTGCAGATCCTCCAAGCCCGCCTGCAAAACATCGATGCCCGGATCCAGACCGGCAATCTGTCCGTGGTGTCTGGCGGCCGCGGGCTGCTGAGGAATCGGCACCACCTGCAAACTGCCGGCCTGACAGCGCAGCAGTGGCGCCAGAGGTGGCAGGCGGCGCGGCTTTTCCTGACCGCCGATGGGGAAAGCGGCCGCAGTCTCGGCAACGAGACCCTGCGCGTCGACCCTATGATGTCGGTACTGTCGCTGCGCCTCCCCACCCCGCTGAAGAACCTCGCGAACGCGAAGCACGGCCGATACGAGATCCCGCTGACCTCGCTGTTCTCGCAGCACACCGACGAGTGGCGAGAGCGCGTTCTGGACTCGCGTGCGGTCCGCTACGACTTTTCGTACGACCCGGTCAAGGACCGGGTCTACGTGGATGCGTCGTGGAAGCGGACCGACGTGCCAGAGACTCCGTCGCTCGAGACGGCTGTGGGTCAGGGTGTACTCGCGGTCGACATGAACGACGGGCATCTTGCCTGCCGGGTCCTGGATCCCGCCGGCAACCCCGTCGGTCCCGCGCACACGGTGCGCCTGGACCTCGAGGGCCTGCCGGCCTCGCAACGCGACGGGCGGCTGCGCGCCGCGATCAGCACCCTCATCCGGATCGCGACGGACGCCAGCGTGGGTGCAATGGCGATCGAGGACCTCAACTTCACGGACGCACGCGCTGCCGGCCGCGAGACGATGGGCCCCGGCACGCGAGGCAGACGGTTTCGCAGGACGGTCGCCGGGATCCCCACAGGCAAGCTCCGCGACCGGCTCGGAATCGAGAACGCGCGTCGTCTTCATCCGGATTGCCGCTTTCGCGTCGCCTCCGCCACCGAGCTCGACCTTGGTGAGGCATCGCTCGGCGGCGTGCTCGGGTGGTGGTCGCTGTTCCACCTCCCCCGCGATGTCCTTCCTCAGGTCCTCGCTCATTTCGCGCACGCCCTGAGGCCCGGCGGGTACTTCATCACCGGCACACACGTCGGCGACGAGGACGCGGTGCGCACCGAGGCCTACGGAGGTGTGCGGGTGCGCTGGACCACGCACAAGTGGCAGCCGGAGCAGCTCGTGGCCCTGGTCGAGCAGGCCGGGCTGCAGCCGGTGGCCGAGCTCCGGCTTCCCGCGGATGAGTGGAGCGGGCCGGGCGTGGTCGTCATGGCCAAGCGGCCCGGCTGAGAAGGAGGGCGCCGAGGGCGGCACATGCTGCGTGCCGGGGCCCGTCGCCTTGCGTCTGCGGCGGATTGCGCCGGCCCTCTCCCCCGGGCCGAGCCCGTCGCTGGCAGGGAGCCCTATGCGAGGTCGCGCAGGTCTCGGACGCGGCTGGTGAGCAGGACGGCCGGGGCGGTGAAGGCGCACGCGCATACCAGCCACAGGGCGGGGCGCAGTCCGGCGGTGGCGGCGATCAGGCCGCTGAGTGCGGCGCCGACCGGGGAGGCGCCCCAGGACACGAAGCGGACGGTGGCCATCACCCGTGCCAGCAGGTGCGGGGGTGACTGGGTCTGGCGGTGGGTGCGGGTGACGATGCTGCCGATGACGACGCCCGCGCCGAAGCCGGCGTTGCCGGCGGCGAAGAAGCAGGCGCTCGCCAGGTTTGTGGTCAGCGGCATGGCCAGGGCGAGGACGGCGCCGGCCAGTGAGGCGCCGAGCAGGGTGCGGGCGGTGCCGTGGCGGGCGGCGAGGCGGGCCGCGGCCAGGGAGCCGGCGAGCGCGCCGATCCCCTCGGCGGCGATGAGGACGCCGACCAGCAGCGGTGACAGGTGTGCCTCGCGCACCAGGTAGGTGGGGGTCAGGGCGATGAGGGCGCCGGCGACGAAGTTGGTGGCGGTCGCCCACCACATGCACGGTGCCATGACGGGGTGGCGGGTCACGAACTGCCATCCCTCGCGGATCTGCCTGGTCATGCCCACGTGTTCGCCGGCGGGTTTCGGGGCCGCCGGCGGCAGGTCGGGCAGGGTGCGCAGGGTCAGGGCGGAGGCGAGGTAGCTGGCGGCGTCGGCGCACAGGGCGCCCACCGGTCCGGTCAGCTGTACCAGCAGGCCGCCGAGGGAGGGGCCGCCGGTCTGGGTGACGGCGAGGGTCGCCGACATCAGGCCGTTGCGGGCGGTGAGGTCTTTCTTGTCGATGACGGCGGGCAGGAAGGTGGCGTTGCCGACGTCGAAGACCACCGTCGCCAGGCCGACGCTCAGGGCGGCGGCGACGAGGTGGGTGTAGGTGAGGTGTCCCATCCACCAGGCCAGTGGCAGGGAGGCGAGGGCGGCCATGCGGATGAGGTCGCAGGCGACCTGCAGGGCGCGCAGCCGGTGGCGCTGGACGATGACGCCGGCGGGCAGTCCGAGGATGAGCCAGCCGGCCTGTCCGGCCGCGGCGAGCAGGGCGACCTGGGCGGCGGAGGCGTGCAGGACGCTCACCGCGACCAGCGGCAGGGCGACCAGGGTGACGGCGGAGCCGGCGCCGCTGACGGCGCTGGCCGCCCAGAACCGCCAGAACAGGGCGGATGCCGGCGGGGCCGCGGGCGGGGTGATCACATCGGTCATGTCCGTGGGCTCCTCGGTGCGTTCGTCTCCCGCGCGCCGGGCAGGTGCAGCAGGCCGCCCGTGCTGGAAGCGTCGGGGCCGGCCGGGGCGTCGGGGGCGGTGTCGGGGGTGGTGGGGGTGAGCAGGCCGGCCTGGAGGAAGGCGTGCCGGGTGCGGCTGTCGTCGAGGGCTCCGACTTCGGTGAAGTAGCGCACGGCGGGGGCCGCCGACTGTGCGATCGCGGCCCGCAGTCCGTGTGCGGGCCAGGATTCGGTGACGACCTGGACGATCTCGTCGTCGGACAGGCCGGCCGCGGCCAGGCGCAGCGCCGTCTGGGTGTGGTCGGGGGTGAGGAACGCCTCGATGATCGCGGGGATGTGGGGTCCGACGGCGCGCCGCTCGCGCGGGCTGAGTGCCGGCCACAAATGTCTGAGGACGGAGCGGAAGTAGACGTGGTGGCGTCCCTCGTCCTCGGCGTGGTCGCGGATCAGGTCGCGTACGGGCTGCGGCAGGCGTTCGTCGCGCGGCAGGTCGGAGAGGATGCCGGAGATCAGGGTCTCGCTGACGATCGCGAAGACCAGGGCTTCAAGGCCCGTGACCTCGCACGGGAGCAGGGCGGCGATCTCGTCCAGGCGGCGGATGAACACCGGCAGGCCGGCCGCCGCGCGCGGCACCTGGGTGACGTGTTCGAGTTCCTGGACGAAGTCGTAGGAGAACTGGGCGTGCCACGCCTCGTCTGTGACGATCTTGAAGGCGTCGGCCTGCATCTGCCGTGGCAGCAGCAGGCCGGAGGTGCCGCGGGCGATCTTCGAGGCGACCGGGATGACGGCGAGGTTCTCCAGTTCGGTGGTGAAGTCGAGGTAGTCGTAGAGGCGGTGCAGCAGCAGGGTGCGCACGGCGGCCGTTCCGCGGGCGGCGACCAGGGGGTGGGCGACCACGGGGTACAGCTCGGGCGGGAAGTAGAGGCCGGCCGCTTCGCTCAGGTGGCGCCGCGGTTTGCGGCGTACGGCGGCCAGGTCGTCCCAGCGGCCGAAGCGGCTGGCGTAGGTGGCGGCCACGGGCCGGGCGGGTGCGGTGCCCGGCATCAGCCGGGCGCGGGCCAGTTGCTGGTAGGGGCCGGCCGCCTGTCCGGGCGGGGCGAAGGCACCTGCGCCGGCCGCGGGCAGGGCAAAGGGCTGGGGGGCGGTGTCGGGGACGGCGAAGAGGTGGTGGGGGCTGCCGGCGGGCAGCGGGGTGCTCATGCCGCCCATCCGATGAGGTGCTGGGTGAGGAGTTCGTCGAGTTCGCCGCGGACGTCGTCCAGGCGGGTGCCGGCCGCGGTCAGCGCGCCGTGCAGCGACGGCGTGTCCGGGAGGTGGCGCAGCAGGCGCAGGATCGGTGTGCCGTCGTCGAATTCGTACTCGATCTGGCCTTCGCGCAGCAGGAACCAGGTGGTGCCGGTGTCGGTGAGCAGCATCGTGTTCTCGGCCAGGCGCAGGGCGCGGGCGGGGTCGAGGGGGCGGTCCAGGGTGAACAGGGGTGCGGCGTGTGCGGCGGGGCCGGGGCGGGCATTCAGGACGGTGCCGGGTGAGAGGTCTTCCAGCCGGGGTGGTTTCGCCGCCATCTCGGCGAGCAGGCCGAGGTTGACGGCCCGCAGCAGGATCTCGACCTGCGGGGAGTCGGTGTCGCCGTCGCCCAGGGCGTCGAGGCGGCGGTGGATGGCGCCGGCGTCGAGGAAGGCGTCCGCGCCGGGCGCCGACAGTGCGCGGTTCACGAGGTGGCGGTCGTCGGCGTGCAGCAGGCGGGCGAGCATGCGGTAGGCGTGGCGGGTGCCGGTGCCGTAGAAGAAGGGGCCTTTGGGGCGCTGGGCGATGCGGGCGGGCATGCGGGGGGCCATCGCCTCGCGCAGGATGCGCTTGTCCCACAGCAGGCGCGGGCGCAGCCGCTGCGGGATGCTCGCGCAGAGTTCGACCAGCCGGTGGTCGAGGAAGGGGACGCGGGCCTCGATGCCGCTGCCGGCGGCGGTGCGGTCCTCGTGCCAGACGTTGTACTGCTGCACCTTGCGGTATTCCGACTCCACATAGGAGCGGTAGACGTCATGGCCGGCGCCGGCGCCGCTGTCGTGCAGGGCGGTCGGCGAGATGAGAGGTTCGCCGCCGTCGGAGAACCAGCGGGCCAGGGCCGGATCGTGTTCCAGGCGGGTGTGGTGGTCGAGGTAGGCGAGGCTGTCCAGGAAGGACTGCCAGTCGCCCTCGCCGAGCAGGTCGCGTGAGTAGCCGCCGTTGAACTCGTCGCTGGCGGCGCCCAGCAGCATGCCGCGCAGCTGCGGGCGCTCGCGGCGGGCGTAGCGGTGCAGTTCGTGTTTGTAGTAGGCCTCGGGTCCGCACAGCGGTGTCTCGGTCAGCCACAGCAGGCGCAGCCATTCCTGCGGCGTGGGTGTGTGCTCGCGCGGGAAGAGGACCTGGTGGTTGGGGACGCCGAACTCGCCGGCGATCCACTGGGCGTTCTCGGCGTCGCCGTTGGCGTGGGTGCCGCCGGTCAGGGCGGTGAAGGTGTGCAGGTGGTCCAGGCGGCCCGCGGCCAGCGCGAGGACGGCGCCGGAGTCGATGCCGCCGGAGAGGAACAGTCCCAGTTCCGTGTCGGCGGTGGCGCATTCGGCGACGGAGGCTTCCAGCAGTTCGCCGTAGCGGGCGGTCAGCGTCGCGGCGTCGGTGTGTTCGTCGCTCTCGGCGGGCAGCTGCCAGTAGGGGTGTTCGGTGGTGGCGCCGTCGCGCAGGTCGATGCGCATGACGGTGGCGGCGGGGACGCTGTCGATGTCCTCGAACCAGGTGCACATCCGCGGCGGTGCGAAGCGCGGTGAGGCCGGCAGCATCGCCACCGACAGCGAGCGCGCCCAGTCCAGGCCGCGGGGGGTGTCCGGGTCGGCGAACAGGCCCTTGATCTCAGACGACAGCACGATCCGCTGCGCGTCGCGGTGGTAGTAGAGGGGTTTGATGCCGAACCGGTCGCGGGCCAGGACCAGTTGCCGGCGGGCGCGGTCCCACAGGATGACGGCGAACATGCCGCGCACGTCGCGCAGGAAGTCCAGTCCGTGGCGCCGGTAGAGGTGCAGCAGCACCTCGCAGTCCGAGCCGGTGCGCATCCGGGTGCCCGAGGGCAGGCCGGCGGCGAGTTCCCGGTGGTTGTAGATCTCGCCGTTGGCGATGAGGACGAGGCTGCCGTCGTCGCTGACCAGTGGCTGGCGGCCGCTTTCCAGGCCGACCAGGGCGAGCCGGGTGAAGGCCATGCCGACGGGCCCGTCCCGCATCACCTCCCGGTCGTCGGGACCGCGGTGGTCCAGGATCTGCGCCATCTCATGGAGCACCGGGTCCGCCTGCGGGCCCGCATCCTGCCCGTCGAGCCGTGCCACGCACGCAATGCCACACATAGAATCTCCTCAGCCAGCCGGCTCGTTCGCAAGACGTGGACAAAAAAGCAAATGCGGGTGGGCGATCCCCGTCGAAAGAGGACCGCCCACCCGCAGGGGGAATCAGGTGAGGGACTTCAGGACGGAGCCCTGCTTGACGTTCTTCGCCGACGGCTTCGTGTACTTCTTCATGGGATGTCTCCTTCGTTTGACGAAATGTCAGGCGTGTTTTCCGGGTGGATGGTGCGGGGGCCTGTGAGAAGGCCGGCCGTGGGGTCCGCGGTGAAATCCGGGACGGAATCCGAGGCGGGTTCCGGATCGGTGTCCGGGAGGAGTTTCCAAACGGTTTCCGGGACGGGTTTCGCAGCGGGTCCGGGAACGGGGTCGGTGCCGGGTGTCGGGGCCGGCGGCCGGGGCTGTTGCCGGGCCGGGGCCGGTTGCTGGGTGGTCGCGGGTCTCGCGGCGGGATCCGGGACGGGTGGTGCCGGGGGCCCGGGGGTGCGGGTCGGGGTTCCGGCGGGCGCCGGGTGTGGGTGGGCCGGGCCGTCAGGGGTGTTCTGGGCGGGGTGCGGGCCGGGATTCGCCGGCCGCGCCCCGCGGGTGTCCGGAGCCGGGTGACGGCTGTCGCGTCCGGGTCGTGCCCGGTCGGGCGAGGGGTGCGGTCACCTCGGGGTCTCCGGGTGCCGTCACCGCCTGCCGGTGCCGGGTGCCTGTGCCGGCCCCCGGACCAGCCGGGGGGCGCGGCAGCTCAGCACCGTCGCACGACGTGCGTCACGGTGGCGGATCAGGTGTTGCCCTTGAGGACGGCGGTCTGCTTGACGCTCTTCGCCGACGGCTTCGTGTACTTCTTCACGGGGAATCTCCTTCGCTCGGTGTTGCTTTCCGGTGAGCACCGGCTGTGATGAGGAAACTAGTGACCCGTCTTTTCGATCCGTTATCGATCGGGATTCGCCCGCCGCACCGCACAGTTGCCGCCCGGTGACGTGCGAATACACGCCCGGCAGGCCGTCTTCATAAGGGAGGCGGGGGCGGGCGAAGGTTCCGATCAGCGCGGGCGGCTGAGTACGATCGCCGCAATCCGCGCGCCCGGCGCCGCGAAAGGGACACCACACCCATGCCGAAACGGGAGAGGTCCGCCGATGCAGCAGGTCACCACCGACGAATGGCTCGAGCCCCTGCGTGAGCGGGAATTGATACCGGACGGCTGCCTGGCGGCACTGGTCGTCGGATCATCCGCCCGGGGATGGAACAACACGCGCAGCGACCACGACGTGTACGTCATCACCTCCCGCGGGTGGGACACCCCCACCAGCCGGCCGATCCCGGTGCCGCTGGACCCGCCCGGCGTGTGCAGCGAGACCTTCCACCAGGACGGCCGACGCTGGGAGGTGACGTACTGGCTGGACGGGCAGATCGAGCAGCTGCTGTCGAAGGTGTCCTGGGCGCAGTACGAACGCGCGCCGGCCGGGGAGGTGCTGACCCCGCGCGAGGAGGTGTCACTGGGGCGGATCGCGAACTGCCTGACCCTGCTGGGCGAGGACTGGATCACCGAGCGGCGCCGGCGCCTGGCGGACTCCGCCTTCCAGTCGCTGCTGGTGGTGCGGTCGCTGAACCTCGCCGACGACGCCGCCGAGGACGCGCTGGGCCAGCTGGAGTCCGGCAACACGCACAGCGCGACCCTGTCCGCGCGGCGTGCCTTCGGCCACGCGGTGGACGCGCTGCTGGAGAGCCACGGCGAGTTCGGCAGCCACATGCCCAAGTGGCGGCCCAACCGGCTGCGGATCGTGGCACCGCAATTCCTGCCCTTCGAGCGGTACTGGGCGCTGGAGACCATGCGCGGCTACGACGACACCGACCCCAAGCCCTGGATCAGAGAGGTCCTCGCCCTGTGCCAGGACATCTGCCTGCGAGTGGAGACCCCGTGAACGACACCGCCCCCGACACAACCCCGGCTATGCCCTGCGCGATGACCCCCGACGACGTGCCCCGCCGTGTGCTCGGCATCCGGGTCCGGCGCTCGGGTGAGGACGTGCTCCTCGGCTACGAGGACAGCGCCCTGCTCCTGGACGGCGCCGCGGCCCTCGTCTACACCGCCGCCGACGGCACCCGCAGCGTCGCGGATGTCGCACGGGTACTGGTGGACACCTACGGCATCGACCCGCGCGAAGCCCTCGACGACGTCACCGAGTTCCTCGCCGACCTGACCGCCCGCAAGGTCATCGAGTGGCATACGGCCGCATGAAGCCCGGCCGCCCGGACGGCGCGGCTCCTGCCCGCCCACGGGCGTCCGCGGCGTCACCTGGCAGCTCCAGCCGCAGGCACGGCATGACGTGACGTGGCATGGCGTGGGGTTGCCGCTCTACGGCTCGGCGTTGCCGCCGGCACCGTCGATCTCGTAGATGCGCTCCTGAAGCCGTTCACCGGCCCAGTCCAGCCCGACGCCCAGGTCGAACCAGCGCCGGTCCCTGCGGACCGCGGGCGGCGAGAGGTTCACCGCCGCCCAGGAGAACACCCCCGAAAGAACGGAACGCCCGTGCTGCGCGGTGCGCACGGACAACGCGAACGGCGCGGCGAGTGCCGCGCGGGTGACCAGCATGAGCTCTTCGTCGCCGGAATCCCGGCGCCCGCCCGTGAGGAACCGGGGCGTTTCGAGGATCTTCACCCACTCGACCACCGCATCCGCCACCTGGGCGCGCAAGGACTCCTCGATGCCCTTGCGGACGGCGGCCGCGGGATCGTCACCGAGCCATCCGAGCCAGTGATCAGGACCGGTGAGCTTGCCGAAGTCGTCCTGGGGCACCCCGTGGCGGGGATTCTCCTGGTACTCACCCGTCAGTTTCCCGCTGCCGTCCACCAGCCACGCGCCGCGGACCGCCTCCGGCGGTACGTAGCCGTTCGGGTCGCCGACATAGGCCGGGTCGATCTCGGCGACGCTGCCGCCGGGATTCGCGGCAGCCTCAGCCAGCAGCGCCGGCTCGTCCGGTATCCCCTTGCGCCGGCTTCGCGAGCCGAACAGCCCCACGTTCCCACCCCCACCGCCGGCCGCCCCGTCGACCGTGACGGTGCCACACCGCTCAGGACCGCCTGAGACAAGGGTGCGGTCGCGGCGGACGGGCGCAGCAATCCCGGGCGGGCAGACC
>NZ_JBHWCC010000033.1:0-87292 GCF_042735715.1 Streptomyces sp. NPDC059582
GGGACGCCCTGTTCCGTGTGCGCGACGTGTTCTCATCTCGGCCGCCCGTTGCTACGGTGCCCGATCTGACGAGGTATCAGGTCCGGTCCGTCGGGAGGTTCCGCATGCGCGCACTGATCGCCGCCGCGACCGGTCTCGCCCTGGCGCTCGCCCTGGTCCTCGCCCTCACCGCGCTCGGGTCACCGGCCGGCAGCACGTCCCCGAAACCCATGCTGACGACGGTGCCCGCACACCCATAGCCGCCACACCCATAGCCGCCACACCCGCGGCCGTACGTCCCGCGGCGGTACGTCCCCTGAGCCGTCCGCCGAAGCCGTCCACCCGGGAGGGAGGCCGAGATGCGCCGCAAGGCCGGCCTGGTCCTGCTCGCCCTCGCCGTGTTCTTCGCGGCGCTGTCCCCGCTGCTGCGCTGGTACGCCTTCCCGCGCCTGGCCAAGATCCCGGCGAACCAGTACCAGGACGTGGTCCTGGAGGCCAAGGGCGCCACCCTCCTCGACTACGGCACGATGCGGGCCCGCAAGGTCTCCGAGGTCACCATCGTGCAGACCCTGAAGGGTGACGTGGACGCGTCGGAGCGGATCGAGCGGACCGCCGGCCGGGACGTCGTGGTCTGGGACGGCCTGTCCTACGTCCAGGGACCCGACGGCAAGATGGTCTCCAAGCTGCCGGAGCGCTACATCTTCGACGCCCACACCCAGGAACCCGTGCACGCCACCGGCGAGATGGTCGACGGCGACCCGGTCAGGCGCGAGGGCATCGAGTTCAAGTGGCCCTTCCTGACGGAGAAGCGGGACTACGAGTACTTCGACGCCCAGACCCGCACGTCGGCCCCCATCCACTACCAGGGCACCCGCACCTTCCGCGGCCTGAAGGTCTACTACTTCGAACAGACCGTCCCCTGGACCCGGGTCCCCCTGCCCAAGATCATGCCCGTGCAGGGCGTCACCCCGGAGTCGGTCGCGAAGACCGGCACGACCCGCTGGTACACCACGGTCCGCCGATTCTGGGTCGAACCGGTCACCGGCGCCCCCGTCTACGGCGAGGAGATCCACCAGGAGGAACTGCGCGGCGGCACCCTGCTCGGCGGCCGCGAGAAGGTGACGGCGTTCGCCGGACACGTGAAGATGCGCGAGGACTACATCGAGCACACGGTCGCCCTGGTCAAGTCGAACCGCACCCTGGTCCTGCTGCTGACGTCCTACCTGCCCTGGGGCTTCCTCGCCCTGGCCGCGCTGCTGCTGACCCTCTCCCTCTGGCTGGAGGCGCGCGGCCGCCGCCCCGCCGGTCCGGCACCGGAGCCGAGCCCGGACCCCGAGCCGGTCACCGCCTGAGCCGGGCGTTGGTGTACCGGGTCGGCTCCGCCGCGGCGGGGTCCTCGGGCCACGGATGCTTCGGATAGCGGCCGCGCAGCTCGGCCCGTACGCCCTTGTAGCCGTCCCGCCAGAAGGAGGCGAGGTCGGCGGTGACGGCGGCGGGCCGGCCCGCGGGCGAGAGCAGATGCACGAGGAGCGGCACCCCCGCGACGGCGGGCGACTCCTGGAGCCCGAACATCTCCTGCAACTTCACCGCGAGCACGGGCTGTGCGGGATCGCCGTAGTCGATCCGGATCCTGGACCCACTGGGTACGGTGATCCGCTCGGGGGCGAGTGCGTCGAGGCGGGCGGCGTCCCCGGTGGCCCAGGGCAGCAGCCGGGCGAGCGCCTGCCCCGCGTCGATCCGCGCCAGGTCCGCGCGCCGCCGCGCCCGGCCGAGCTCCGGCTCCAGCCACTCGTCCACGCGCGCGTGGAGCGCGTCGTCGCCGACGTCGGGCCACGGGTCGCCGAGGTGCAGCCGGAGAAAGGCGAGCCGCCGGCGCAGCGCGGCCGCGTCCTGCGTCCACCGCAGCAGCCCGAACCCCTCCTGCCGCAGACCTTCGAGCAGCGCGTCCCGTACGAGAGCGGGGTCGGCGTCGGGCAGGGCCCGCACGGCCAGCTCCACCGCGCCGAGCCGCTCCACCCGCCGCGCGACGACGTCGCCGTCTGCCCAGCGCACCTCCTGGCCCTCGCCGTACAGCGGCGCCGCGGCCCGCCGGGCCATGTCCTCGTCCACCACCGCGGCGAGCTGCACGCGTGCGTGCCCCTTGCCGAGCGGACGGTCCGCGACCGCGACCGCCAGCCAGGGCGCCCCGCCCAGCCCTGAGCCCTCCCGGACCTCGGCCCGCGTCCCGGAGGCCATGAGATAGGACCCGCCCTGCGCCCTGGCGACCCGCTCCGGGAAGGCGAGCGCCGCGACCAGCCCGACGAGCCGGTCCTCCCCGGCGCCCCGCCCGGCCTCGACGTCCGCCACCGGCGCGGGAGAGCCACCGGCGGACCCGTCGGCCGATCCGACGGCGGCGGACCGCAGTCGCCGTACCTCCGTCCGCCACCGCCCCGCGTAGGCGTCGCCCCCGCGCCGGGCCGTGCGCAGCGCCGCCGCGAGATCGTCGCCGTACTCCCGCGGTGGCTCCTCGCTCAGCAGCGCCACCACCTCGGCCGCCCGGTCCGCGCCGACCGACGCCGCGGCGTCCAGCAACGCCCGCCCCAGCCGTGGATGAAGGCCCAGCCGGGCCATCCGGACCCCGCGCGCCGTGGCCCGGCCGGTGGCGTCGACCGCCCCGATCGCCGTCAGCACCGACCGCGCCGCCGTCATCGCGCCGCCCGGCGGGGGATCGAGGAGTGCCAGCCCGGACGCCTCCGGATCTCCCCAGCAGGCCGTCTGGAGGGCGAACGCGGTCAGGTCGGCCACCTTGATCTCCGGTGCCGGGAAGCGCGGCAGCCGGGTGTCCTCGGCCTCCGACCAGCACCGGTACACCGCGCCCGGCGCCTCGCGCCCGGCCCGCCCGGCCCGTTGCCGCGCCGCCGCCTGCGACGCCCGTACGGTCGCCAGCGCGCTCAGCCCGCGCGCGTGGTCGACGCGCGGCTCCCGCGCCAGCCCGGAGTCGACCACCACCCGCACCCCGGGCACCGTCAGCGACGACTCCGCCACCGACGTCGCCAGCACCACCCGGCGCCGCGCGCCCGGCGCCAGTACCGCGTCCTGCACGGCCGCCGGCGCCCGCCCGTGCACCTGGAGCACGTCGATGCCCCCGGCGCCTGCGCTGTCTCCGAGATCCCCGAGCTGCCCCGCGACCCGCGCGATCTCGCCGACGCCCGGAAGGAAACAGAGCACGTCCCCGGACCGCTCGGCCAGCGCCCGACGCACCACCGACGCCACGTGCGCGGGCAGCGCCGGGTCGACCCGCATCCCGTGCGGCGGCCGCAGCGGACGCGCCGGGGGTGCCCAGACCACCTCGACCTCGTACGCGGCCCCCCGCGCCTCGACCACCGGAGCCCCGCCCAGCAGCCGGGCCCAGCCCGCCGAGTCGGTCGTCGCGGAGGCGGCCACCAGCCGCAGCTCGGGCCGCAGGGTTTCGCGCACGTCCCACAGGAACGCCGCCACCGTGTCCGCGTCCAGATGCCGCTCGTGGCACTCGTCGAGTACCACCACGTCGACGCCCGCGAGCTCCTGGTCCCGCTGGAGCCGCTGCAGCAGCACCCCGGTCGTGACGACCTCCACGCGCGTGTGCCGCCCCACCACCCGCTCCCCGCGCACGGTGTAGCCGACGCTCTCGCCGGCCTTCTCGCCCAGCAGCCAGGCCATCCGCCGGGCCGCCGCCCGCGCCGCGATCCGCCGCGGTTCCGCCACGACCACCCGCCGCGCCGGGCCCCGGCCGGTCAGACCGGCCAGGGCGAGCGGTGCGAGCGTCGTCTTGCCGGTGCCGGGCGGCGCCACGAGGACGGCCGTGCCGTGCCCCGCCAAGGCGTCGTCCAGGGCGGGCAGGGCGGCGCGTACCGGCAGCGCGTCCAGGGCGTCGTAACGGATCACCCGCTCAGTCTCGTACGCACACGAAGACGGCCGTACCCGGGATCAGGTTCCCGCGCAGCGGCGACCAGCCGCCCCACTCGGCGGTGTTCCAGGCCGGCCACTCCGGTTCCACCAGGTCGACCAGGCGGAAACCGGCCGCCACGACGTCCCGGACGCGGTCGCCGACGGTCCGGTGGTGCTCCACGTAGACCGCGCGCCCCTCCTCGTCCTGCTCCACGTACGGCGTGCGGTCGAAGTAGGAGGCGGCCACCGACAGCCCCTCGGGGCCGGGCTCGTCCGGGAACGCCCAGCGGATCGGGTGCGTGACCGAGAAGACGAAGCGGCCGCCGGGCCGCAGCACTCGGCGCACCTCGCGCAGCACCCGCACCGGGTCCGCGACGAACGGCAGCGCCCCGTACGCCGAGCACGCCAGGTCGAAGGAGGCGTCCGCGAAGGGGAGCGCGCCCGCGTCCGCGCACACGAGAGGGAACGATCCGCCGATGCGCAGCGCGTGCTGGAGCTGGCGGTGGGAGATGTCCAGGGCGACCGGGCGGGCACCCTGGCCGGCCAGCCAGCGCGCGCACTGGGCCGCGCCGGCGCCGATCTCCAGGACGTCCTTGCCCTTGAGTTCCTCCGGCGGCCCGAGCAGCTCCGCCTCCACCTCGTCCAGGCCCTCGGGGCCCCAGACGAAGCGGTCGTCGCCGAGGAAGGTTCCGTGCTCGACCTGGTACTCGTCCGCGTTGCGGTCCCACCAGCCCCGGTTGGCCCGGACGCTCTCCGTGGCGTCCGAGTCGCGTCGGGTGGCTTCCGCTTCGAAGGCTTCGGGCTCTTGGATGATCGGCTCCCGCGTATTAGTCTGCGGCCACTTCCGTGCGACCCGCCGAGGCGTGTCACTCGGGGGGTCTTTTCGGCCCGCGTGGCCTTGTGGGACGGTAATTGTGCCGGGAATGCGGTGATTCGCCCCGGGTGTGCGCCTTCGCGCATTGACCCTGCCCGGCTGCCCCCGTATGCTACAAGTTGCGCTGCGGGCCTGCGCACCTCAGACCTAGCAGGCTGCGCTCGCATCTGTTGTATGTCCCCTCGGTTCTCGAGGCGCCACCGGAGTTTTCTCGGTGTGGCGCTTCCTTGGCTGTCCGGCTTCTTCAGAGCGATACGGGCTCCCGGCGTAGCAGTACCTACGACTTCAATGTCCGTACCGGAGCCCTTTCCCACATGACGAGCAGCACCGAGACCACCGCCACCACCCCGCAGGTTGCGGTCAACGACATCGGTAACGAGGAAGCATTCCTCGCCGCGATCGACGAGACGATCAAGTACTTCAACGACGGCGACATCGTCGACGGCGTCATCGTGAAGGTCGACCGGGACGAGGTCCTGCTCGACATCGGTTACAAGACCGAAGGTGTCATCCCGAGCCGCGAGCTCTCGATCAAGCACGACGTCGACCCGAACGAGGTCGTCAAGGTCGGCGACGAGATCGAGGCCCTTGTTCTCCAGAAGGAGGACAAGGAAGGCCGCCTGATCCTCTCGAAGAAGCGCGCCCAGTACGAGCGCGCCTGGGGCACCATCGAGAAGATCAAGGAAGAGGACGGCATCGTCACCGGCACCGTCATCGAGGTGGTCAAGGGTGGTCTCATCCTCGACATCGGCCTCCGTGGCTTCCTGCCGGCTTCTCTCGTCGAGATGCGCCGTGTCCGCGACCTCCAGCCCTACGTGGGCAAGGAGCTCGAGGCCAAGATCATCGAGCTGGACAAGAACCGCAACAACGTGGTCCTGTCCCGCCGTGCCTGGCTGGAGCAGACCCAGTCCGAGGTCCGCCAGACGTTCCTCACGACCCTCCAGAAGGGTCAGGTCCGCTCCGGCGTCGTGTCCTCGATCGTCAACTTCGGTGCCTTCGTGGACCTGGGTGGCGTCGACGGTCTGGTTCACGTCTCCGAGCTGTCCTGGAAGCACATCGACCACCCCTCCGAGGTTGTCGAGGTCGGCCAGGAAGTCACCGTCGAGGTCCTCGACGTCGACATGGACCGCGAGCGCGTCTCCCTGTCGCTGAAGGCGACGCAGGAAGACCCGTGGCAGCAGTTCGCCCGTACGCACCAGATCGGTCAGGTCGTCCCGGGTAAGGTCACGAAGCTGGTTCCGTTCGGTGCGTTCGTCCGCGTGGACGAGGGCATCGAGGGTCTGGTCCACATCTCCGAGCTGGCCGAGCGCCACGTGGAGATCCCGGAGCAGGTCGTCCAGGTCAACGACGAGATCTTCGTCAAGGTCATCGACATCGACCTCGAGCGTCGTCGCATCAGCCTCTCGCTGAAGCAGGCCAACGAGTCCTTCGGTGCCGACCCGGCCTCGGTCGAGTTCGACCCGACCCTGTACGGCATGGCCGCGTCGTACGACGACCAGGGCAACTACATCTACCCCGAGGGCTTCGACCCCGAGACCAACGACTGGCTCGAGGGCTTCGAGTCGCAGCGTGAGGTCTGGGAGAACCAGTACGCCGAGGCGCAGCAGCGCTTCGAGCAGCACCAGGCTCAGGTCATCAAGTCCCGCGAGGCGGACGCCGCCGCGGCCGCCGAGGGTGGCGAGGCTGCCGCTCCGTCCGCGTCCGGTGGCGGTGGCGGTGGCGGTTCGTACTCCTCCGAGGGTGCCGACACGTCCGGCGCGCTGGCCTCGGACGAGGCGCTTGCCGCGCTGCGCGAGAAGCTGGCCGGCGGCCAGAGCTGATCGCTGAGCAGTAGCTAGCTCTCATCGAGGGCCCGCACCCCCACCGGGTGCGGGCCCTCGATGCGTCCCGGCCCGGTGTCCAGCCGGCTGGACGTGTGCGGGCGCGGAAACCCGCGGGATACACGAGTAACCGACGGGCCGTAACCGGCCATTGGGAGGCTGCCCCGGTCGTTCAAGATCGAGAGGGGAGCCCAGTCATGGCACAGCTTCGGAGCGGGCCGGGTACGAGTCGGCGTTCGTTCTTGCGCAGTGTGGGTCTCACCGGTGGCGCCGGCGCCATGTTCGCCACCATGGGAGCCCTCGGCCTCGCCCCGACCGCGCAGGCGGCCGGGCGTGAACAGCCCTTCCGGGCCCTGAGCGCGAGCGATTTCACGCTCACCGGACGGGCCGCCGCGAAGGTCGTCGTCATCGGCGGCGGTATCGCCGGACTCGCCGCCGCGTACGAACTCGGCAAGGCGGGCTACGACTGTACGGTCCTGGAGGCCAGAGACCGCACCGGCGGCCGCAACCTCACCGTGCGCGGCGGTGACACGACGGTCGACCTCGACGGCCACCGGCAGACCGCCCGGTTCGCGGACGGCCACTACATGAACGCCGGACCCGCCCGTATCGCGCAGTGGATGGTCACCCTCGACTACTGCCGTGAACTCGGCGTCCCCATCGAAGTGTTCACCAACGTCAACGCCGACGCGTACCTCTACAACGAGTCGACCGGAATGGACGCGCCGGTGCGCCACCGCACCGCCAAGGCCGACGTCCACGGCCATGTCGCGGAACTGCTCGCCAAGGCCACCGACCGGGGAGCCCTCGACGGGGAACTGACGGCCGCCGACCGGGAGCGGCTCGTCGAGTTCCTCGCGGACTGGGGCGAGCTCGGCGACAAGCTGACGTACCAGGGCGGCGAGCGTCGCGGGTACACGACCGTCCCGGCCGCCGCCGGTACACCGGGCGTGCTGCTCGGCGACGTCCCCACCGCCTCCGAGGTCTTCGCCGACGGCGTCGGCCGCTACTTCTCCTTCGAGTTCGGCTTCGACCAGGCCATGCTGATGTTCCAGCCGGTCGGTGGCATGGACCGGATACCGCAGGCGCTCACCCGCGCGGTCGGCGCCCACCGCGTCCGCACCGGCGCGGTCGTCTCGAAGATCACCGACAAGGCGGGCGGCGTCTCGGTCACCTACACCCAGGGCGGCCGCACGAAGGTCGTCGAGGCCGACTACGCCATCGCCGCCCTGCCGCCCAACATCCTCGCCAAGGTCCCGCACAACCTCGGCTCCGGGGTGCAGAGCGCGCTGGAGTCGATCGCCCCGTCGTCCGCGGCCAAGATAGGCCTGGAGTACCGGTCCCGCTGGTGGGAGCTCGATCACCGCATCTACGGCGGTATCACCGAGACCGACCTGGACGTCACCCACATCTGGCACCCGTCGTACGGCTTCCACGGCGAGCGGGGCGTCCTCATCGGCTACTACAACTACGGCGCCGACGCCGACGCCTACGCCGCGCTCACGCCCAGGCAGCGCGAGCAGCGCGCGGTGGCCGCGGGCGTGAAGATCTACGGGGAGAAGTACCGCACCGAACTCGTCTCCTCCTTCTCCCACCACTGGCGCCAGACGCCCCACCTGGAGGCGGCCTGGCACAGCACCCCGGGCGGCCCCGACGCCCCCCGTTACAAGCCGCTGAACGAGCCCACCGGACGCGTCCACTTCGCCGGCGACTGGCTCAGCTACACCGACGCCTGGCAGCACGGCGCGTTCACCTCGGCGCGCCGGGCGGTGACCGCTCTCCACGCGCGCGTGCTGTCGTCATGACGGCGGCGACCGCCGCCCTCACGCGCCGCCGCACGCCGGGACGGCAGGGACCACGCGCCGCCGTGCGCGGGCGGTGAGGAGTCACGCGCGCGGGGCGGTGGGGAGTCGGCTGATCAGGGGCACGGGCCGGGAATGCCCGTGCCCCTGACGGTGTTGGAGTCCTTTGAACACGAGGAGGAGCGGTCCAAGTGCTTGATCCGCAGGGTTTGTACGCATGGGAGCCGAAGGGGCTGGCCGTCGTCGACATGGCGCTCGCCCAGGAGTCGGCCGGACTTGTCATGCTCTACCACTTCGACGGGTACATCGACGCGGGCGAGACCGGCGACCAGATCGTCGACCGGCTCCTCGACTCGCTGCCGCACCAGGTCGTGGCCCGCTTCGACCACGACCGGCTCGTGGACTACCGGGCCCGCCGCCCGCTGCTGACCTTCCGCCGCGACGAGTGGACGGACTACGACGAGCCCGCCATCGACGTGCGGCTCGTCCAGGACACCACCGGAGCCCCCTTCCTGCTGCTGTCCGGCCCCGAGCCGGACGTGGAGTGGGAGCGCTTCGCCGCCGCCGTCCAGCAGATCGTGGAGCGGCTCGGCGTCCGGCTCTCCGTGAACTTCCACGGCATCCCCATGGGCGTCCCGCACACCCGCCCCGTGGGCCTCACCCCGCACGGCAACCGCACCGACCTCATCCCGGGCCACCGCAGCGCCTTCGACGAGGCGCAGGTGCCGGGCAGCGCCGCCGCGCTCCTCGAGTACCGGCTCATCGAGGGCGGCCACGACGTCCTCGGCGTCGCCGCGCACGTGCCCCACTACGTCGCGCGCTCCGCCTACCCGGACGCCGCGCTCACCGTCCTGGAGTCCGTCACGGCCGCCACCGGCCTGGTCCTGCCGGGCATCGCGCACGCCCTGCGCACGGACGCGCACCGGACGCAGACGGAGATCGACCGCCAGGTCCAGGAGGGCGACGAAGAGCTCACCGCCCTCGTCCAGGGCCTCGAGCACCAGTACGACGCGGCCGCCGGGGCCGAGAGCCGGGGCAACATGCTCGCCGAGCCCGTCGACATCCCCTCGGCGGACGAGAT
Organism: Streptomyces sp. NPDC059582; assembly: GCF_042735715.1. NCBI lineage: Bacteria > Bacillati > Actinomycetota > Actinomycetes > Kitasatosporales > Streptomycetaceae > Streptomyces > Streptomyces sp. NPDC059582. The sequence goes on from NZ_JBHWCC010000033.1 coordinate 9,463, forward strand.
CGGGCGCGAGTTCGAGAAGTTCCTGGCGGAGCGGGAGGGCGACAACTGAGGCCCGCGGGACACGCTGTCGGCGTCGGGCCCTAAGCTTCGCCTCATGCTGAGAGTGGGCCTGACCGGTGGCATCGGGGCCGGCAAGAGCGAGGTGTCGCGGCTGCTCGTCGCGTGCGGGGCGGTGCTGATCGACGCGGACCGCATCGCACGGGAGGTCGTCGCGCCCGAAACCCCCGGGCTCGCGGCGGTCGTCGAGGCTTTCGGCGAGGACGTGCTCACCGAGGACGGCGGCCTCGACCGGCCGAAACTGGGCTCCGTCGTCTTCGCCGACCCGCAGAAGCTCGCCGTTCTGAACGGGATCGTGCACCCCCTGGTCGGCGCCCGCTCCAGCGAGCTGGAGCGGGCCGCCGCCGAGGAATCCGTCGTCGTCCACGACGTCCCGCTCCTCACCGAGAACGGCCTCGCGCCGCTCTACGACCTCGTGATCGTGGTCGACGCGAGCCCCGAGACCCAGCTCGACCGGCTCGTTCGGCTGCGCGGCATGACCGAGGCGGACGCCCGTGCCCGGATGGCCGCCCAGGCGACCCGCGAGAAGCGCCTGGAGATCGCCGACGTCGTCATCGACAACGACGTGCCGCTCGCCGAGCTCGAACGGCGTGTGCGGGAGGTCTGGGCGGATCTGGAGCGCAGGGCGCGCGCGGAGCCGGGACCGGAATCTGCCGGGGAATAGGGGTACGCGCTCCGGGCGTTGAAAGGCGGTAGCGAGGGAAGGAATTTCGCGTGCCCGAAACCAGCGGTTCGACCGGACGTACTCCGGAGACGCATGTCATCGACTTCCGCGCCGCGGAGCAGTTGCTCGCCGCGCGGGACCCGCGGGGCGCGGTGAAGCTGCTCGACGGCGTCATCGCGGCGCACCCGGAGAACACCGCCGCCCGGCTGCTGCGCGCGCGAGCCTTCTTCGCCGCCGCGCAACTGCGGCCCGCCGAGCTGGAGTTCACGATCGTCCTGGAGCGTGAGCCGGACAACGCGTTCGCGCACTTCGCGCTCGCCCGCACCTATGAGCGCCAGGGACGGCACGACCAGGCCAAGCGCCACTTCCGGCTGGCTGCCGCGCTGGACCCGAAGCCGCAGTACCTGAAAGCGGCCCGCTTCGACTCCTGAGGCCGTCGCCCGGCCCGCGCCGACTCCCGAGGCAGCCGTCGGACCCGGTCGCCCGGGCCGGGCTGTTCCCGGTCAGGGAGGGGGCGGTCAGGGAAGGCGGTGTTCCGGCGGCCGGTACGGCGGGATGTCGCGGCCCGGCTGGTAGTGCGGTCCCTGCCGAAGGTGCTTGACGATCATCCACAGGTCTACGGTGACGACCAGCCACAGCGCCCCACAGGCGGCGGCCCAGCCGGGACGCCCGGCGAGGGCGAAGGCCACGGTCCCGAAGACCGCCCAGACCAGTCCCCACACGGTCAGCCCCAGACGCAGCCGCAGCGCACTGCGCGCAGTCGTAGGTTCACTTCCCGTACGCATCGGATCATCACTCCTTCCTGCAACGTACTCTTCGGTGCGGGCGTTCTCCAAGCGGTCCGCAGAGGGGGTCCACCGCGTGCTGCCCGATACCGATGAGCTTGCCGAAGAGCTGTCCGACCTCGCCGTACCGCACGAGGACATCAACGAAGTCGTCCGGCTGGGCCGACGGGTCGTGGACGACCCGGAGCTGCGGGGCGTCCTGGAGCGGTCCGTCGAGGAGCTGGTCCGGGGGACGGGCGAGATCCGCGGGGGTGCCGATCTGCCCGAGCTCGACTGGGCGCCGGGCCCCCTCCAGCGGTTCTTCCCCCTGTTCGTCCTGGTCGCGGCGCTGCCGTCGGTGCGCGCCCACCACCGTGACCGCGGCATCCCGGCCGAGGTCGCCCGGCGCACCCTGGCGGACACCGGCCGGAACGTCGCCGCGCACCGCAGGTGGTACGGCACGGGAGGCATGCTGCGCCCCCGCTGGCTGTCCCTGCACTTCCGCGGCGAGCTCTACCAGCTGGGGCGGCTGCAGTTCCAGCGGGGCCGGATCGGCTCGTGGACGAGCGGCTCGATCGCCGCCGAGGGATTTCCCCTCGGGCCGGGCGACCTCGGGCTGGGCCTGCACATCCCGGACTTCTCGGGGCCGCTGACACCTCAGGCCTGCGACCGATCCCTCGCGCTGGCGCGGGACTTCTTCACCCGCCACTACCCCGACGAGCCCTACCAGGTCGTGACCTGCGGTTCCTGGCTGCTCGACCCCCAGCTCAGGACGTACCTGCCGGAGCGTTCCAACATCGTGCGCTTCCAGGAGCGGTTCCGGCTCAGTCATCTGCCGGCGGAGCCGGAGGACCTGACGCCGGTCCGTTTCGTCTTCGGCACCGAGGACGTGCCGTTGGAGCGGCTGTCGCGCCGCACCCGGCTGGAGCGGGTCGTCGTGGACCATCTGCGCGAGGGCGGCCACTGGTACGTCGGCCACGGCTGGTTCCCGCTGTAGCCGGCCCCCGTCCGGCCTGTCACCCGGTCATCCATCCAGGCTGCGCCTCCCGGCAGGTGACGCGACAGGTCCCGGACAACGATGAGTTCCGCGCCGCAGGGCGGTCTACCTCTGTGAAAGCACCACGGACCACCTCACACAGGAGACCCCCATGTCCGAGACCGCCGCTCCCGCCGCCGACGTCCCGAACCGCGCCGTCGTGGCCGAGTCCGCGACCGCCCGCGGCCGCCGCGCCCGGATCGCCCTGCGCGCGCTCCAGGTGCTGCTCGCCCTGTTCTACGGGATCGCGAGCGCGCTGCCGAAGCTGATCGCGCACCCGTCGGCCGCCGAGTCATTCGACCGCATCGGCTGGGGCAGCGCGGGCATGTACACCATCGGCGCGCTCGAACTGGCCGGCGCCATCGCCCTGTTGGTGCCGGTGCTCCAGTCGGTGGCCGCCCTGGCGCTGGGCGCGCTGATGATCGGGGCGTTCGTCGTCCAGCTCACCGTCTTCGACGGGCAGAACGCGGCGACACCGCTCGTCCTGCTCGTGCCGCTCGCCCTGATCGCCTGGGCCCGGCGCGGGCACAACGCCGACCTGCTGCGACCGGTACGGCGGCACCGGGTGTGACCCTCGTGGCCCGTGGTCACCGTCCCTCGGGACGGCCGCCCGGGCCGCGCAGCCCGTTCAGGGCACGCAGGCGTTCGATCTCGCGGCGGTCCCGCTTGGTGGGGCGCCCGGTGCCCCGGTCGCGGATGCCGGCCGGGGCGACGGCCTCGCGGGGCGGGGGCGGCGGGCTGTTGTCGACGTAGCACTGGGCGGCCACCGGGGCGCCCACCCGCTTGCGGATCAGCCGCTTGACGACGACGACCCGCTCCCAGCCCTCCTGGCGTACGCGTACCTCGTCGCCGACGCGGACCGAGTGCGCGGGCTTGACGCGCTCGCCGTTCACCCGCACGTGTCCGCCCCGGCAGGCGGTGGCGCCCTGGGAGCGGGTCTTGACCAGGCGTACGGACCAGATCCAGCTGTCGATGCGCACGGACGCGCCGCTCGGGGGTCTGGCGGCCTCGGCGGCGGCGATCGCGGCGGCGACCTGCGGGTCCGACGCGTCCGCGCCGCCCTCGGCGGCACCCGCCGCGGTGCCCTGCGGGGCCGCGGTGCCGCTCGCGTCCGCGGTCCCGTGCGGTTCGGCCGCCCCGTGGTCCGAGTCCTCAGAAACCATGGTCCCGACTCTAGCCGCCGGGCCCTCGCCGGTCCGCCGGGATTTTTTCCGACTTCGGCGCCCCCGGCGGAGCTGTCACCCGGGTCCGCGAAGCCGGCGGGCGGGCCTTCGGCGGATTCCGGGCGGGGCTACGGTGGATTCATGGACAGCCTGGCCGCTCTGGACGCCCGGATCACCGGCTGTGCCGCGTGTCCCCGGCTCGTGGCCTGGCGCGAGGAGGTCGCCCGAACCAAACGGGCCGCGTTCGCCGACCGGACGTACTGGGGGCGCCCGGTGCCCGGCTTCGGACCCGCCGACGCCTCGCTCCTGATCGTCGGCCTGGCCCCCGCCGCCCACGGCGGCAACCGTACGGGCCGGATGTTCACCGGCGACCGTTCCGGGGACGTGCTGTACCAGGCGCTGTACGACCTGGGCCTCGCCTCGCAGCCCACCTCCGTCGCCGCCGACGACGGACTGGAGCTGTACGGCGTCCGGGTCACCTCGCCCGTGCACTGCGCCCCGCCCGCCAACAAGCCCACGCCCGAGGAACGCGACACCTGCCGGCCGTGGCTGGTCCGGGAGCTGGAGCTGCTGCGGCCGACGCTGCGGGCCGTGGTCGTACTCGGCGCGTTCGGCTGGCAGGCGGCGCTGCCGGCGTTCGCCGCTGCGGGCTGGACGGTGCCCCGGCCACGCCCGGCCTTCGCGCACGGCGCCCGCGTGCCGCTCGACGGGCTGGAGCTGTTCGGCTGCTTCCACGTCAGCCAGCGCAACACCTTCACCGGCCGGCTCACTCCCGAGATGCTGCGCGAGGTGCTGGGTACGGCGGCGAAGGCGGCGGGGCTCCGGACATAGCCCCGACGGCCGTCGCACGGACCGGGCCGTCCGTACCCTCGCGCAGCTCGGCCGTGCCCCGGGAGTCGCGGGACGGCGGTTGCGGGGCTACGGCCGCCACACGTACCGCACGTCCGGTTCGCGCTCCTCGTTGTCGCCGCCGTCCGTGTGCTCGACGGCCACGAAGCCGTGCCGCTCGTAGAAGCGGTGGGCGGGCTTGTTGATCTGGAAGGTCCACAGGGTCAGGCCCCGCGGACTGCGCTCCTTGGCCAGCGTGACGAACCGGTCGCCGAGGCCGCGCCCGCGCCACCGCGGGTCGAGGTAGAGCTGGGACAGCAGTTCGCCGTCGACCACCATGACCCCCACGATGCCGTCCTCGGCCTCGGCCACCCAGGTCTCGCGCGACGGCACCACCACGTCCCGGAAGTAGCCGCGCACCTCCTCGTCGGACCGGGGCCTGACGATCGTGGGCAGCGCGGCCGTGAACGAACGCAGCCACACGTCGGCCGCGCCGGCGGCGTCGGGCGCGGCGGCCCGGCGCAGCACGACGACGGCCGACTCACGGTGTACCGGCGGGTCCTCCGGCACGACGGCCGTCGCCGTGATCTCCACCAGCTGGCCCGAGTACCCCAGACAGGCCACACCGACCAGCGTCGACGAGTGCGGCCCGCCGCTGAGCCCGGACGCCTCGACGACGTCCCAGACGGCGGACAGCACCGCGGTGTCACCGCTCACCACGTACACGTCGGTCGACACGACATGCGCCAAGTCACTGCCCACCGCGCCCAGTTGCGCCTCGAGGTTCGCGATCACCCGCCGTGCCTGCCGCACCGGATCACCCTCGTCGACCAGCTTCCCGTCCGCGTCCAGCGGCACGGACCCGGCGAGGAACGCGAGCTTCGTGCCGGCCTCGACGACGGAGGCGTGGGAGTAGGCGGGGGGTGGAAAGAGACCGGGGACGGTGGTGCGTCGGATCAACGTGGGCTCCTCGAGGGGCTGCGGCGGACGACGTTCCGGATCCCGCGTCGGCCGATCCCGTCGGCCCACGGGCAACCTCCCGATCATCGGCGCCCGCGCAGCCCACCGCACCCGAATTTCCCGGGCGGTCATGGAGCGACCGCCGGGAAATCCGCTCGACAGCGCGGCGATCCCGCCGACAGGCCCCGGCCCCGGGAGGTTCGCCGTGATCCGTGTCGTGGCCCGATCCATTCGTCCGGCCCATTCCACCGAACGGGCCGGTCTGCGGCGGATCGACGTCATCCTCGGGGAGTTGCGACCGGAGCCCGCGGCTCTGGACCGGGCGGTCACCGAGGCGCGGACACTCATCCAGGCCCGCGTGGCCGACGCGGCTCTCCGTGGCAGCGGCACCGGCGAATAATCATTCGAGAGGCGAGAGTTGCCGCTGCTACGGTCCCTCTCGTGGCGAAACTCAATCAGATCATCGCAGTCGAGAAGGGCATCAAGTCCAAGGCGCACCAGGACCTGACGGCGGCCCATCACGGCTTGCAGAAGCCCGCGTTGCTGGCCGGCATCTCGCGTACGTACCAGCCCAAGGACGAGGAGGGCGAGCAGCTGCCGCCCGAGTCGACGCGGGTGCAGGTGCAGGCCGAGAACGTGCTGCGGGACACCGCGGCCACCCTGACCCGGCTGTTCGACGTGACCGCCACGAAGGACTGGGCCAATTGTGCCGCCCGTGCGGACGTGACGGTGGACGGGCGCGTGCTCGTCGCGGACGTCCCCGTGTCCTACCTGCTCTTCCTCGAGAAGCAGCTCGTCGATCTCAACACCTTCGTACGCAAACTGCCCGTCCTCGACGCCTCCGAGTCCTGGGTGCAGGACCCCTCCACGGACGCCTGGAAGACCGAACCGGTGCGGACGCTGCGGACCAAGAAGGTGCCCCGCAACCATGTGAAGGCGGAGGCGACCGACAAGCACCCGGCGCAGGTCGAGGTCTACTACGAGGACATTCCGGTCGGGTACTGGACGACCGTGAAGTTCTCGGGGGCGCTCCCGGCGCGACGCGTCAACGAACTGCTCGACCGGGTGGAGAAGTTGCAGCAGGCCGTGAAGTTCGCCCGCGAGGAGGCGAACGGCACCGAAGTCGTCGACCAGCGTGTCGGTGACGCCGTGTTCGGCTACCTCTTCGGGTAGCCTCCAGATCTCCCCGGCCACCACGCACCACGGCCGGGGCGCGCGAGGAGCGCAAGCTGAAGCTGAAGCTTGTCGTGATGTGGCGGCGGGACACCGAGCCGGCCGCGTTCAATCTCAGACTCTTGCTCCAGACTCAGCATTCGCCGCCGATCGCCGGATCGACCGGGCCCAGGCCCCAGCACGTCGAAATGCCGGTTCAAGTCCGGTCCGCGCAGCTCGATGCGTGGTGGTCCAAAGGCAGGACGCGGCGACATAACGACTGACCTGGGTCCTCAAGCGTGCCGGCGTGCCGTATGGGCGGCATCCACAGGGTCCGGGGGCAGGCTACGCCCCCGGACCCGCTCGCATGTCCGCCGCCGGGTTCGCCTCACCCGTTCACGACTGCCCGCCCTCGCCCGGCACACCGAGGGCACCGACGAGGTCGCGGCACTGCTCGAACGGCTCGTCGACACCGCCACCGCGTGCGCCGTGCACCTCGACGACACGGGCCGCCTCGCGCCCCACCACGCCGAACGCCTCACCGAACTCCTGCGCGAGCTTGAGAGGGTGCGCGAACGGACGGGGCCGGCATCCGTACGGCTGCCCCTCGCCGTCTGAGACCGGTCCGCCGCGCGGCCCGAGCCTCCCGCGCGACAAGCCCTGGCTATTCCACCCGCACCCACACCGGCGCGTGGTCCGGCCCCGGTGCCCCGCGTCGCTCCGCCGGGTCAGGCACGATCGAGGGCAGGTGCGGCGCGGCCTGTTCCGGCAGCCCGGTCCCGGCCGCCGTCACCCGGCGCACCAGGCGGTGACTCGCCAGGATGTGGTCGATCAGCTCGCGGCGGCCGGAGTCGACGCGCGAGTAGCGCCGGTCGGCGGGGATGAGCGGGGCCACGTCCCGCAGGCGGGTCGCGTCGCTCCTGTCGGGCCTGTCGTAGCCCGTGGTGCCGAGCTCGGAGCCGGGCGGCCCGAGCAGGATCTGTGTGGTCGCCGCCTGCACCTCGTCGTTGAGGTCGCCCAGCACCATCACGTCCCGTGTCCGGCCGTCGCCCGCCAGGAGTCCGTCCGCCAGTGCGCGCAGCGCTGTCGCCTCCGCGGCGCGCCGGTAGAGGGCGTAGGCGCCGTAGCGGGCCCGTTCGCCCTCGTCATGCGGGAAGAATCGATTGTTCGACCGCACACCCAGCCCGTCCACGACCTCGCCGCGACCCTCGTGCACAGCGCCCGCGCCGCCGACGTCCGTACGACGATCGTCGACGGGCGGATTCTGATGCGCGACCGTGAACTGCTCACGATCGACGTCGCCGCGGTGGTGCGGGAACTGGGGGAGCGGATGCCGTCACTGCTGGACCGGAGGCACGGCCGGCGCGTCCGGGACTACGGAACCTGAGCAGCCGCGGAAAAAACTTCCGGCGCCGCGATGAGTTCCGCTCCCTTCGGCGGTCACCCCTGGGAACGGACCGTCGCACAGGAGGAGTCATGTCGCTTCCGGAGGTCGTCTCGCGCGCGCAGTGGCGCGCGGCGCGCGAGGAACTGCTGGTCAAGGAGAAGGTGGTGACACACGCGCGGGACGCGCTCAACGCCGAGCGGCGCCGGCTGCCGATGGTCGAGATCGACAAGGAGTACGTCTTCGAGGGCGGCGACGGCAAGGCCACCCTCCTCGACCTCTTCGAGGGACGACAGCAGCTCGTGGTCTACCACTTCATGTTCGCGCCCGAGTGGGACGCCGGTTGCCGCAGTTGCTCGGCGTTCCTCGACCAGATCGGGCACCTCGCGCATCTGCGGGCCCGCGGTACGACGTTCGCGGCCGTGTCCCGGGCGCCGTACACCACCATCCTGCCGTTCAAGGCGCGGATGGGCTGGACCCTGCCCTGGTACTCCGCGTCCCTCGGTGACTTCAACGACGACTTCGAGGTGACCCTGGAGCGCGACGGGGAGCTCGTGGAGCGGCCGGGCCTCAGCTGCTTCCTGCGCGACCGCGACCGGGTCCTGCACACCTACTCGACCTATGAACGCGGTCTCGACGGCCTCGGCTCGACCACCAGCCTGCTGGACCTGACGGCGCTGGGACGGCAGGAGGAGTGGGAGGAGCCCGCCGGACGCGCGTCGGCTCTCGGTGCTCCCGCGGGCAGTGAGCGCGTTCTCTATCACGACGAGTACGAGGACTGACATGAACGGTGTCCAACCGTTCACCAAGTGACCGGACCCTCACACTCCGCGGTGGTCGCGTGTCAGCTACGTCTCAGTCCCGTCACCGAGCGAGCCGTTCGACCCCTGGGAAGCGTTAACTCCTACACGTACGACGCTTTCTGGAGGTGCAGGGTGGTGAACGGGCGAACAGTGCTCGAACGCTTTCCCGCGGGTGGGCCGCGAGGTTCGTGGCCCGCGGAGGAGTTCGCGCACGCGCGGCGTCAGGAGGGCGTGCCCGCCGAGGTGGTCATGGACCTCGCGACGGACACGTTCCTGGTGATCCTGCGCGCCGGCGACACGGAGTGAGGCGACTCAGCCCGCCTTCGGGGCGGGCAGCTTCGTCGTGAACTGCTCGGCCTGCAGCGCGTACAGCTCGGCGTAGACCCCGCCGCTGGTGAGGAGTTCGTCGGGGGTGCCGGACTCCACCAGCCGGCCCTGGTCGAGCACGTGCACCAGGTCGGCGTGGCGCACGGACGCCAGCCGGTGCGTGATGAGGACGACCGTCTGCCCGGTGCCGGCCAGCGCCCGGATCTTCTCGAAGACCTCCAGCTCGGCCCGCGCGTCCAGAGCCGCCGTCGGCTCGTCCACGATCAGGATGCGGCCACGCCGGAAGGCGGCCCGCGCGATACCGAGCCGCTGCCACTGCCCGCCCGACAACTCGTGCCCGCCGCTGAAGTTCCGGGCCAGCAGGGTGTCCAGGCCCCGGGGCAGATCGGCGACCACCTCCTCCGCGCCCGCCTCGGAGATCGACGTGGTCAGCCGCTCCTCGGTCGGGGACGCGGAGGAACGGCCGACGGCGACATTGACCCGGGCCGTGAACGGCCACCGCTTGAAGTCCTGCGCCAGCATCGCGATCCGCTCGGCCAGCCGGTGCCGGTCCGCGGTCGCCGTGTCGACGCCGTCCCACAGGATCCGCCCCCGGTCCGGCTTGTAGAGCCCCGCGAGCAGCTTCACCAGGGTCGTCTTGCCCGAGCCGTTCTCGCCGACGAGCGCGACGATCCGGCCCATCGGGACGGCGAGGCTGACGTCGTCCAGCGCGGGACGGGTGGAGTCGCCCGGATAGCTGAACGTGACGTTCTCGAACCTGATCTCCCGCGGATCCTCCGGCAGCGCGGCGCCCCCGGCCGGGATGGCCCGCTCGGCCGCCTCGACGTACAGGCGCTCCAGGTCGCCCACGAACAGGGCCTCCTCGTGCAGCGCGTTCACCTCCAGGACCAGCGTGTCCAGGCTCGCGGAGCCGGTGCGGATCGCGATCACGGCCGTGCCCGCCACGGACAGCGCCATCGTGCCGGTGACCAGCAGCCCGCCGAGCGTCGCGTACGTCGCCACCGTCGCGAGGCCCGTCCAGGCCGCCGCGATCAGGCCGGTGCGGGCCGACAGCCGGGCCAGCCGGGCCTGCTCCGCCTCCGCGGCCTCCGACATCGCGCGGAAGTGGCGCAGCAGGAACGGGCCGACCCCGTGCACCCGGATCTCCGGCGCCGCCGCCGGCTCGGTGAGCAGACTGCTGATGAGCTGTCCGGCACGGGCGTGCTGCACCCAGGTGTGGAAGGACTCGTAGCGGCGCCGGGCGTTGACCAGCGCGCTCCAGGCGCTCGGCAGCGTCATCGTCACCAGCAGCGGGAGCAGCGCCGGGTGCAGCACGGTCAGCACACCGGCCGCGGTGACGAGCGAGATCATCGCGTTCACCACGCGCGTGCCATACATGATCATCCGGCGGGCGGAGGAGGCGCCGTACTGCGCGGTGTCCAGCAGCTTGTGGAAGGCGTGGTCCTCGATCGCGGCCAGCTCCACGGAGGCCGCCCGCTCCAGGTACAGCTCGGTCGCCACCCGCTCCACCTTGGGCTCCAGCCGGCCGGTGGCGTACGTCGACGCGGCCCGCAGCAGCGCCCCGACCAGCAGCACGGCGGCCATGATGACCAGGGCGGGGACGGCGCCGCGCAGCCGGTCGTCGATCGGGCCGGAACCCATCAGCCGGCCCAGCACGCTGTTGACCGCGAGCAGGCCCACCGCCTGCGCCAGACCCCGGGCCGCCTCTGCGGCCAGCACGGTCCGCGCGGCGGCGGGGTCGGCCTGCCGGGCCAGGCGGAAGCTGGAGGCGAGGAGCGCTGGCAGCCGGGTCAGCATGGCGTGGAAGTTCAGTTCGAGGAAGGCGTTCGCGTGCTGGTTCCAGCCCATGTCGTAACGCAGGGCGCCGCCGAAGAGCAGTCGCTCCGACTCGGACACCTCGGGTTGGCCCGTGTCGCGCCGCTTTGCCACCGTCGACCTCCCCCGGTCGTGGACAAACGGCCACTATGGCGGGAGGTGCCTCGTCAGGGCAGGGCGCACATCCACGCGGCGGGGGCGCGCGGGCGTACGCGGGGGGCGGCGCCGGCGACATCGTATGAATGCCGGTGGTGCCGGTGGTGCCGGCGGCAATGGTGGCGCGGGTGAAGGCGGTTGGGGACGACCGGAGAGGCAGGTGGAGGTCGGGGGTCGCCCACGACCGCCTGGGAGGCGCCGCCCGCGTGGGCCTCACGCGCTGATCGGGCGCGACCAGTTCGGTGTGGTCCCCGTCAGCCGGCACAGGGTCAGGTAGAGCGGGATCGGCGGGGTGTACGGAACCGAGTCGTCCGGCCGGTGGATGAGCACGGGGGAGCGCGTGGCGTCCGGGAGGACAGCGCCGGTCGCGTAGTGCGCGGGGGCGGGCCACTCCAGCGCGTAGTCGGAGTCGGACGGGACGATCCACCACCAGTGCGTCCCGTCGGCGTAGACGCATCCCACGCGCGGCAGCCGGGGCAGTACCTGCGGTCCGAAGTGTGCGGGCACCGCCACCGCGTCGCAGCCCAGCGGGGCGGTCATGTCGTCGGGGACGGCGAGCCGGCGCGGGGCGGGCGGGGTCTGCGCACCGCGCCGCAGCCGTACCAGCGTGTCCAGGGTGAGCAGTTGGCCGGGGCCGGGCGTAGCGCTCACGCGTCGCTCCGCTCCTGGCCTCGTTGGAGCGGCAGGACTCCCGTGATCCCCGGTCCGCGCCACTTCTGCCGCGGCTCGTCCTCGTCACCCGGGACGCCGGGCGAACCGGGTTTCGGGCGGGTGCCCCAGCCCAGGTCGCCGCGGGGCTCGTCGTGCGACTCGTGGCGGAGTTCGTGCGGCTCGTGGCGGGGCTCGTCGTGGTGGCGCGGGGTTTCCGTCCGGCGCCGGAGCTCCGCCCAGACCAGCAGGCCGGTGCCGTGTTCCTGGGCGCCCCAGGAGTGACACAGGGCCTCTATCAGCAGCAGTCCCCGGCCGTGCTCCTCCTCGGGCCGCTGCGGGGACGGGTGGGGCTCACCCGGTGCGCAGCCCTCGTCGCGCACGGCTATCCGCACCCGTTCGTCGCCGTCGTGCAGCTCGCAGACGACATGACTGCTCGCGGTGTGCACGATCGCGTTGGTGACCAGCTCGGATATGACCAGAGCCGCGGTGTCGCAGGTGTCCTCGCACACCGACCACCCGGTCAGCCGGGCCCGGGTCAGACGTCTGGCCTGGGCGGGGGAACCCGGATGTGCGGCCAGCTCGAAACGGAACCGGCGCTCGGTGGCGGCCCTGACGGGGCCTGACACCGCGGCGCCGAGACCGAGGGGGCGGCCTGCGGCTGCGTCTGTTCCTAAGGGCGCGGACGGAATCACGCTTGCCACTATCGCCCCGCCGTGAACACTTGGCAAGTGTCACTCTGAAAAATGCAGAGTGCTGTGTGACGAAGTGGAAGGGCGTGGCAGACTGCTCGCAACAGCACGTTGAGCGGCGCCAGTTGGGATCACCGGAGATCCGTCCAGATCTTCGAATGGGTCTTCGAATGGCGCCGTAGGGCTGTCACGATTCTTTTGTCGTTCCTTGGTCACCGGACCGGCCGGGCTGTCGACGCGCTGTGCGACCGACCAGCCGGTCAGGGCTCTTCGTGGAGGTGGAGCGTGAGCGAACCGCGGTCCGCGCCGACCGTGGGACAGGTCGTCCTCGGTCGGCGCCTGTTGGATCTGCGGGAACGCGCCGGGCTCAAGCGCGAGGAGGCCGCCCGTATCCTTCGCGTCGCCCCCGCCACGGTGCGCCGCATGGAGATGGCCGAGGTCACGCTCAAGATCCCGTACCTGCAGCTGCTCCTGAAGGCCTACGGCGTCACCGACGCCGAGGCCGAGGGTTTCGTGCAACTGGCCGAGGAGGCCAACCAGCCCGGCTGGTGGCAGCGCTTCCACGACATCCTGCCCGGCTGGTTCTCCATGCACGTCAGCCTGGAGGGCGCGGCCGGCCTCATCCGCCAGTACGAGCCGCACTTCGTGCCCGGACTGCTCCAGACCGAGGACTATGCGCGCGGGGTGCTGAGATCGGGCGCCGTCGGCCAGACGAGTCCCGACGACATAGAGCGCCATGTCGCGCTGCGCATGCAACGCCAGGGACTGCTCACCCGTGAGGACGCGCCCCGGCTGTGGGTCGTCATGGACGAGACCGTGCTGCGCCGCCCGGTCGGTGACGCGGAGGTGATGGGGGCCCAGATCGGCAAACTGCTCGACGCCACGAGGCTGCCCAACGTGACGCTCCAGATCGCCCCGTTCGCGAACGGGCCGCATCCGGGCACCTACGGGCCCTTCGTGCTGTTCCGATTCGCCATGCCCGAACTTCCGGACATGGTCTACAGCGAGTACCTGACCGGCGCCGTCTACCTCGACGCGCGCACCGAGGTGGCGGCCCACCTCGAGGTCATGGACCGCATGGCGGCGCAGGCCGCTACTGCACATCGCACGAAGGAGATCCTCCGGGATCTCCGCAAGGAGCTGTGAATGGATCGCATCAAGTCCCACGCCAAAGCGAGGATCCGCACCGAGCGGATCTACAACGGGATGCCCGCGAGGGAGCTGGGCAGCGAGGGCTGGCACAAGCCCTGGAGCGGCGGCAACGGGGGCAACTGCCTGGAGGCCATGAAACTCGCGGACGGCCGGATCGCCGTCCGGCAGTCCACCGACCCCGACGGCCCCGCGTTGATCTACACGTCCGACGAGATGACCGCCTTCATCGAGGGCGCGAAGGCGGGTGAGGCGGACTTCCTGCTGTCCTGAACGACCTGGCTGATTGCGCTGCCGCTCGACCCCTTCTGCTGAGCCGATGTCCGACCCGACTTCCTTATTTTGGTTATGAATTGATCACCGACCACCACCACGTTCGATTCTTACGGAGTGCCGCATGACCGGACAGGACCACCCCACGGGCGCCGTCCAGATAGACACCAGCCGACCCCACCCCGCGCGGATGTACGACTGGTACCTCGGTGGCAAGGACAACTACCCCGTCGACGAGGCGATGGGCAGGCAGATGCTCGCCCTCGACCCGCGCGTTCCGGTCATGGCCCGGGTCAACCGCGCCTTCATGCACCGCGCCACCCGCTGGCTGGCCGAGCACGGCGTACGGCAGTTCCTGGACATCGGCACCGGTATCCCGACCGAGCCGAACCTGCACCAGATCGCCCAGGGCGTCGCGCCCGACGCCCGCGTCGTCTACTGCGACAACGACCCGATCGTGCTGGCCCACGCGGCGGCCCTGCTGCGCAGCACGCCCGAGGGCGTCACCGAGTATCTCCAGGCCGACGTGCGGGACCCGGCCGCCATCGTCGAGGGGGCCGCGAAGATCCTCGACTTCGACCGGCCGATCGCGCTCTCCCTCGTCGCACTGCTGCACTTCATCTCCGACGCGGACGGCGCACACGAGCTGGTCGACCGGCTGCTGGCCGAACTCCCCTCCGGCAGCTACCTGATGATGACCCACGCCACCGCCGACTTCACCCCGGAGGAGTCGGCGGCTGCGACCGAGAAGCTCCGCGCGGCGGGCGTCACCCTGGCGCTCCGCTCCCGCGACGAGTTCGGCCGGTTCTTCGACGGTCTGGAACTGGTCGAGCCCGGCGTCTCGGTCGTGCCCGAGTGGCACCCGGAACTGGGCGAACCGGTTCCGGGACAGGACGACGGGATCATCCCCGGGTACGGGGCGGTGGGCCGCAAAGCGTAGGAGTGTGAAGGGCGGTGGAGGACGGGGCGTAGGACACGGGGGGCGTAGGACACGAGGGCCGGGGGCGGGGCTCCGGGGGATCGTGGGTGCCGTGGGTTCCAGGCCCCCGGGGCTCATGGGTGTTGGTGGTCCGTGGCCCCCGGGGTTCATGGGGGTTGGTGGTCCGCGGCCCCCCGGGGCTCACGCGTGCTGGTCGGGTCACGGCCGCCGTGGCGCCCCGCCCCGGTTCTCTGTGGGCTGCGGTGGTCCCGCCGGGGCACACACGGGCTCACGGTGGTGGCAGTACCTCGCACAGGGCCTCGACCGCCGCCCCGTACGCGTGTTCCGGCGGTGTCGCGTACCCCACCACCAGCCCGTCCGGCGCCGCCATGTCCGTCTCCGGGTGCCGGAACGCGGCGAGGCCGTCCAGCGCGACGCCCTGCCAGACGGCCGCCTTGACCGTGGACCGCTCGGTTCCCGGCGGCAGCCGGAGCACCGCGTGCAGACCGGCCGCGACCCCGGTGACCTCGACATGCGGGGCCCGCGTGGCCAGCGCCTCGACGAGCCGGTTGCGGCGGCTCCGGTAACGCTGCCGCATCCGCCGCACATGACGGTCGTACGACCCCGAGACGATGAAGTCGGCGAGGCCCAACTGGTCCGGCACACTCGCCCACGCCTCGCGTTCGCCCTTGGCGGCCAGTACGGCGCCGACGTACCGCTGCGGCAGGACCATCCACCCCAGCCGCAGCGCCGGCGACAGGCTCTTGCTGACCGAGCCGATGTGGATCACCCGGTCGGGGTCGAGACCCTGGACGGCGCCGACCGGCTTGCGGTCGTAGCGGAACTCCCCGTCGTAGTCGTCCTCGACGACCACCGCGTCACGCGCGCGTGCCCAGTCGATCACCGCGGCCCGGCGAGCGGCGTGCAGTGGGCCGCCGGTCGGGAACTGGTGCGCCGGCGTCAGAAGCACGCCCCGCTCACGCCCCAACCCGTCGACGCGCGCCCCGTGTTCGTCCAGGGGCAGGGGAACGGTCCGTACGCCCGCCGCCGCGAGCAGTTCCCGGTGGAAGCCCAGCCCGTACGCCTCGACGGCCAGCGGGCCGCGCAGCACGCCT
Source organism: Streptomyces sp. NPDC059582 (assembly GCF_042735715.1). Lineage (NCBI taxonomy): Bacteria > Bacillati > Actinomycetota > Actinomycetes > Kitasatosporales > Streptomycetaceae > Streptomyces > Streptomyces sp. NPDC059582. Next base: position 25,368 of record NZ_JBHWCC010000033.1, read on the forward strand.
CCCGCGCCCTGGCCGAACAGCAGCCGCAGAGCGTGCGCGAAGCCGGAGCAGATCACGATCCGCCCCGGCTCCGTACGGACGCCACGCGCGCGTGCCAGGTACTCGGTGAGGGCCTCCCGCAGTTCCACGCGGCCGGCGGGGTCACCCGGCCCGAACACCTCGTTGGGCGCCTCCTGGAGGGCCCGCCGGTAGGAGGCCAGCCAGGCCGCGCGTGGGAAGGACGACGCGTCCGGAGTGCCCTGCCGTAGGTCGTGCCGTGGGCCACGCGCGCGGGGCGGTGCCTGCTTGGGCACGCGTGCGGCCCGCCGCAGGGGTTCGGCCCGCTCCGCCACCCGCGTGCCCGAGCCCTGGCGGGCCGTCAGCCAGCCCTCCGCGACGAGCTCCGCGTACGCGTCCGCCACCGTGTTGCGGGCGACGCCGAGATCGGCGGCGAGCGAGCGGTACGGCGGCAGCCGCGTCCCGGGCGTCAGCCGGCCGCTGCGCACGGCCTCGCGCAGCGCCCGCATGAGCGCGGCCCGCCGTCCGCCCGAGCCGGACGGCGACAGCTCCAGATGCAGGTCACTGCCGATCCGCTCCGCCGAATTGACCCACGATTCCGTCATGAAAATGCACCCTACTAGGGGTCTTTCCAGGCCGTAGGTTGATGCACATGACGACGCACACGCACACGGACGCGAACACCGGCCCGCACACGAACGCGATGAGCCGCCTCAACCTCGCGAAGGCCGCTCCGAAGGTCTTCCGCGCCCTCATCGGCTTCGACGCCGCCGCCCGCGACGGACTCGACCCGGCCCTCGTCGAACTCGTCCAGATCCGCGCCTCGCACCTCAACCACTGCGCGTACTGCCTCCACATGCACACCAACGACGCCCGCAAGGCCGGCGAGAGCGAGGACCGGCTGCACATGGTCGCCGTCTGGCGAGAGGCCCGCCACTTCTTCACCGAGAAGGAGCAGGCCGCCCTCGCCCTGACCGAGGCGGTGACCCTGGTGGCCGACGCCGGCGTCCCGGACGCCGTCTACGCCCAGGCCGCGGCCCACTTCGACGAGCAGGAACTGGCCCACCTGCTGGCCCTGATCCTCGCCATCAACACCTGGAACCGGGTGGCGCTGTCCACGGCGAAGGTGGCGGGTACGGACGAGCGCCGCTAGCTCCGGCCCCACCGCCGCGGACCGTTCATACGGCCACGCGGACCGTTCATACGGCCACGCGGACCGTTCATACGGCCACGCGGACCGTTCATACGGCCACGCGGATTTCAAACGGCCATGGGCCGGTCGTACGGTCCGATCGGTGCCGGAAGGCATGAACTCCCGTTCAGATAGCGGTCGACGGCCGCCGCCACCGCCCGTCCCTCCGCGATCGCCCACACGATGAGCGACTGTCCCCGGGCCGCGTCCCCCGCGGCGAACACCCCGGGGACGTTCGTCGCGAAGTCGCCGTCCCGGCTGATCGTGCCGCGCGGCTCGAGCCCCAGGCCCAGCTGGTCGATGAGCCCGTCCTCCCGGACGGGTCCGGAGAAGCCGAGGGCCAGCAGCACGAAGTCGGCGGGGAGGGTCCGTACGGAGCCGGTCAGCGGTCGCCGCTGCGCGTCCACCTCGACCAGGTGCAGCGACCGCACGTGCCCGTCCCCGTCGCCGGTGAAGCGGAGCGTGGACGCCGCGAACAGCCGCGCGTCCGCATCCGCCGCCGGCGCCGTCTCCAGGTCGCGGGCCTCCTCGTGCGCGGCCGACAGGCGGTAGACCTTCGGGTACGTCGGCCAGGGCTCGGTGTCCTCGTCGCGGTCGGCACCCGGCAGCGCGTAGATGTCCAACTGCGTGACGGACGCCGCCCCGTCACGCACCGCCGTGCCCAGACAGTCCGCTCCGGTGTCGCCGCCGCCGACGATCACGACGTGCTTTCCCGCGGCCGACATCGGGGACGCCTGGAGGTCCCCCTCGCACACCCGGTTGGCCAGCGGCAGGTACTCCATCGCCTGATGGATGCCGGTCAACTCCCTTCCCGGGACCGTGAGTTCCCGCCAGGCTGTGGCTCCCGTGGCGATCACCACGGCGTCGTAGCGCGTCCGCAGTTCGGCGGCCCCGACGTCCCGGCCGACCACCGTCGACGTGCGGAACTTGGTTCCCTCGCCCCGCATCTGCTCCAACCGCCGCTCCAGATGGAGCTTCTCCATCTTGAACTCGGGTATGCCGTACCGCATCAGGCCGCCGAGCCGGTCGTCCTTCTCGTACACGGCGACGGTGTGCCCGGCCCGCGTCAGCTGCTGGGCCGCGGCGAGCCCGGTGGGGCCCGAGCCGATCACCGCCACGGTCCGCCCGGACAGCCGGTCCGGCGGCCGAGGCGAGACGAAGCCCTCAGCCCAGGAGCGGTCGGCGATCGCGCACTCCACGTTCTTGATGGTCACGGCCGGCTGGTTGATCGCGAGCACGCACCCCGCTTCGCAGGGCGCCGGACACAACCGTCCGGTGAACTCGGGGAAGTTGTTCGTGGCGTGCAGCCGCTCGCTCGCCGCCCGCCAGTCCTCCCGGGAGACCAGGTCGTTCCACTCGGGGATCAGGTTGCCGAGCGGGCAGGCATCGTGGCAGAACGGAATGCCGCAGTCCATGCAGCGGTCGGCCTGCTTGCTGATGATGGGCAGCAGCGCACCGGGGACGTAGACCTCGTCCCAGTCCCGGACCCGCTCCTCGACGGGCCGGCGGGGCCATTCCTGGCGGGGCGTGGTCATGAAACCCTTGGGATCGGCCATGGCCGTCTTCCTTGCCTGCGCGTGCGGCGGGCCGTACATATCGGGCGGCACCCCTGTCGCCACGATACGTCCCCTCGCCCACCCCCGCAGAGTGGCCGACAGCGTTTCGCGCCACCGGTGCCGGCTCAGGGCCGGTACCCCTCGGGCCGGTACCGGCTCGTGGACCTGCGCCCTCTCAGACCAGCGCCAGCAGGTACGCGACCGCGGCGGCGGCCGAGGCCAGCGCCCGCACGTGGTTCCACAGCGTCCACTCGCGCACGTACACCGGCCAGTACCTGACCGCTTCCGGGGTGCCCGCCTCCAGCTTCATCAGCTGCTCGTTGCGCGGCACGTTCGCGGCCACCGTCACCCCGAACGAACCGACCAGGTACAGCGCGCTGCCCGACAGCAACTCGATGGTCCCGTCGTCGGGCCACAGGACGAACGTCACCACGGCGATCACCGCGCACAACGCGGCCGCCCCAAGAAACACGATCATGAACGCGGGTGTCATGGCGGAGGAGTTGATCGCGTTCATCGCGGCGACCCCCTGGGCCGGCGGAAGCGCCGCGAGCCCCCGCATCACCAGCACCGAGAAGGCACAGAACACCCCGGCCATCAGCGCGGAGCCGAGGACACCCAGCGCCGCCAGTACCAAGTACGGTCCGTCGATCATCTCTACGTCAGCTCCCGCCCGTCGAGCCGAGATCTTGCCCGGCACCTTCCGTCACCACAAGTGAAATCGCATACGTGAACAGTGGTCATGGTCGAGAAGCGCCGAGGCGTGCGCGCCGCCGTCCGGCCCGCCCGCGTCGCCCGCCTCGCGGCCCCCGCCCCGGTCCGCCCGCGTCGCCCGCCTCGCCCCCGCCCCGGTCCGTCCTGCCGCCTCGGCCGCCCTGCCCGCCCCGCCCGTCCGTGGCTCACCCGGCGGAGCCGCGTTCCTCCTGCCGCCATGCGACCAGCGCCGACTGCACGTCCGCCGCGATCCGCCGCCGCGCCTCGTGCCGGGGCACACCGTCCATGAGCAGTTGGTCGTACGGCGTGTCCAGGTGCCGTACGGAGGCCACGACCGCCGAGACCACCGCCGCCTCGGACAGCGCCCGCCCGGCCGCGCTGCGGCCCACCCGGCCGCTGCCCCGCGCCGACGCGTGCGCCGCGACGGCCCGCGCCCGCCCTGCCGGACAGCCGGGGAACAGCCGCCGGATCTCCGCCGCGAACGCGTCCGTGAACCGCACGTCCTCGGCCGCCCGCCGCCGGGCGTCCCGTACCCGGCGCCGTCGCCGTGCCTCCGCGTCCGCGAGGCAGCGTTCCTCGGCCCGGGCCAGCGCGGCTTCCTCGACCAGGACACCCTGGCGCTCGTAACGGGCCTTGCGCCGGTTGAAGCGCACGACCACCGCCGACAGCGCGCTCTCCTCCCGGGTCCTGCGGGTCAGTGCCGTGTCGCCGCGCGGCAGGAACACCAGATGCCCCAGATCGGCACAGTCGAGGCAGCGCGGCACCCCGCCTTCGAGGACGAGCATCGGCAGCGGCCCACGACGGCACCCGGCGCACTGCTTTCGCCGCAGCGGCTGGAAAACGAGAAGTCCGCTACTGGTCTCAGGAGTTGCGAGGAGCGCCATACCGCCTTCATTCCCGCTGCTGGGCACGTTCCCACGCCGTCCCGGGTCCGTCGGGCACCGCCCCGCCGACGGACCTCCGCTCCTGCGTACGGTCGGCCACCGCCGGATGCCGGGCCGACGCGGCATCATGGCCGTGTGCGACTCGAAGCGATCACCTGGGAACGGCTCGGCGACCTCCTCGCCGAGCGGCTGCTCGACCTGAAGCCGGGCGACGGCAGTCCCTGGCCGCGGATCGCCTTCGACGGCGCCCCGGCGGCCCGCCCCGGAGATCTCGCCGAACGGGTCGCCGAAGCCCTGCGCGTACGCGGTCGGCCTTCGCGCGTCGTGGCCACGGAGGGCTTCCTGCGCCCTGCCTCGCTGCGACTGGAGTACGGCCACCACGACGTGGAGGCCTACTACAACGGCTGGTTCGACACCGGCGCCCTGTGGCGCGAGGTGTTCGGCCCCCTCGAACCCGGCGGCGACGGCCGGATCCTGCCCGACCTCTGGGACCCGGTCACCGACCGCGCCACCCGCAGCCCCTACGTCCAACTCCCGCCCGGCGGCATCTTGTTGCTGCACGGCCCCCTCCTGCTGCGGCACTGGTTCCCGTTCGACCTGACCGTCCACGTCCTCCTCTCCCCGGCCGCCCTGCGTCGCCGTACCCCCGAGGCCGACCACTGGACGCTCCCCGCCTTCGAGCGGTACGAACGGGAGACCGGCCCCGCCGGCACGGCCGACGTCCTGGTGCGCGCCGACGATCCACGGCACCCGGCGTGGGGCGGTTGATCCGGTACGGAAGCGTGGTCCGGAAGGTGCTCCAGGAGGCGCGCGACCTCCGCGGCGGTCCCCGCATCGGCGGTCGGTCTTCGACCTCGCCGATCCCCACACCTCGGTCGTGGGCTTCGCGGCCTGAACGCCGCTCCCGCCGCGACCGCCGGTCAGAGCCAGCCGTTGCGCCGGAAGCCGCGGTACAGCACCAGACAGGCCGCCACGATCACGCCTATGACCAGGGGGTAGCCGAACCGCCAGTGCAGCTCGGGCATATGGTCGAAGTTCATTCCGTACAGCCCGCAGACCATCGTCGGTACGGCGATCACCGCCGCCCACGCCGTGATCTTCCGCATGTCCTCGTTCTGCGCGACGGTGACCTGTGCGAGGTGCGCCTGAAGAATGGAGTTGAGCAGTTCGTCGAACGCGGCGACCTGCTCCGTGGCCCGCAGCAGATGGTCGGAGACGTCGCGGAAGTAGGCCTGTATCTCCGGGTCGACCACCCGCATCGGCCGGTCGGAGAGATCCTGGAGCGGCCGGGCGAGCGGGACCACCGCCCGCTTCAGCTCCAGGAGTTCCCGCTTGAGCTGATATATGCGACCCGGGTCGGCCCGTCCGCCGTCCGCCGTGAACACGTCCGTCTCGACTTGGTCGATGTCCAGGTGTACCGAATCGGTGACACTGAGGTAGTCGTCGACCACATGGTCCGCGACCGCGTGCAGCACCGCGGACGGACCCTTCGCGAGCTGGGCGGGGTTGCTCTCCAGTTCCTCGCGCAACGGACCCAGTGAGCCGTGCCGGCCGTGCCGCACCGTGATCACGAAGTCATGGCCGACGAACACCATGATCTCGCCGGTGTTCACCACCTCGCTGGTCGCGGTGAGTTCCTCGTGCTCGACGTAGCAGACCGATTTGAACACCGCGAACAGTGTCTCGCCGTACCGCTCGACCTTGGGGCGCTGGTGGGCCTCGACCGCGTCCTCGACCGCGAGCGGATGCAGGTCGAACAGCTCGGCGATGCCCGCGAACTCCTGGTCCGTGGGCTCGTGGAGGCCGAGCCAGACGAAACCGTCGCCGCTCTTGCGCACCCGCTCCACGGCGTCGACCAGATCGTGGCCGCCCGGAGCCCGCACGCCGTCCCGGTAGGTCACGCAGTTCACCACGGAGGAGCCCAGCGGGGACCGCACGGGATGGCTCAGGTCGACGCGCGGGCGCCGCCGAGCCAGCCGTGCGACCTTGCGCAGGCCGCCGACCCCGCCGAGGCCTGTGACCTTCCGCAGATTCCCTGCCATGGACATCTGGATCTCCTTGCGTGGATCTCCCCGCGCCGTACTTCCGCGCCCTGGCGTGCCAGTTTGCCAGGCTTGGGTGAAGGCCGGGAAAGCCTGTGGGAACGGAGGATTCCGCTCAGCACCCGGCTGTGGACGAACCGGTCCCGTGCTGTGACGGAACCGCGTCCGGGCCGTTGCCGCCCGGGCTGCCGGGCTGCCGGGCTGCCGGGCTGCCGGGCTGCCGGGCTGCCGGGCTGCCGGGCTGCCGGGCTGGGGGGCTGCGGGGCTGGGGAGCTGGGGGGCTGCGGGGCTGCCGGGCGGCTCGTCGCCCGGAGCGTCGACCACCCGGGACAAGCGGGGCAACTGGGATGATCGCAGCATGACGCGAACCGACGGATATCTCCTCGACAATCAGCAGACCGAGGCGGCAGAACGATTCGACGCCTTCGCCGACCTCTTCGACCCCACGACCTTCCGGCACCTGGAAAGGCTCGGTGTCGGGCCCGGCTGGCGCTGCTGGGAAGTCGGCGCCGGCGGTACCTCCGTGGTGTCCTGGCTGGCCAAGAAGGTCGGGCCGACCGGCAAGGTCGTCGCGACCGACATCGACACCTCGCGGCTCGCCAAGGTGGCCCGTCCACCGGTCGAGGTGCGAGTCCACGACGTGGGTACGCAGGAGCCGCCGGTAGAGGGTTTCGACCTGGTGCACGCTCGGCTCGTCCTCGTTCATGTACCGGACCGCGAGCGGGCGTTGCAGTCGATGATCAAAGCCCTGCGCTCCGGCGGACGGCTCCTGCTCGAAGACGCCGATCCCGCGCTTCAGCCCCTCCTGTGCCCCGACGAGCGCGGCCCCGAGCAGCGGTTGGCGAACCGGCTGCGGCACGGATTCCGTAAGCTCCTCGCCGATCGTGGCGCCGACCTCTCCTACGGGCGCAAGCTCCCGCGCCTGCTGCGCGAGGCCGGGCTGCGCCAGGTCGAGGCCGACGCGTACTTCCCGGTCACCTCACCCGCCTGCGCCGCCCTGGAGTCCGCCACGGTCCGTCAGATCCGCGGCCAACTCGTCACCGCCGGTCTGGCCACGGACGGGGACATCGACCGCCATCTGGCGAACGTGGCATCCGGCAGCATGGACCTGGCCACAGCCCCGATGATCTCGGCGTGGGGACGCAAGGCGTAGGCAGGCCGGATCTGGACGAGGAAGCCTTGGAGGGCGGGGCTCCAGCAGACTCCGGACGGCTTCGGGAGGACCCCGGAGGCGGCTTCGGGAGGGCTTCGGGAGGGCTTTGGGAGGGCTTGGGGAGGAAGGGGCTGGGGCATCCTGGCCCCGGACTGCCGGGTCCCGAAAACCGGGCCGCCGGGCCTCCAGGTCCGGGACGTCCGGCCCGGGGACATTCGGGCCCGGGACATCCGGGCCTCAGGTGTCCGGGCCGCCTCGCGGGGCGGCTGCCCACGGCGTGGCCGCGGCCCGCACCGACTCCGCGTTCGGGCCCGCACCGACTCCGCGTTCGGGCCCGCACCGACTCCGAGTTCGGGCCCGCACCGACTCCGCGTTCGGGCCCGCATCGACTCCGCGTTCGGGCCGGCACCGACTCCGAGTTCGGGTTCGTGCCCCTGTCCGCGCCCCGGGCCGGCACCGACTCCGAGTTCGGGTTCGTGCCCCTGTCCGCGCCCCGGGCCCGCAGGGACTCGTGCCCGGGGACCGTACGGATTCGTGCCCGGGCCGGGCACGCTCGGATTCGTGTCCGAACCGTGCCGTGTCCGGGCCCGGGCCCCCGCCCGGGCCCGGCGCTTCGGCTCCGCGCTCCGCCGCTCTCGCCTCACCCGGAGCCGGGCGGTCTCCCGCCCACTCGTTCTACCGCCCGCGCCCCCGCCCGGCACCCTTCGGCCGCCGCCTCCTCGGGCGCGCCGCCGGCGAGCAGGGCCGCGAGGAAGGCCCCGGTGAAGGCGTCGCCCGCTCCCGTGCTGTCCCGGGGCGTCGCCGGCACGGCGGGAACGCGGGCCCGCACGGCGCCGGACCGCGCCACCAGCGCACCGTCGGCACCCTGTTTGGCGACCACCAGCGGGACGTGGCGGCTCAGCTTGGCCGCCGCGTCCGCCGCATCGGGCAGCCCGGTGAGCAGACACGCCTCGTCCCGGCTCGGCAGCAGGACCTCCACCCCTTCGACGAGGTCCAGGAAGCGGCCGACACCCAGACCGACGAGGAATCCGGCCGACGCGGGATCCAGGCTCACCGGCACGCCACGCGCGCGGGCCGACTCCAGCGCCACCGCCACCAGCGCCCGGCTCGGCTCCGAGAACAGCAGATAGCCCGACAGATGGAGCCACGCGACCCCGTCGAGCAGCGCGTCCGACCAGTCACCCGGGTCGAGCCGCAGGGACGCGCCGCTGTCCGTGAGGAACGTCCGCTCGCCCCCGTCCCCCGTGTCGACCAGGCAGACCACCGTCCCGGTCGGCGCCTCGGGGTCCACGACGAGCCGCGGACGCACCCCGTGGCGGGCCAGCTCCTGCTCGTGCCACGCGGCCGCGTCCGTGCCCACCCGCCCGAGGAGCCGCACATCGGGACAGCCTCCGTGGGCCGCCCAGCACGCCACGTTGGCGCCCGCGCCACCGGGCAGGGTCCGGATCGCGGCGGCCGTGTCGGTGCCGGAGGCGAGCGGCCCCCGATGCCGGGCCACGACGTCGGTGACCACGTCTCCCACGACCAGCAGCGCGCCGTCCCGTCGGAGCGTCACCCCGCGGCCCACGCCGCGGCGATCCGGCCCGCCAGCCGTACGTTGCCGCGCACGGCCGCCAGATTGGCGCTCAGCGAGGCACCGTCCGTGTGGCGCACGAGGTAGCCGAGCAGGAACGGTGTGACCGCCTGTCCGGTGATCCCCTCCTCCTCGCACGCGTGCAGCGCGTCGGCGAGCACGCGCGCGTGCAGCTCGGGATCCAGCTGCTCGCCCTCGGGGACCGGGTTGGCGACGATCAACGCCGACTCCGGACCGTCGACCGCGTCCTGCGCCCGCATCACGTCCGCCACCTGTTCCGGGGTGTCCAGTCGCCAGTCCACGGGATGGCCCGAGTCGGACAGGTAGAAGCCGGGGAAGCGGTCCGTGCCGTACCCGGCCACCGCGACCCCCAGCGTCTCCAGTCGCTGGAGCGTCGCCGGCACGTCCAGGATGGACTTCACGCCCGCGCACACCACCGTGATCCGGGTGCGCGCCAGCAGGCCCAGGTCCGCCGACTCGTCCTGCGTCACCGTCCACTCGCGGTGCACCCCGCCGAGCCCACCCGTCGCGAACACCCGTACACCCGCGAGCGTGGCCAGCAGCGCCGTCGCCGACACCGTCGTCGCCCCACTCGCCCCGGAGGCCACCGCGAGCGGCAGGTCACGATGGCCGAGCTTGCGGATCCCGTCCTCGTTCGCGACCCGCTCCAACTGGTCCTTGTCGAGGCCGACGTGGGGCCGCCCGTCGAGTACGGCGATCGTCGCCGGTATGGCGCCTTCCTGCCGTACGGCCGCCTCCAGCTCCAGCGCGACCTGTAGGTTGCGCGGGCGTGGCAGCCCATGCGCGATGATCGTGGACTCCAGCGCCACCACCGGTCGACGGGCGTCGATCGCTTCCCGTACCTCTTCGGACACCTTCAGCACCACGCGCCTGCCTCCTGTCTTGCGGTTTCTCCCTCATCTCTGGCGGGCGGCGCGCCCGGTCAAACCCTCGCGCGGGCGGGGCACGAGACCAGACGACACCAGACGGCAGAGGCGCGGCTCGGAGAAGTGGCTGAAGGGCGGGGCTGAGAGGCGGTGGCTGAGGGGCGAGGCGCAGAGGCGCGGCTCAGAAGAGCGGCTCGGGCAGTACCCCTTCCAGAGCGAGCAGCTTCCGCTTGGTCTCCAGGCCGCCCCCGAACCCGCCGATGCCGCCGTCGCGCTCGACGACCCGGTGGCAGGGCACGATCACGGGCAGCGGGTTGGAACCCATCGCCACACCCACCGCCTGGGCCGCGCCCGGCTGGCCGACGCGGCCCGCCAGATCGCCGTAGCCGACGACCGCGCCGAACGGGACACCGGAGGCCAGCTCCCGCAGCACCTGCCGGTTGAAGCCCGAGATCAGCGACCAGTCCAGCGGCAGATCGAAGTCGCGCCGCTCACCCGCGAAGTACGCCTCGAGCTGGCGTATCGCCTCGGCCAGCAGGGGGGAGCCGGACGCCTCGACGGGCTCGGTGCCCAGTCGGCCCGCGAGCCGGTCCAGCGCCTTGTCGCGTACCTCGTCCGTGGCGTGGAACACGACGTTGACCAGACCCTCCCCGGTCGCGGCCAGCAGCAGCGGACCGATGTCGGTGGGGACGACGGTCCACACGACCTGCTGCTCGTACTGCCCATGGCTGTTCATGCGACCCACCGTACGACCCGCCACTGACAGCGCCCCCGCCGACGAGCACGGACGACAGGCCGTGAACCGGCACGGACCAGGCACGGACGACAGGCCGTGAATCGGCACGGACCAGGCACGGACGGCAGGCCGCGAACGGGCACGGACCACGCACCCAGGGAACGCGACGTCGGCTTCCAGGGCCCGGTGCGGGTCAGCACCCCGACAGGGCCTGCCGCACCACGTCGGGCTTGTTGCTGATGACCCCGTCGACCCCGTAGCGGGCGACCCGCCGGGCGGTCGCCGCGTCGTCGACGGTCCAGGCGGAGACCTTCATCGGGCTGCCGTGCGGCCCGGTCAGCGCGTGGACCGTGGACACGTAGGCCCGGGACAGGGAGGCGTTCGAGGGGTTGATCTCGTCGGCGAACGCCGCGTACGTGTGCAGGTCCGCCACCGACGGCCTGCCGAGGAACCCGGTCCTGATACCGGGCCTCAGGCCATGGACGGTGCGCAGGCTGTCCGCGCTGAAGCTCTGCACGATCAGCCGGTGGGCGAGGTGCTCCCGGTCGAGCCAGCCCAGGTCGCCGAGGAGCTTGAGGATCTGTTCCTCGACGCCCGGGTAGAGCTCCGGATTCTTGATCTCCAGGAGCAGGTTCTGGTGGTTGCTCTCGACACGGCGCATGTACTGCTCCAGCGTCGGCACGCGCGCGCCCGCGTAGGCGGGGCCGAACCAGCGCCCCGCGTCGAGGCGGGCGATCTCGGCGGCCGTGAGGTCCTTCACCTTCCAGGGGGAGCGGCCGGGGAAGACCTTCTTCACATCTGTCGTGCGCGTGAGGCTGTCGTCGTGGATCACCACGAGCCGGCCGTCCCTGGTGCGCTGGACGTCGTTCTCCACCCAGCCGACGCCCAGCGCGGCCGCTCGGTCGACTGCGGCCAGGGTGTTCTCGGGGGCATAGGCGGAAGCGCCCCGGTGGGCGATGACCGTGGGCTGCGGGTCGGTGTGGGCCCGGGCGTCGGAGGACGGGGTCAGCAGGGCCATGGTGGCCAGGAGCGCGGTCGTCAGGGCGGCAAGTGCGCGCGCGTACATGCGAACTCCTCGCGTCGAGCGATCACGGACAGCTCAACTGTGACAGCAGAGAGTCGACGGCGAGGGGTGCGCGGCATGACCACGGATTGAACGGAGTTGCCCAAGTCCGCTCACTGGTACCGCACATGTGCGGCAAAGGCGTGTTTCTTTGCCGGAAAATCGTTCGACCATTCCAGTGGGGGTCATACTCTCTGCCTGAACCCTGACCGCTCGTGCGGTCCTGGGAGGGGGGGCGCATTTCGGGGAATTCCAGGACGCAACAGGGCGGAAGGGCAGCCGCGCATGCAAGGCACGGTCGACGGATTCAGCTACGGGCTCGTCACACCGGTGGTGGCGTTTCTCATGGCCTGCCTCGGTGGCGCTCTCGGCCTGCGGTGCACCACCAGAGCCCTGCTCGTCGCCCACTCCTGGCGTCTTGGCTGGCTGGCCCTCGGCTCGGCGGCGATCGGCTCCGGCATATGGACCATGCACTTCATCGCCATGATGGGCTTCTCGGTCCATGAGGCGCCGATCCACTACGACAAGCCGACGACGTACGCCAGTCTCGGCGTCGCCATCGTCATGGTGGGCGTCGGGATCTTCATCGTCGGCTACAAGGGCGCCAGCGGAACGGCCCTCTTCACCGGGGGCACGATCACCGGCCTCGGCATCGCCTCGATGCACTACCTGGGAATGGCCGGCCTGCGGCTGAACGGGAAGCTGGAGTACAACACCGTCACCGTCGCCGCCTCCGTCGTCATCGCGATGGTCGCCGCCACCGCCGCCCTGTGGGCGGCCGGCCAGGTCAGGGGGCTGCTCTGGAGCGTCGGCGCGAGCCTCGTGATGGGGCTCGCCGTCAGCGGCATGCACTACACGGGGATGGCAGCCCTCAGCGTCCACCTCCATACGACGCCCGACGCCACCCCCGGCGACTCGCCCGCGTCACTGCTGGCGCCGATGCTCATCGGCCCGCTCGCCTTCCTCTGCCTCGCCGGCGCCGTCGTGGTGTTCGATCCACTGATGATCATGGGCAAGCCCGCCAGGCCCGCCGCCGAGCACAAACCCGGCGTCCCGGCCCATCCCGCGGTGGAGCACCCCGGCCGCCGCGTGCCGCTGCGGCCCCGCCGGGATCCGGCACAAGGCCGCTCGGGGACCGCGCAGGGCCGCTGAGCCGACCCCGTTGTCAGTGGGGGGTCGTACGGTGGACTCCATGCGGCCCGTTTCCCACATCGAACGCACGGTGGCGCCCTTCGAGGTCGTCAGCCCCTACCAGCCCAGCGGCGACCAGCCGGCGGCCATCGCCGAACTGGCGCGGCGCATCGAGGCCGGTGAGAAGGACGTCGTCCTGCTCGGCGCGACCGGCACCGGCAAGTCCGCCACCACCGCGTGGATGATCGAGAAGCTCCAGCGCCCCACCCTCGTGATGGCGCCGAACAAGACCCTGGCCGCCCAGCTGGCGAACGAGTTCCGCGAACTGCTGCCGAACAACGCGGTCGAGTACTTCGTCTCGTACTACGACTACTACCAGCCAGAGGCCTACGTCCCGCAGTCGGACACCTACATCGAGAAGGACTCCTCGATCAACGAGGAGGTCGAGCGGCTGCGCCACTCCTCGACCAACTCGCTGCTCACCCGCCGCGACGTGATCGTGGTCGCCTCGGTCTCCTGCATCTACGGCCTCGGCACCCCGCAGGAGTACGTGGACCGGATGGTCCCGCTCCGCGTCGGTGACGAGATCGACCGCGACCAGCTGCTGCGCCGTTTCGTGGACATCCAGTACACGCGCAACGACGTGGCGTTCAGCCGTGGCAGCTTCCGGGTCCGCGGCGACACCATCGAGATCTTCCCGGTCTACGAGGAGCTGGCCGTCCGCATCGAGATGTTCGGCGACGAGATCGAGGCGCTGTCCACCCTGCACCCGCTCACCGGCGAGATCATCAGTGACGACGAGCAGCTGTACGTCTTCCCCGCCACCCACTACGTCGCCGGCCCCGAGCGCATGGAGCGGGCTGTCAACGACATCGAGAAGGAGCTCGGGGAGCGTCTGGCCGAGCTGGAGAAGCAGGGCAAGCTCCTGGAGGCGCAGCGCCTGCGGATGCGGACCACCTACGACCTCGAGATGCTCCGCCAGATCGGCAGCTGCTCCGGCGTCGAGAACTACTCGATGCACTTCGACGGCCGCCTGCCCGGCTCGCCGCCGAACACCCTGCTCGACTACTTCCCCGACGACTTCCTGCTCGTCATCGACGAGTCGCACGTCACCGTGCCGCAGATCGGCGCCATGTACGAGGGTGACGCCTCCCGCAAGCGGACTCTCGTCGACCACGGCTTCCGGCTGCCCTCCGCCCTCGACAACCGCCCACTGAAGTGGGAGGAGTTCCAGGAGCGCGTCGGACAGACGGTCTATCTGTCGGCGACTCCCGGCAAGTACGAGCTCTCGCGCGGGGACGGCGTCGTCGAACAGATCATCCGGCCCACCGGGCTCATCGACCCGGAGGTCGTCGTCAAGCCCACCGAGGGGCAGATCGACGACCTGGTCCACGAGATCCGGGGGCGGGTCGAGAAGGACGAGCGCGTCCTGGTCACCACGCTCACCAAGAAGATGGCCGAGGACCTCACCGCCTACTTCCTGGAACTCGGCATCCAGGTGCGCTATCTGCACAGCGACGTCGACACCCTGCGCCGCGTCGAACTGCTGCGTGAACTGCGCTCCGGCGAGTTCGACGTCCTCGTGGGCATCAACCTGCTGCGTGAGGGACTCGACCTGCCCGAGGTCTCCCTGGTGGCGATCCTCGACGCCGACAAGGAGGGCTTCCTGCGCTCCGGCACCTCCCTGATCCAGACCATCGGCCGCGCCGCGCGCAACGTCTCCGGCCAGGTCCACATGTACGCCGACAAGATCACCCCGGCGATGGAGCGGGCCATCGACGAGACCAACCGACGGCGCGAGAAGCAGGTCGCGTACAACACGGCGCACGGCATCGACCCGCAGCCGCTGCGCAAGAAGATCAACGACATCGTGGCGCAGATCGCCCGCGAGGACGTCGACACCGAGCAGCTGCTCGGCTCCGGCTATCGCCGGGCGAAGAAGGACGGGCACGGCACGAAGGCCCCGGTGCCCTCCCTCGGTGGCAAGGCGGCCAAGGGCGCGAAGGCCGGCAAGGCCGCCAGGGGCAAGGACAAGGAGACGGTGCCGACCGACCGTCCGGCGGCCGACCTCGCCGAGCAGATCGAGGAGCTGACACAGCGCATGCGCGCCGCCGCAGCGGACCTCCAGTTCGAGATCGCCGCCCGGCTGCGCGACGAGGTGTCGGAGATGAAGAAGGAACTGAGGCAGATGCGGGAAGCGGGCCTGGCCTGATCCCGATGCTCCGCCGGACCCCGGTGTAGCGCACTGTGTTGCAAGACCGACACAAAGTGCGGACCGGGGTTCGGCGCGGTACGTGCCACTGCGTAGGGTTCTGGACAACCCGCGGAATCCGCGGCAACAGGGGACAGTTCGAGAGGGGAAGAAGCCGTGACCGTCAACATGACCAAGGGTCAGGCCATCAGTCTGCAGAAGAACGACGGGGGCAGCCTGACCGCGGTCCGCATGGGTCTCGGCTGGCAGGCGGCTCCCCGGCGGGGCCTGTTCGGCTCGCGCACCCGGGAGATCGACCTCGACGCCTCCGCCGTCCTGTTCGCGGACAAGCAGCCCGTCGACGTCGTCTTCTTCCGCCACCTGGTCAGCGATGACGGCTCGGTGCGCCACACCGGTGACAACCTCGTCGGCGGTGTCGGCCAGGGCGGTGACGACGAGGCCGTGCTCGTCGACCTCCAGCGCGTGCCGGTCCACATCGACCAGATCGTCTTCACCGTGAACTCCTTCACGGGCCAGACCTTCCAGGAAGTGCAGAACGCGTTCTGCCGTCTGGTCGACGAGACCAACGGCCAGGAACTCGCCCGCTACACGCTGGCGGGCGGCGGCTCCTACACCGCCCAGGTCATGGCCAAGGTGCACCGGTCCGGCTCCGGCTGGTCGATGACGGCCCTCGGTACCCCGGCCAACGGCCGCACCTTCCAGGACCTGATGCCGGCGATCCTGCCGCTGCTGTAGGACGACCGCGCAGGCGGCACACGACACGACACGGCGACAGCAGGGGGCGAAGGCGATGACGGCCGAGCTGGTGCGGGGGCAGAACCACCCGCTCTCCCAGGTCCGTCTGGAGATCCGGGTCTCGGCGGGCAGGCCGGTCGTGGCCGCCGCCACGCTCGGCGACGAGCAGGGCAGGATCCACGGTGCCGAGTGGGTCGCCCACCCGGGCGCCCCCGCCCTGCCCGGTCTCGAGGTCTCCCGCCAGGCGGCCGCCGACCACCGCCTCGCGGTGGACCTGGCCGCCATGCCGGAGACCGTGCACCGTCTCAGCGTGCTGCTCGCCCTGCCCGACGCCATCGGCCCGGACCGCTTCGGCGTGGTCGCGGCACCGTTCGTCGCCGTCACGGGCCTGGACGGCAGCGAGGTCGCCAGCTACACCATGACCGGCCTGGACGCAGAGACGGCCGTCGTCGCCGTGGAGCTCTACCGCAGACAGGGCGCGTGGAAGGTCCGCGCCGTCGGCCAGGGATACGCGGGCGGTCTCGCCGAACTCCTCACCGACCAGGGCCTGCCCGAGGCCCGGCATCTCGCGGCCGGTATCCAGGAGGCGGTGGCCGAGGGCCTGGCCCGCTCGGTCCAGGCACCCTCCCCGCGCGCTGCGGACGGTGACCGTTCCCGGCAGCCCGCGGCCCGCGGCCCGGAACACGGTGGCACGTCGGCCCAGGGCGCCACCGGCCCCGTACCGTCGCAGCCCACTGCTGTGCCCCAGGACCCGTACGCCCTCCAGTCGCCCGGGGTACCGGGGCAGCCCGGGCCGCCATCCGCGTATCCGGGCGGCACGACGTCGGCCGACGCCACCGTCACGCCCTCCGCCGCGCCGGCCGATCCCTCCGCTGTCACGGCGCCCTCCGCGCCGACCACCGGGACCGGTCCGATCGACTACAGCCATCCCCGTCGGCAGAACGCAACCTCGACGCCCCCGCCCACCGCGCCCCCGGCCTCGCCCGGGCAGCCCGCGCGGCCCGTCGCGGGCGATGCGACCGGCTGGTCCATGGACGAGCGGCTCTACAACCAGGTGTGGGGCATGTTCGAGGACCTCGCCCGCACCACGGCCGCCTACCGCAGTGCCGTCGACTTCGCCGACTCCCGCCGGGACAAGGAGCTCGACCAGGTGCTGTCCGACCCGCGCAGCCGGATCGGCGGGCAGGGCGACGCCGCACGAGAGGCGGCCCACGCCAAGTACAGCCGGCTCGTCGACCAGGCCACGCAGGCCCTGGACCGGGATCTCGCCCAGCTCACCGCCGAGGCCGAGGTCGTCGAGCCCGCGCTGCCGCCGGCGTACGCCGGCTGGGGCAGCCCCGTCTGGCACGGCTACCGGGTGCCGATGGAGATGCCCATGGCGCTGCGCATCGGCGATCTCCACCTGCCCGAAGCCTCTCAGCTGCGCATTCCGATGCTGGTGAGGCTGCCGTTGGAGCGCGGTCTGTGGATCGACAGCGGACAGGCCGGATCGTCCGACGGTTCGTTCGCCGACGCCCATGAACTGCGGCACCTCGCGATGGAGACAGCGGTGGCGCACGCGGCCCGGCTGCTCGCCGTGCACCCGGCGGGCGAGTTCACCGTGCACGTGATCGACCCGGCCGGTTCGGCGGCACGCTCGCTCGCGCCACTGGCGCAGACCGATGTGCTGGCCGCTGCGCCCGCCGTCGGCGCCGCGGGTGTGGCGGACGTCCTGGGCCTGCTCACCCGGCGCGTGGACCTGGTCCAGATGGCGGCGCGCGCCGGCGCGGCCGACTCGTTGCCGCCGGGCTTCGACACCTCGCAGCAGTTGCTCGTCGTCAACGACTTTCCGCACGGCTTCGACGACCGTGCCGTGACCCAGCTGCGGTATCTCGCGGACGAGGGTCCGGCCGTCGGTGTCCACCTGATGATGGTGGCCGACCGCGAGGACGCCGCCGGTTACGGTCCGTTGCTGGACCCGTTGTGGCGCTCGCTGCTGCGACTGACCCCGCTGCCGGACGACCACCTCGCCGACCCGTGGGTCGGGCACGCCTGGACGTACGAGCCCTCGCTCGTACCGCCCGGCAGTCAGGTCCTGCAGAGCGTGCTCACGCAGGTGGCGGCGGCCCGTCGCGGCTGGCACGGATAGCGGCCTCCACGCTTACGTCAAGCATACGTAAAGTGCACTGACCTGCATATTTGGTCTTTCTTTTGCCAATCGCTTTACCTTTCCTTGGTGATTGGGTACTGTTTTCCGTACGGAGGGGAGTACTCCCTATCTGCTGCGGCGTACCCGTCAATACGGATCTGGCCAGATCCCGGGGCGTCGGCCCGTGCGGCTGCACAGGCGCTCCGAGCGCCGGGCCCGGGGTGGAAGAGACCTCCGGCAGCGCGACGACGCTGACTACCTGCCGTTACGTACTGCCGGAGGCGCAGTGGATGTTTCCCTGACCCTGTGGGTCCTTACCATCGCGGGCCTGGCCGCCCTGATCGCGGTCGACTTCTTCATCGGCCGCAAGCCGCACGACGTGTCCGTCAAGGAAGCGGGCATCTGGACGGTCGTCTGGATCGCCCTGGCCGGCCTCTTCGGCCTCGGCCTGTTCCTCTTCGGTGGCGGCCAGCCCGCCGGAGAGTTCTTCGCGGGCTTCATCACCGAGAAGTCGCTGAGCGTCGACAACCTCTTCGTCTTCGTCCTGATCATGGCGAAATTCGCGGTGCCCACGCAGTACCAGCAGCGGGTGCTCCTCGTCGGCGTGCTCATAGCCCTGGTCCTGCGGGCCGTCTTCATCGCCGCAGGCGCCGCGATCCTCGCCAGCTTCAGCTGGGTCTTCTTCATCTTCGGCGCCTTCCTGATCTGGACCGCCTGGAAGCTCGTCAAGGAGGCCCGGGCCGACCGGGACGACGAGGAGTTCGAGGAGAACAAGCTGCTCAAGGCCGCCGAGCGCCGCTTCGGCGTGGCCGACCGCTACCACGGCACCAAGCTGTGGATCCAGCAGAACGGCAAGCGGGTCATGACCCCGATGCTGGTCGTGATGCTCGCGATCGGTACGACGGACGTGCTGTTCGCCCTCGACTCCATCCCGGCGATCTTCGGCCTGACCCAGGACCCCTACATCGTCTTCACGGCCAACGCGTTCGCGCTCATGGGCCTGAGGCAGCTGTACTTCCTCATCGGCGGCCTGCTGAGGAAGCTGGTCCACCTCTCCTACGGCCTGTCGATCATCCTGGGCTTCATCGGCGTCAAGCTGGTGCTGCACGCGCTGCACGAGGCCGGGGTGCACGTCCCGGAGATCAGCATCCCGGTCTCGCTCGGCGTGATCTGCTCCGTCCTGATCGTCACCACGATCACCAGTCTGCGCGCCTCACGGAAGCAGGCGACGGCCGAGACGGCGCGGGCCGCCGGCGAAGGCGCTCCGAAGGACAGCATCGACGTCTGACCACGTCAGGCGTAGGAACAACCGCCACGGGGAGGGGTGCGCGGCTGATTGCCGCCACCCGCTCCCGGTGCTACGCCGGGTGCCCCACGCATCGCCTCGTCCTCCAGGACGGGGCGATGCTGATCCCGCAGCCGCAAAATGCGAACGACGAACGCCTCTGCGACGATCGCTCCATGATCGCTCGGCTCAGGTCGCTCACCACGCAGTGGACGTCGCTCGTGCCGGTGATCGCGATCGTCCTGCTCGTCCTCACCTGGGGGCGCGATCTGCCCGGCGCGGTGGTCGCCCTGGTGACCGTGGTCCTGGCCGGGGCCGTGCTGGCCGCCGTGCACCACGCAGAGGTGGTCGCGCACCGGGTGGGCGAACCCTTCGGCTCCCTGGTGCTCGCCGTCGCCGTCACGATCATCGAGGTCGCCCTGATCGTGACCCTCATGGCGGACGGCGGGGCCAAGAGCTCGACCCTGGCCAGGGACACGGTCTTCGCGGCCGTGATGATCACCTGCAACGGCATCGTCGGCCTGAGCCTCCTCGTCGCCTCGCTGCGCCACGGTACGGCGATCTTCAACCCCGAGGGGACCGGCGCCGCCCTCGCGACAGTCGCGACGCTGGCCACGCTCAGCTTGGTGCTGCCCACGTTCACCACGAGCAAGCCGGGCCCCGAGTTCTCCTCCGTACAGCTCACTTTCGCCGCACTGTCCTCACTGATCCTGTACGGCCTGTTCGTGGCGACCCAGACCGTGCGACACCGCGACTACTTCCTGCCGATCACCCGGCAGGGCGGGGTGATCACCACGGACGAGCACGCCGAGGCGCCGTCCCGCCGCACCGCACAGCTCAGCCTGGGACTGCTGGGCCTCGCCCTGATCGGAGTCGTGGGCCTCGCCAAGGGAGTGTCGCCGACGATCGAGTCGGGCGTGCAGGCCGCCGGACTGCACCAGGCCGTGGTCGGCGTGATCATCGCACTGCTGGTGCTGCTTCCCGAGACCATCGCCGCGCTGCGGAGCGCCCGCCGCGACCGGGTGCAGACCAGCCTCAACCTCGCCCTCGGCTCCGCGATGGCCAGCATCGGCCTGACCATCCCCGCGGTCGCCCTCGCGTCCTTGTGGCTCTCCGGACCGCTCGTCCTCGGCCTCGGCTCCACCCACATGGTGCTGCTCGCCCTGACCGTGGTGGTGAGCTCGCTGACCGTGGTGCCGGGCCGGGCCACGCCGCTCCAGGGCGGCGTGCACCTGGTGCTGTTCGCCGCCTACCTGGAGCTGGCGATCAACCCCTGACCGGCGCCGGCTCCTCGGGGTACCGCCGGCCGCGGTCGTCGCCTGCCGGACTCCGCGCGTGCCCGGGACCGGCGGTCAGTCCCAGACCGGCGCCGGCGTGGGCACCCGTACCGGCCGGGTCTCCGGCAGCAGGGCGAAGCAGGCGAGGCTGAGCAGCGAGACGGCCGTCAGATAGGCGCCGACGCCCCACGGGACCCGTCCGCCGTGTTCGGCGAGTGCCGTCGCCACGATCGGTGTGAGCGCGCCGCCGAGGACACCGCCGAGGTTGTACCCGACCGCGGCGCCGGTGCAGCGCACCCGCGGCTCGTACAGTTCCGGCAGATAGGCGGCGATCACGGCGAACATCGTGATGAACGCGATCAGCGCGCCCAGGAAGCCGAGGAACATCAGCAGCGGCTGGCCGGTGGCCAGGAGCGCGACCATCGGGAACATCCACAGGACTGAGCCCGCGCACCCGGCCAGGCACATCGGCCGCCGCCCGAAGCGGTCGCCCAGCACCGCCGCCAGCGGCGTCAGCGCGCCCTTCACCACCACCGCCGCCATGATGCAGGCGAGCATGACCGTGCGGTCCACCCCGAGCCGTTCCGTCCCGAAGGCGAGGGACCAGGTCGTCACGGCGTAGAAGATCGCGTACCCGGCCGCGAGCGCGCCCGCCGTGAGCAGCACCAGCCGCCAGTGGTCGCGTGTGACCTCGGCGAGCGGTACCCGAGCGGGGTCGTCGATCTCCAGGAAACGTGGACTCTCGGTGAGCGACGAGCGAAGCCACAGCCCCGCCGTGGCCAGCAGCCCTGCCGCCCAGAACGGCACCCGCCACCCCCACTGGGCGAACTGCGCGTCGGACAGCGTCGCCGACAGGACCAGCATCACGCCGTTGGCCAGCAGGAAGCCCACCGCGGGCCCGATCTGCGGGAAGCTCGCCCACAGCCCGCGCCGTTCCGCCGGCGCGTGTTCCGCGGTCAGCAGCACCGCACCGCCCCACTCCCCGCCGAGCCCCAGCCCTTGCAGGAAGCGCAGGACGAGGAGCAGGACGGGAGCGGCCACGCCGATCGTGTCGTACGACGGGACGCAGCCGACCGCGACCGTCGAGGCGCCGGTCAGCAGCAGGGACGCGACGAGCACCGGCCGCCGTCCGCGCCGGTCCCCGACGTGCCCGAACAGCACCGAGCCCAGCGGCCGCGCCACGAAGCCCACGCCGAAGGTTCCGAAGGCGGCCAGCGTCCCCGCCAGCGGCGAGAACGTCGGGAAGAACAGGGGCCCAAGGACCAGCGCCGCGGCGGTCCCGTAGACGAAGAAGTCGTAGAACTCGATGGCCGTTCCGGCGAGCGAGGCGGTCGCGAGCCGCAGCATGCCGGGTTTCCTTACGGTGTGTACATCGTGCATGCCGCGTCAACTACCCACGGTGACCATGGGTTACGGGGGCGCGCGGGAGCGCGGTCGACGTTCGGCGGCATCGTGATAGACCGGGTCCGAACGGCGTTCCCGAAGGACCGCCCCTGGTGGACGCACCGCTCGAACGGACCGGAGGAACCGTGCCCCGCACCCTGGCCAACGCCCCGATCATGATCCTCAACGGACCCAACCTGAACCTCCTGGGGCAGCGCCAGCCGGAGATCTACGGCTCCGACACGCTCGCCGACGTCGAGGCCCTGTGCGTCAAGGCGGCGGCCGCGCACGGCGGCACGGTGGACTTCCGGCAGTCCAACCACGAGGGCGAACTGGTCGACTGGATCCACGAGACCCGCCTGAACCACTGCGGCATCGTCATCAACCCGGGCGCCTACTCGCACACGTCCGTCGCGATCCTGGACGCGCTCAACGCCTGCGACGGCCTGCCGGTGCTGGAGGTCCACATCTCCAACATCCACCGGCGCGAGTCGTTCCGGCACCACTCCTACGTCTCGCTGCGCGCCGACGGTGTCATCGCCGGGTGCGGGGTGCAGGGGTACGTGTTCGGGGTGGAGCGGGTCGCCGCGCTGGCCGGCCCGGTCCGGGCCGACGCGTAACCCCGCCGAGCTACAGGCGACCCGCCTCCACGATCCGCCGCAGGAAACGCCGGGTGCGCTCCTGCTGCGGGTCGCCGAAGAGCTGCTCGGCGGTGCCGCGTTCCAGCACCACGCCTCCGTCCAGGAAACAGACCTGGTCGGCGACTTCGCGGGCGAAGCCCATCTCGTGGGTGGCGAGCACCATGGTCATGCCGTCGTCCTTCAGATCGCGGACGACATCGAGGACCTCGCCCACGAGTTCGGGATCCAGGGCGGCGGTGACCTCGTCGAGGAGCAGCAGCCGGGGACGTACGGCCAGGGCGCGCGCGATCGCCACACGCTGCTGCTGGCCTCCGCTCAGCCGGTCGGGGTACTCCCCGGCCCGGCCCGCGAGCCCCAGCCGCTCCAGCAGTTCCCCGGCCCGCTCCTCGGCCCGCGCGCGGGAGACGCCGTGCACCCGGCGAGGGGCGAGCGTGATGTTCTGCGACACCGTCATGTGCGGGAACAGGTTGTACGCCTGGAAGACCACCCCGATACGGCGGCGTACCGCGTCCTGGTCCACACGCGGGTCGGTGATCTCCTCGTCGTCCAGCCAGATCGCGCCGTCGTCGATGTCCTCCAGGAGGCTCGCGCACCGCAGCAGGGTGGACTTGCCGGAGCCGGAGGCGCCGATCAGCGCGGTCACCGTGTGCGGGGCGACCGTGAGGTCGACGTCCCGCAGGACGACGGAGCCGCCGAAGGTCTTGCGGACGGATTCCATCCGCAGCACCGGAGTGTCGCTCATAGGGATCCTCCCTGAGCCCGCCGACGGTCCATCCTGGCCGTCACCCAGTCCGTGAAGCGGGTCATCGGAATGGTCAGCGCCACGAAGACCAGGCCCGCGACGACGTAGGGCGTGTAGTTGAGGCTGCGGCCCACGATGATGTCCGCGGCCCGTACGGCGTCGATCGCCCCGCCGATCGACACGAGACCGGTGTCCTTCTGGAGCGACACCAGATCGTTGAGCAGCGGCGGCACCTGACGGCGTACCGCCTGAGGCAGGATCACGTACCGCAGCGCCTGAAGGTTGTTCAGGCCGAGGGAACGGGCCGCTGCGCGCTGCGAGGGGTGCACGGACTCGATGCCGGCGCGGAACACCTCGGCGACGTAGGCCGAGTACGTCAGCGTGAGCGCCGTACCGCCCAGCAGGATCGGGTCGACCGTCACCCCTTGCAGCCGCAGCGCGGGCACGCCCAGGACCACGATCATCAGATTGATGATGAGGGGGAGTCCGCGGAAGAAGTCGGTGTACGCGGCCGCCAGGACCCGCAGCGGGAAGAACACCGGGCCGCGCAGCGTCCGGGCGATGGCGATGAGCATCCCCAGGACCAGTACGGCGGTGCCGCAGACCAGCAGCAGCCGGACGTTCAGCCACAGCCCGTCGAGCACCTTGGGGAACGCCTCGCGCGCGTACCGCCCGTTGAAGAACGTCTCCTTGGTGCGCGGCCAGCCCGGCGCGCCGACCACGACCAGGTAGAGGACGACACCGGTGACCAGGGTCGAGAGCGCGGCGACCGCCGTGGCGCGGCGCGCCCGGGCCCGCTTGTGGCGCTCGCGTTCCAGGCGTCGCGGAGACGGGGTGTACGCGTCGTCCGCCCCGGGCGCGATCCCCGTGGCGTCGCCGCTCCGGCCGGCCCCGTCGTCCGCGTCCTCCTGGCCGGACTCGTCCTTCGTGAGCGTCACTTGAGGACCGGGGCGTCGACGGCGTCGGAGAGCCACCGCTGCTCCAGCTTCGCCAGCGTGCCGTCCTCGCGCAGGGCGTCCACGGCCCCCGTCACGCAGGAGGTGAGCGCGCTGCCCTTGTCGAGCACGAGCCCGAACTGCTCCGCAGCGCCGGCCCGGTTCTCGAACTGGCCGACGATCTTCGCGTCGGTCACCTCGGCCGCCGTGATGTAGAAGGCGGTCGGCAGGTCGGTGACGACGGCGTCGACCTGACCGTTCTTCAGCGCCGACTTGGCCTGGTCGTTCTTGGCGTACACGGCGGCGGCCCGCGCGGGCTTCACCACGTCGTCGATGTAGTCGAGGCTGGTGGTGCCGACCTGGGCGCCCAGCTTCACGTCCTTCAGGTCCGCGATGCTCGTGGCCTTCGCGGCCTTGGAGCCTTTCAGCGCGATGACGGCCTGGCGTACGTCGTAGTAGCCGGAGGAGAAGTCCACGGCCTTCGCGCGTTCGGCGCTGATGGACACCTGGTTGATGTCGAAGTCGAAGGTCTTCTCCCCAGGCGCGAACGCCTTGTTGAAGGGGACGCTCTGCCATACGACGGCACCGCTGTCGTAGCCGAGCCGCTTGGCCACGGCGTACGCGACCGCCGACTCGAAGCCCTCGCCGCCGGCGGGCTTGTCGTCCTTGAACCATGGCTCGTACGCGGGTTCGTCGGTGGCGATCGTCAGCTTGCCCGGAGTCTTGGTGGCCAGTTCGTCCTTCGCGCAGCTGCGCGCGCCCGGACCGGAGGGCTTGGCGGCCGAGTTCTCCTCCGGCTGCGGTGCACAGCCGACGGCGGTGGCGAGCAGGGCTACGGTGGCGCCGGCGACGGCGCGGCGCAGAACACGAGCGGCAGGGTGCATGGCGGGAGATTGGCAGCGGAAGCCGCGTTTGTCGAGGTCACGACCGCGGTTGTCCGCATGGTGGGAACGGGTGTTGCGCGCGTGTGAACAGGCACCGCGCGGCACGCCACCGTGCTTGTTCTTATGCCAGTTCCTGTACTGGTCCTGTGCCAGTTCCTGTGCCAGTTCCTGTGCCTGGTCCTGTGCCTGGTCCTGCGCTGTGCCTGGGCCGCCGGCCGAGGGCGGGGAACGAGAGGCCGGCGGCCCGTACCGCGCAGGAGCCGTCATCCTGGGCGGGGCTGCTACCAGTTGACCCCGCGAGCAGACGGGCCGGGAGCGCGCACAGGACGCCGGTGCGTGCACAAGCTTCACACGGGGCGTGCGTTCAGCGCCGCGCGCCTGCTGTGTACCGAGGGTTCACCACCCGCGCGCGTGCCACTCCGGCAGATGCGGCCGCTCCGCGCCCAGCGTGGTGTCGTCGCCGTGCCCCGGGTAGACCCAGGTCTCGTCGGGCAGGACGTCGAAGATCTTCGTCTCGACGTCGTGGATCAGGCTGGCGAACGCCTTCGGGTCCTTGCGCGTGTTGCCCACGCCGCCCGGGAAGAGACAGTCCCCGGTGAACACGTGCGGGTGACCGTGCGGGTCGTCGTAGACGAGCGCGATCGAACCCGGCGTGTGTCCGACCAGATGGCGCGCGGTGAGCTCGACCTGTCCCACCCGGATGACGTCGCCGTCGTCGACCGGCACGTCGGTCGGCACCGGGATGCCCTCGGCGTCCTCCCGGCCGGCGTGGGTCCGGGCGCCGGTGGCGGCGACCACCGCGGCGAGCGCCTGCCAGTGGTCGCCGTGCTGGTGGGTGGTGACGACGGACGCGATGCCGTCGTCGCCGATCGTGCCGAGCAGGGTGTCCGCGTCGTTGGCCGCGTCGATCAGCAACTGCTCGTCGGTGGCCCGACAGCGCAGCAGATAGGCGTTGTTGTCCATCGGGCCGACCGCGATCTTGGTGATCATCAGGTCCTTGAGCTCGTGCACGTCCGCCGGGCCGCCGACCGTCACCTGTCCGCTGTACGTCATGGCGATCAGCCTATCGCCGGGGAGCGGCCCGAGGACCGCTCACGACCGACAGCGGACCGCGACGCCCTTACGGGGATCCTCCAGGCTCAGCGGACCGCCGACGCCCGACGGGATCCTCAGGGGCTACGGGGATGTCCTACAGCGGAGGGAGCGTCGGGAGCGCGCCGCCCGTCACCGTGAGCCGGGACCCGTCACGCCGCCCCGCGAGCCAGCCGAGCAGCTCGCCCTGCGACCCGGTGACGGTGACCTCGGGCTCGGCGGTCCGCCTGCCGGTGCTCCACGCGCGCGTGCCGTCGCTGAGCCGCGTGGAGGCCACCTCGGGCTGCCCGGCGAAGCGCGCGGCCAGGAAGTCGATCTCCCGCTGGGAGAACTCCGCCGACAGGTCGTCCAGCTCGTACCCGATCCCGAGGTCCACGTGGTGCAGCTCGATCTCGACCCATCGCCGGAAGGGCACCCGGGCCGCGGTGTCGGTGACACCGTTGCGCAGCTCCACCGTGCGTGACCAGTCCGCCGGCACGGCCCCCGTCGCCTGGAAGCGGGCCTCGCTGTCGCGCAGGTCGGCGAGCTGGACGTCGAGGCTGCGGGGGGCGCCCTGCTCGATGTCGGCGTCCCGGGCGACGGCCGAGGCGTACATGGGGCGCCCTTCGAGGACGTTCACGAGCGCGTCCGCGTTACGGGCGATGTGCGCGAGGACATGGCCGCGGCTCCAGCCGGGCAGCCGTGACGACTCGGCCACGGCCGCGTTGTCCAGTGCGGCGGCTGCGGTGAGCAGCCGGTCGGTCGCGTCACGTACAGACGCCAGGTCACGTGCGTGATCAATCATGACGACGACCCTAGCCGCGCCACTCCTTCGGGTGAAGCGGGCGGACCGGACCCGTAATTCGAATGCACGTGCTATATGGTCGGGTGCGGCGTCGGGCATGCTGGATGGTCGGGGATTGTTATGCGACCGGGAATCCGACCGGCGTTGTCAGTGGCTCCCCCTAGTCTGAGAAAGACGGGGGCCCCGCCCCTGTCACTTCTCTCAAGAAAGGTGCGGACCGGCGTGGCCGACCGTCTCATCGTCCGTGGCGCGCGCGAGCACAACCTGAAGAATGTCTCGCTCGACCTGCCACGTGACTCGCTCATCGTCTTCACGGGCCTGTCGGGGTCGGGCAAGTCCTCGCTGGCCTTCGACACGATCTTCGCCGAGGGCCAGCGCCGCTACGTGGAGTCGCTGTCCTCGTACGCCCGGCAGTTCCTCGGCCAGATGGACAAGCCGGACGTCGACTTCATCGAAGGTCTCTCCCCGGCGGTCTCCATCGACCAGAAGTCGACCTCGCGCAACCCGCGCTCGACGGTCGGCACGATCACCGAGGTCTACGACTACCTCCGGCTGCTCTTCGCGCGCATCGGCAAGCCGCACTGCCCCGAGTGCGGCCGGCCGATCTCGCGCCAGTCGCCGCAGGCCATCGTCGACAAGGTCCTGGAGCTGCCGGAGGGGAGCCGCTTCCAGGTGCTGTCGCCGCTGGTGCGCGAGCGCAAGGGCGAGTTCGTCGACCTCTTCGCCGATCTCCAGACCAAGGGGTACAGCCGCGCGCGCGTGGACGGCGAGACCATCCAGCTCTCCAACCCGCCCACGCTGAAGAAGCAGGAGAAGCACACCATCGAGGTGGTCATCGACCGCCTCACGGTGAAGGAGTCCGCCAAGCGCCGCCTCACCGACTCGGTGGAGACCGCCCTCGGCCTGGCCGGTGGCATGGTCGTGCTCGACTTCGTGGACCTCCCCGAGGACGACCCCGAGCGCGAGCGCATGTACTCGGAGCACCTGTACTGCCCGTACGACGATCTCTCCTTCGAGGAGCTGGAGCCCCGCTCCTTCTCGTTCAACTCGCCCTTCGGCGCCTGCCCCGAGTGCAGCGGCATCGGCACGCGCATGGAGGTCGACCCCGAACTGATCGTCCCGGACGAGGACAAGTCCCTCGACGAGGGCGCCATCCACCCGTGGTCGCACGGGCACACCAAGGACTACTTCGGCCGGCTGATCGGCGCCCTCGCGGACGCGCTCGGCTTCCGGACGGACATCCCGTTCGCGGGCCTGCCGCTGCGCGCCAGGAAGGCCCTGCTGCACGGCCACAAGACGCAGATCGAGGTCCGCTACCGCAACAGGTACGGGCGCGAGCGCGTGTACACGACCCCGTTCGAGGGCGCACTCCCCTTCGTGAAGCGCCGGCACAGCGAGGCCGAGAGCGACGCGAGCCGCGAGCGCTTCGAGGGCTACATGCGCGAGGTGCCCTGCCCCACCTGCCAGGGCACGCGCCTGAAGCCGCTGGTCCTCGCGGTCACGATCATGGAGAAGTCGATCGCCGAGGTCGCCGCGATGTCCATCAGCGACTGCGCCGACTTCCTGGGCGAGCTGAAGCTCAACGCCCGCGACAAGAAGATCGCCGAGCGCGTGCTGAAGGAGGTCAACGAACGACTGCGCTTCCTGGTCGACGTCGGTCTGGACTACCTCTCGCTGAACCGCGCGGCCGGGACCCTCTCCGGCGGCGAGGCCCAGCGCATCCGGCTGGCCACCCAGATCGGCTCCGGACTCGTCGGCGTCCTCTACGTGCTCGACGAGCCGTCCATCGGCCTGCACCAGCGCGACAACCACCGGCTGATCGAGACCCTGGTCCGGCTGCGTGACATGGGCAACACGCTCATCGTCGTCGAGCACGACGAGGACACCATCAAGGTCGCCGACTGGATCGTCGACATCGGCCCCGGCGCGGGCGAACACGGCGGCAAGGTCGTGCACAGCGGCTCCCTGAAGGAACTGCTCGCCAACACCGAGTCGCAGACCGGGCAGTACCTGTCCGGGAAGAAGTCCATCCCGCTGCCCGACATCAGGCGTCCGCTCGACCCGTCCCGGCAGCTCACCGTGCACGGCGCCCGCGAGAACAACCTCCAGGACATCGACGTGTCCTTCCCGCTGGGCGTCTTCACCGCGGTCACCGGCGTGTCCGGCTCCGGCAAGTCGACGCTGGTCAACGACATCCTCTACACGCACCTGGCCCGCGAGCTCAACGGCGCGAGAAACGTGCCGGGGCGGCACACACGCGTGGAGGGCGACGACCTCGTCGACAAGGTCGTCCACGTCGACCAGTCGCCCATCGGCCGCACCCCGCGGTCGAACCCGGCGACGTACACCGGGGTCTTCGACCACGTCCGCAAGCTGTTCGCCGAGACGACCGAGGCCAAGGTCCGCGGCTATCTGCCCGGCCGCTTCTCCTTCAACGTCAAGGGCGGCCGCTGCGAGAACTGCGCGGGCGACGGCACCATCAAGATCGAGATGAACTTCCTCCCGGACGTCTACGTCCCGTGCGAGGTCTGCCACGGCGCCCGGTACAACCGGGAGACCCTGGACGTCCACTACAAGGGCAAGTCCATCGCCGACGTGCTCAACATGCCGATCGAGGAGGCGATGGACTTCTTCGAGGCCGTGCCGTCGATCTCCCGCCACCTCAGGACGCTGAACGACGTCGGTCTCGGCTACGTCCGGCTCGGCCAGTCCGCCACCACCCTGTCCGGCGGCGAGGCACAGCGCGTGAAGCTCGCTAGCGAACTCCAGCGCCGCTCCACCGGGCGCACGGTGTACGTCCTGGACGAGCCGACCACCGGTCTGCACTTCGAGGACATCAGCAAACTGCTGACGGTCCTGTCCGGCCTGGTCGACAAGGGCAACACGGTCATCGTCATCGAGCACAACCTCGACGTGATCAAGACCGCGGACTGGGTCGTCGACATGGGACCCGAGGGCGGCGCCGGCGGTGGTCTCGTCATCGCCGAAGGCACGCCCGAGCAGGTCGCCGGAGTGGCGACCAGCCACACCGGCAAGTTCCTGCGCGAGATCCTCTCCCCCGACCGGATCAGCGACGCCGTTCCGGCGCAGGCCTCGCGGCGGACGACGGCCAGGAAGACGGTCGCGGCCAAGTCGACCGCCAAGAAGACCGCCACGGCCAGGACGGCCACGGCCGCCGACAGCGCGACGACGAAGAAGGCGGCCGGCGCCACGAAGAAGGCGGCGCCGGCGAAGAAGACGGCGAGGGCCCGCAAGGCCTGACCCGCTCACGCCACGCGACGGTGGCAGGCCGAAGGCACTCGGCAGGATGCGGCGCCCCGTGGGAACTCCCCGCGGGGCGCCGCGCTACATCCCGCCCAGTTCGGAGGCGTACGGCGGTTCCGCGCCCGCGCGGGAGCAGGTGAGGGCGGCCGCGCGGGCCGCGAACCGCAGCAGGCGGGTCCAGTCGTCGGCGCTCATGGCGGCGAGCGCCTCCGGGGACAGCGCGTCCCGGGCGGACAGCCCGTGCAGCAGGGCCGCGTTCACCGTGTCGCCGGCGCCGATCGTGTCGACGACGTCGACCTTCTCGCCGGGCACCGAATGCGCCCCGCCGTCCCGGGTGACGACGGTGAGTCCGTCGCCGCCCGACGTGATCACGACGGCCGACGGCCCGGCCGCCAGCCACTCGCGAGGGGTGCCGCCCAGCCAGTCGGCGTCCTCCTCGGAGAGCTTGAGGAGCGAGACCGACGGCAGCCAGCTCCTGAAGCGGGCCCGGTAGGCGTCCGGGTCGGGGATGAGCCCCGGCCGGATGTTCGGGTCGAGCGTGGTGAACAGACCCCGCGCGGACGAGACGCGCATCAGCTCCTCGTAGGCGCTCGCGCCGGGTTCCAGGACCAGGGAGCAGGTCCCGAAGGACACGGCACGGGTCCCGTCGGGCAGCCGCTCCGGCGCCGTGAACAGCCGGTCGGCGGTGCCCTCGACGTAGAAGGAGTAGGCGGCCGAGCCGTTCGTGTCCACCGTGGCGGCGGCCAGGGTGGTCGGCTCCGCGCCGCGCTGCACGGCCGACACGTCCACGCCCGCCCGGCGCAGCCCGTCGAGCAGGGCCTCACCGAAGGCGTCGTACGAAGTGCGGGAGCAGAAGGCCGTGGGGGAGCCGAGGCGGCCGAGGGCCACGGCGGTGTTGTAGGGGCCGCCGCCCAGCGCCGGCTTCAGGTTCGCCAGGGCGCCTGAGCCCTGCGGTACCAGGTCGATCAGTGCCTCACCGGCGACGACGATCACGAGTCGGTTCCTTTCGCGGACTGCTCGGACTGCTCGGAGTGTGCGCAGTGTGTGGACTGCTCGGCATCCTCGGATCGCCGGGCGCGCTCCGCCTGGGGCGGCTGCTCGACGCAGCCGCAGGAGGTGCGGTGGACGAAGGAGCAGGGGAGCCGGACGGTCCGGGCGGGGCGGTCCGGCGCGGCGAGGCGTTCCAGGAGCACGCGTACCGCCCGGGCGCCCATCTCGTTGCCGGGCTGGGCGATGGCGGTGAGCCGGGGCGAGAACAGGTCCGCCCAGGCGAAGTCGTCGAAGCAGCACAGCGCGATGTCACCGGGCACGGACAGGCCGCGCTCGCGCAGGGCGCGCAGTGCCCCGATGGTCATCGCGTTGTTGCCGGTGACCAGTGCGGTGGGCGGTGCGGTGAGGGAGAGCAGGGCCGCGGTGGCCCGTTCGGCGGCCTCGGTCGCGGAGTCGCCGTACGCGACGAGCCGTTCGTCGTGGGGGAGTCCGGCGGCGGCGAGGCCGTGCCGGTACCCGGCGATCCGTTCGCGGGTCGTGCTGAGCCCCGGCAGGCCCGCGACCAGGGCGATCCGGCGGTGGCCGAGGTCCGCGAGATGGGTGACCAGCCGGGTGACCGGTTCGGTGTTCTCCGCGCACACCTGGTCGAAGCGGGGGGCGGCGTGCGCCGGGACGGCGACCACCCGGTCGAGGAAGACGGCCGGTACCTGGTGGCGGGTGAGGTAGGCGACGAGCTCACCGGGCTCCGCGGACGGCGCGACGATCACCCCGTCCACGCGCCGCTCGTGCAACAGCTGGACGACCTTGCGCTCGTGCTCCGGGTCGTCGTGCGGGTCGGCGATGAGCAGGCCGTATCCGTGCTCCAGGGCAGCGGCCTCGACGCCCTGGAGGATCTCCGTGAAGTACGGGTTGCTGATCGCCGAGACCGCGAGTCCGATGGACCGGGTGCGGGAGGTCACCAGGGAGCGGGCCAGGGTGTTGGGCGTGTAGCCGAGTTCGTCGATGGCGTCCAGGACGGCCCGGCGGGTGTGGGGCAGCACCGGACGGGTGTCGTTCAGGACGTGCGAGACGGTGGCGACGGACACACCGGCGCAGCGTGCGACATCGGCCATGGTCGGCATTGCGTCTCGCCTCCCTTCCCTTCCCTTTCCCTTCCGAGCCGTCTCGGCCGTCCGGCTCGTCTCCGAGCCGTCTCGGCCGTCCAGCTCGTCTCCGAGCCGTCTCGGCCGTCCGGTTCGTCCAGGGGCGGCCGGGGCCGCGGTGGTTCCTCCGGCCGGGAACGTACCTCATCCACCGTCCCGCGTAAACGCTTGCGCAAGCGTTTACGTCCTACGAGCCGCGCCACCTCGTACCGCCCCGGTATCGCTCGCGCCACCCCCATTCGTCCGCCCCGAGCTGACCCGGAATGTCCGGCCCCGCTAGGGTCGGCGGGTACCGCCCGCCGACCCGTGGAGTTCGTCATGTCCGGCCGTCCCGTCCCGAGCCGCCGCACCCTCCTGCGAGGGGCGGCCGCCGCGCCCGTCGCCGGGTTCGGCCTCGCAGCCTGTGCGAACGGGGAGCCCTCGCCCGGCCGTCCGACCGCCCCCGTCGAGGTCGGCGCCGAGAGCGAGATCGCCAAGGGGGGCGCCAAGCTCTACCGGGACCACAACGTCGTCGTCGGCCGCCGCGACGACGGCACCCTCAAGGCGTACAGCACGATCTGCACGCACGCGTTGTGCCCCATCAACAAGCTGGAGGGGACGACCCTCGTCTGCCCGTGCCACGGCAGTCGGTTCGACGCCCTGACCGGCGCGGTGCTGCACGACCCGGCCACCGTCCCGCTGAAGGAGCTGTCGGTCACGATCAAGAACGGCAGGATCGTCGCCGGGCCGGAGGCCTGATCGACGGGCGGGTCGCGAGCGCCCGTCCGCTCACTCCCAGTCCCAGCCGATGCCCACGACCCCCGTGCGCACCCGGGGCTCGACGAGATGCGCCGAGCGGTGCCGTCGGCTGAGCGCGAGCTGCTGACGGCCGCTGCGCGGGGCCGCCGCCGAGTGCTGGGTGAACCGGTGGCAGGCCACCGGCAGCGCGTGTTCGTCGAAGCGGACCTCCAGGGCGTACTGGCCTCCCGCCATGCCGAACTCGCGGACGTACTCGCGGGAGACGCCGGCCGTGCCGTCCTCGACGCCGTAGCGGAACAGGAACGTCTCGCCGGAGCGCAGCCGGGTGTCGAAGAGCAGCTCGGCGACCAGCACTCCGGTGTCGTGGTGCCAACGGACGCGTCCCGTGCGGCAGTTCTCCAGAGCGTGCACCGTCATGCGCTCCGGTGCACATCCCTGGTCGCCGTGGTGGACGGCCAGGAAGCGGTCGACGCCGTCGCGGTGGGCGCGCACGATGTGGTGCGACTCGCGCCCGAGGAGTTCGCGGCGCGCGCCGATCCGCACCCGTTCGTGCTGTCCGAGGGCGTGCAGCCCGCTGTCGAGCGGGGACTCCAGCTCGGCCAGCAGATGTTCCAGGACGCCGGTGGCCGCGACGAGGGAGCGGTAGGAGCGGGTCGAGGACCGGTCGCCGGAGGGCCCTTCCTCGCTTTCGGCGAGCAGCCGTATCAGCGACTCGTCCGGGAGCTGCAGTATCTCCTCCAGGGCGCGCACGGCGCGCAGCGACTCGGGGCGCTGCGGTCGGCGGGCGCCCTGCTGCCAGTAGCTCAGACTCGTGACGCCGACCTTCACTCCGTAGCGCGAGAGATGGTGCTGCACGCGTTGCAGCGGCAGCCCGCGGGCCGCGATCGCGGCCCGCAGGGCGACGTGGAAGGGGCCGCCGCGCAGGGCCGTGTCCAGTTCCGCGGTGGTGACGTCGGTGGCGACGTCCGCGTGCTGTGTGGCGTGCGGCATGCAGGGGCCTTTCTGTGAATGGCACAACGGCTGGTCAGACCGTTCGCGGGGGGTGATTCGGGGCCACCCCGTCGGCGCCGGGGGATCCTCACATCCGTACGCCGTCGTGCACGGCCCCGAGTTCCCCCGCATTGAAGCGTGTTGACCAAGTCCCGACAACACCTGTCGCCCAACCGCGGCGCACTCCTGGCCGAGTCCGCACCGCACGGTTCAAGTCGTCCGCCGCGCCGGTGCCCCGGTCGTCCCGCCGCCCAGTACGTCCTTGATCGCGCGCACCGACAGTGCCGACTTGTGCAGGAGCCCGTGCGCGGGGCCGGCCGCGAGGTGTCCGCCGAGGTCGCCCACCAGGTCGGGACGGTGCTGCGCAGCGGATGGGCGGCCGTGCTGCGCTACGGGACCGACGGCACCGCCACCGTCCTCGGGTCCGATCCCGGCACCGCCACCGTCCTCGGCTCCGCCCCCGGTGGCGCCGAGGACGGTGACGCGGCGGCGGCCGAGGTGGCGCGGACCGGTCGCCCCGCGCGCGTGGGGCGTGCGGTCGGCGCGTCGATCGTGGTGGAGGACCGGCTCTGGGGGGCGGTGGCCGCGGTCGCGGCCGGTCCGGAGCCGCTGCCCCCGGACACCGAGTCGCGGCTCGCCGACTTCAGCGAACTCGTCTCCACCGCGCCGGCGAACGCCCGCGGCCGGGACGAGCTCACGGCGTCCCGCGCGCGTGGTGGCGGCCGCGGACGCCTCCGGACGCCGTATCGAACGCGATCTGCACGACGGCGTCCAGCAGCGGCTCGTCTCGCTCCAGCTGGACCTGCGGACGGCCCAGGCCATGCTGGAGGAGCAGCCCGACGACCTCGCCGCGCAGCTGGAGCACATCGCCGGCGGCCTGGACGACGCCTGCGACGACCCGCTCCGGGTCGTGCGCGGCATCCATCCGGCGATCCTGTCCAGAGGCGGACCGGGCCCCGCCCCGCGTGCGCCGCCCCGCCGCGCGTCCGTCCCCGTCGAGCCGGACCTCCGGCTGCCCCCGGGTCGGCTGCCGGAGCCCACGCAGGTCGCCGTCTACTACGTCACCTCCGAAGCCCTGACCAACCCGGCCAGGCACGCGCGCGCGGCCGTCGTCCAGACGTCGGCGCGCCCGTACGAACGCGTCCTGGAGGTGTCCATCCACGACGACGGCGTGGGCGGCGCCGAGCCCGGCCGTGGTTCGGGTCTGGGCGGTCTCACACCGGGTCGAGGCGATCGGCGGCAGGCTGACGGTCAGCAGCCCGCCCGGGGAGGGCACGACCCCGACCGTACGGCTCCCGCTGAGCGCGCCGACGACGGACCGGTGACCGCGCCGGGCGGACCAGACTTCCGCGATCCCGCCGGCCGAGGCCTCCCGGGGTCCGGCAGGCTGGGAGCGTCGCGTCGCGTCGCGCCGCATCGCCTCGCATCGCCGGTCGGGCAGGGGACCCGGGACCATGGACGCATCGCAGCAGCCCGCGCGGGGACGGGTCGTCCTCGCCGACGACGACGTGCTGCTCCGGGAGGGGCCGGCGAGCCTGAGTGAACGTGTCGAGTACGAGGTGGTGGGCCGGGCGGGCGACGCGGCCGGGCTGCTGGAGCTGGTCGCGCGCGAGCGGCCCGACCTCCTGATCGTCGACATCCGGATGCCGCCGAACCACTCCACCGAGGGCCTGGTGGCGGCCCACACGATCCGCGAGCGCCACCCCGCCACCGGCTCCTCGTGCTGTCGGCGTTCGTCGAGGTCGAGGACGCCCTGGAACTGCCGGCGAGCGGGCAGCGGGTCGGATACCTCCTCAAGAGCAGGATCACGGTCGTCGACGAGTTCATCGAGGCCCTGGACCGGATCGGCAGGGGCGGCTGTGTCGTCGGCCCCTCCCTGGTGCGGGAGCTGTTCTCGACCCGGCGCCGTGACGACCCGCCGGCCCACCTCGGCGCCCGCGAGCGCGAGGTTCTCGCCGTGATGGCCGAGGGCCGCTCCAGCGCGCATCGGCCGCCGCCTGTGGGTCATGGAGGGCGCCGTCGAGAAGCACGTCCGCAGCATCCTCGGCGAACTCCGGCTCCAGGACGACACCGACGACCACCGCCGGGTCCTGGCGGTGCTGACCTTCCTGGAGACGCGGTAGGGCGGGAGCGCGGGCGTTGTCCACAGCCCCGCCGGAGTGTCACCCCTCGCCAGTAGGGTGTGAGACATGGCCGACCCCTCCAGCTACCGCCCCAAGCCGGGACAGATCCCGGACTCTCCCGGGGTGTACAGGTTCCGTGACGAGCACCGCCGGGTGATCTACGTCGGGAAGGCGAAGAGCCTGCGCCAGCGCCTGGCGAACTACTTCCAGGATCTGGCGGGCCTGCACCCGCGCACCCGGACGATGGTCACGACCGCCGCGTCCGTGGAGTGGACCGTCGTGTCCACGGAGGTGGAGGCGCTCCAGCTGGAGTACTCCTGGATCAAGGAGTACGACCCCCGGTTCAACGTCAAGTACCGCGACGACAAGAGCTACCCGTATCTCGCGGTGACGATGAACGAGGAGTTCCCGCGCGTGCAGGTGATGCGCGGTCACAAGAAGAAGGGCGTCCGCTACTTCGGGCCGTACGGGCACGCGTGGGCCATCCGTGACACCGTCGACCTGCTCCTGCGGGTCTTCCCGGTGCGCACCTGCTCGGCCGGTGTCTTCAAGAACGCCGCCCGCACCGGCCGCCCCTGCCTGCTCGGCTACATCGGCAAGTGCTCGGCGCCCTGCGTGGGACGGGTCCCGGCCGAGGAGCACCGTGAACTCGCCGAGGACTTCTGCGACTTCATGACCGGGCGCACAGGCACGTACCTCCGCCGTCTGGAGACGCAGATGATGGAGGCGGCCGAGGAGATGGAGTACGAGCGGGCCGCCCGCCTGCGCGACGACATCGAGGCCCTGAAGAAGGCCATGGAGAAGAACGCGGTCGTGCTCGCCGACGCGACCGACGCCGACCTGATCGCGGTCGCCGAGGACGAGCTGGAGGCGGCCGTCCAGATCTTCCACGTGCGCGGCGGACGCGTGCGCGGCCAGCGCGGCTGGGTGACCGACAAAGTGGAGGAGGTCACCACCGGCGCCCTCGTCGAACACGCGCTCCAGCAGCTCTACGGCGAGGAGACCGGGGACGCCGTCCCCAAGGAGGTGCTCGTCCCGGCCCTGCCCGAGCCGGTGGAGCCCGTCCAGGAGTGGCTGACCGGCCGCCGCGGCTCGCACGTGTCCCTGCGCATCCCGCAGCGCGGCGACAAACGGGCCCTGATGGAGACCGTGGAGCGCAACGCGCAGCAGGCGCTCGTCCTGCACAAGACCAAGCGCGCCTCCGACCTGACCACGCGCTCACGCGCCCTGGAGGAGATCGCGGAGGCCCTGGAGCTCGACAGCGCCCCGCTCAGGATCGAGTGCTACGACATCTCGCACCTCCAGGGTGACGACGTGGTGGCCTCCATGGTCGTCTTCGAAGACGGCTTGCAGCGCAAGAGCGAGTACCGCCGTTTCCAGATCAAGGGCTTCGAGGGCCAGGACGACGTCCGCTCCATGCACGAGGTGATCACCCGCCGGTTCCGGCGCTACCTCGCGGAGAAGGAGCGGACGGGGGAGTGGACCGACGGTGAGACCGAGGGCGGTCCCGACGGCGACTCACGCGGCCGGATCGACGGAGAGGCCGCGGGAGAGGCCGACGCCGGGACGCCCGGAGAGGTCGAGGACGGGACGACCGGAGAATCCGGCGGTGGGACGACCGGCGGGGCCACCGGTGGGACGATGGGGGTGAACGGCTTCACCGAGGAGGACGGGCGCCCCAAGAGGTTCGCCTATCCGCCCCAGCTGGTCGTCGTCGACGGCGGTCAGCCGCAGGTCGCGGCGGCCAAGCGGGCCCTGGACGAGCTCGGCATCGACGACATCGCCGTCTGCGGCCTGGCCAAGCGCCTGGAGGAGGTCTGGCTGCCGGACCAGGACGACCCCGTCGTCCTGCCCCGCACCAGCGAGGGCCTGTATCTGCTCCAGCGCGTCCGTGACGAGGCCCACCGCTTCGCGATCACCTACCAGCGCACCAAGCGCGCCAAGCGCTTCAGGGCCGGCCCCCTGGACGACGTACCGGGCCTCGGAGAGACGCGCAAGCAGGCACTGATCAAGCACTTCGGTTCGGTGAAGAAGCTGCGATCCGCGACAATCGACCAGATCTGTGAGGTTCCGGGCATA
Source organism: Streptomyces sp. NPDC059582 (assembly GCF_042735715.1). NCBI lineage: Bacteria > Bacillati > Actinomycetota > Actinomycetes > Kitasatosporales > Streptomycetaceae > Streptomyces > Streptomyces sp. NPDC059582. The sequence goes on from NZ_JBHWCC010000033.1 coordinate 63,720, forward strand.
GGCCGTAAGACGGCCGAGACCATCGCCGTGGCCCTCGCCCAGGCGGCCCCGGCCGCGCCCGCCGTGAACACGGCCACTGGAGAGATCATGGAAGACGACGAAGCCGGGACGCCCGAAACGACCACGGGCGCCCCGGGGGAGCCCGTGACCGCGGGCGCCTCGGACGAACGACGGGGGCAGGAACCGTGACCGAGCACGAGACACAGCCCACAGCGGAGCGAGATCGCATGCCCAGGGAAGCGGGCGAGAACTCCGCCCGGCAGGATGCACCTCAGCAGGACGCGTCCCGGCAGGGCGCGCCTCCACAGGACACACCCCAGCAGGACGCGCCCCCACAGGACGCGTCCCAGCACGACGCACGCCAGGAAGACGGAGCACAGGTGAGTACGGACAGCGCGCCGCCCGGGATCCCCGACGCGGCCATCCCGGAGCTGGTGATCATCTCCGGTATGTCGGGGGCCGGACGCTCGACGGCCGCCAAGTGTCTGGAGGACCTCGGCTGGTTCGTCGTCGACAACCTCCCGCCCGCCCTGATCCCCACCATGGTGGAGCTCGGCGCCCGCTCGCAGGGCAACGTGGCGCGGATCGCGGTCGTCGTCGACGTACGCGGCCGCCGCTTCTTCGACAACCTCCGCGACTCCCTCGCGGACCTCGACACCCGGGGCGTCACGCGCCGGGTCGTCTTCCTGGAGTCCTCCGACGACGCCCTGGTGCGCCGCTTCGAGTCGGTGCGCCGCCCGCACCCCCTCCAGGGCGACGGCCGGATCGTCGACGGCATCGCCGCCGAGCGGGAACTGCTGCGCGAACTGCGCGGCGACGCCGACCTGGTGATCGACACCTCCAGCCTGAACGTGCACGAGCTGCGCGCCAAGATGGACGCCCAGTTCGCCGGCGAGGAGGAGCCCGAGCTGCGGGCCACCGTCATGTCCTTCGGCTTCAAGTACGGCCTCCCGGTCGACGCCGACCTGGTCGTGGACATGCGCTTCCTGCCCAACCCGCACTGGGTCCCGGAGCTGCGCCCCTTCACCGGCCTCAACGAGGAGGTCGCGGCGTACGTCTTCAACCAGCCCGGCGCCAAGGAGTTCCTCGACCGCTACGCGGAGCTCCTCCAGCTGATCGCCGCGGGCTACCGCCGTGAGGGCAAGCGCTATGTGACCATCGCGGTCGGCTGTACGGGCGGCAAGCACCGTTCGGTCGCGATGTCGGAGAAGCTCGCCGCGCGCCTCGCGGCCGAGGGTGTGGAGACGGTGGTCGTGCACCGGGACATGGGACGGGAATGACGGGACGCACTCCGCGACTGAGCCGACTGCGCCGGGCGGTACCCGAGGGGCGCGTCAGCCGGCCGGTCGAGGCCCGAGGCGGCAAGCCACGCCGCCGGGGCACCCAGCCCAAGGTCGTCGCCCTGGGCGGCGGCATGGGCCTGTCCGCCTCGCTCGCCGCACTGCGCCGGATCACCGGCGACCTCACCGCCGTCGTCACCGTGGCCGACGACGGCGGCTCCAGCGGCCGCCTGCGCGACGAACTGGGCGTGCTGCCGCCCGGCGACCTGCGCAAGGCGCTGGCCGCGCTGTGCGGCGACGACGACTGGGGTCAGACCTGGGCCCGCGTCATCCAGCACCGCTTCCAGTCCCGGGGCGACCTGCACGAACACGCGGTCGGCAACCTGCTGATCGTCGCCCTGTGGGAACAGCTCGGCGACCATGTGCAGGCACTGGACCTGGTCGGCAAGCTGCTCGGCGCGCACGGGCGCGTGCTGCCCATGTCCGCCGTGCCCCTGGAGCTCCAGGCCCTGGTCAAGGGGCACGACCCGGGCCGGCCCGACGAGATCGACACCGTGCGCGGCCAGGCCACGGTCGCCCTCACCCCCGGCGAGGTGCAGTCCGTGCACCTGGTGCCGAACGACCCGCCGGCCGTCCCCGAGGCGGTCGCCGCGGTCCGGGACGCGGACTGGGTGGTGCTCGGCCCCGGCTCCTGGTTCTCCTCGGTGATTCCGCACCTGCTGGTGCCGGAACTCCTGGACGCGCTGACGCAGACCAAGGCCCGCCGGGTACTTTCCCTGAACCTCGCACCGCAGCCCGGAGAAACCGAGGGCTTCTCCCCGCAGCGTCATTTGGAGGTTTTGGGACGACACGCCCCTAAACTCGCCCTGGACGTGGTGCTGGCCGATGAGGCCGCCGTGCCCGACCGCGACTCGCTGACCGACGCCGCCAAACGGTTCGGGGCCGCGGTCGAGCTGGCGCCGGTGGCCCGGGCCGATGGGACTTCGCGGCACGACCCGGAGCTCCTCGCCGCCGCGTACGACCGTATTTTTCGGATGCATGGAAGGATCGGCCCATGGCGATGACGGCAGCGGTGAAGGATGAGATCTCCCGGCTTCCCGTCACCCGGACCTGCTGCAGAAAGGCGGAGGTCTCGGCCATCCTGCGGTTCGCCGGCGGCCTCCACCTGGTGAGCGGGCGCATCGTGATCGAGGCGGAGCTGGACACGGCGATGGCGGCCCGTCGGCTCAAGCGGGACATCCTGGAGATCTTCGGCCACAGTTCCGAGCTGATCGTGATGGCCCCGGGCGGGCTGCGCCGTGGCTCGCGCTATGTGGTGCGCGTGGTCGCGGGCGGCGACCAGCTGGCCCGTCAGACCGGACTCGTGGACGGCCGGGGCCGCCCCATCCGGGGTCTGCCCCCGCAGGTGGTCTCCGGCGCGACCTGTGACGCGGAGGCGGCCTGGCGCGGTGCGTTCCTGGCGCACGGCTCGCTGACCGAGCCCGGCCGCTCCTCCTCCCTGGAGGTGACCTGCCCGGGTCCCGAGGCCGCGCTCGCACTGGTCGGCGCCGCCCGCCGGCTGTCCATCGCGGCGAAGGCCCGCGAGGTCCGCGGGGTGGACCGGGTCGTCGTCCGGGACGGCGACGCGATCGGTGCCCTGCTCACCCGCCTCGGCGCGCACGAGTCCGTGCTGGCCTGGGAGGAGCGCCGGATGCGCCGCGAGGTGCGTGCCACGGCGAACCGGCTCGCCAACTTCGACGACGCCAACCTGCGCCGCTCGGCCCGCGCGGCCGTCGCCGCCGGCGCCCGCGTGCAGCGCGCCCTGGAGATCCTCGCCGACGAGGTGCCCGAGCACCTCGCGGCCGCCGGCCGGCTGCGGATGGAGCACAAGCAGGCCTCCCTGGAGGAGCTGGGCGCGCTCGCCGACCCGCCGCTGACCAAGGACGCGGTCGCCGGCCGGATCCGCCGACTGCTGGCGATGGCCGACAAGCGGGCCTCCGACCTCGGCATCCCGGGCACGGAGGCCAACATCTCCGAGGAGCTGGCCGACAACCTCGTCGGCTGACCCGCGGACCATCAACACGCTGGCGCCTACGCCCACTTGGGTGTAGGCGTCAGCGTTTATCCGCCTTTGACGCACCCTTGACTCGATCATGAACTGTCATGAGCCTGGCATGTGTTCGCCGTTGTGGCGGACCACTGCTAGGGGGGTTCATGAGACACAGAGCGAGATCGATCCTCGCTGTCGGCGCGCTCCTGATCGGCGGAGCGAGCATCGCACCCATCGCCCAGGCACGGACCGGAGATCCGGCGGCCCAGTCCGACCCGGACGAGGTCAAGGTCTACCGCGCCGAAGTCACCAAGAAGCAGATACCCCTGTTGCTGGCCGCCGGACAGGACGGCCACGAACTCGGCGAACAGGCACCCGACACGGGCACGGCCGACGTCGAGGTCTACCTCACCGACGACCAGGCGAAGAAGCTCGAGAAGCAGGGCGTCGACCTCACCGAGCACACCCTCTCGGCCAGGGCCGAGAACCGCGTCGAGGCCGCCGCCGAGGGCGTGTTCCGCCCGTACAGCGGCAGCGGCGGCCTGAAGGAGGAGATCGTCAGGACCGGTCAGGAGAACCCCGACCTCACCAAGGTCGTCTCCATCGGCAAGACGATCGGTGGGCAGGACATCCTCGCGGTCAAACTGACCAAGGGCGCCAAGAAGTCCCAGGACGGCTCCAAGCCCTCCGTGCTGTACATGTCCAACCAGCACGCGCGCGAGTGGATCACGCCGGAGATGACCAGGCGGCTGCTCCACTACTACCTGGACAACTACAAGACCGACCAGCGGGTCAAGAAGATCGTCGACTCCACCGAGCTGTGGTTCGTCCTGTCGGCCAACCCCGACGGCTACGACTACACGTTCCAGAGCACCGACAACCGCCTGTGGCGCAAGAACCTGCGGGACGTCAACGGCGACGGCGCCATCAGCACCGGCGACGGCGTCGACCTCAACCGCAACTTCGCCTACAAGTGGGGCTACGACGACGAGGGTTCGTCCCCCAACCCGACCAGCGAGACCTACCGCGGCGCGGCCCCGGGCTCCGAGCCCGAGACCAAGGCGCTGGACGCGTTCGAGAAGCGCATCGACTTCGCGTACGGCATCAACTACCACTCCGCCGCCGAACTCCTCCTCTACGGCGTCGGCTGGCAGGTCGCCACCCCGACCCCGGACGACGTCGTCTACAAGGCGCTCGCGGGCACCCCCGACAACTCCGCGATCCCCGGCTACCACCCGCAGGTCTCCTCGGAGCTGTACACCACCAACGGCGAGGCGGACGGCCACGCCGGCAACGTCAACGGCATGTCGATGTTCACCCCCGAGATGTCGACCTGCCAGACCGCGTCGAACCTCGACCCGGCGGACGCCTGGAACGCCTCCGACTGCCAGTCGGGCTTCAACTTCCCGGACGACGAGAAGCTGATCCAGCAGGAGTTCGCCAAGAACGTCCCGTTCGCGCTCTCCGTCGCCGAGAGCGCCGCCCACCCCGACCAGCCGTCGTCCTCGGTCGGCCTGAACGCCGCCGACTTCACCCCGGCCGCGTTCTCGACGTCGTACTCGCGCGGCGCCGACCAGGAGATCTCCGTCGTCGTCCGCAAGGCGATACGCGACAAGGAGCTCAAGTACCGCGTCAACGGCGGTCGCACGCTCGACCAGGCGCTCAAGCCCTGGAAGGGCGGTGAGACCTACGGCGGTGAGGACAACCTCCACTTCGACGAGTACCGGGCCAAGGTCCAGGACGGCGTACCGGGCGACCGGGTCGAGGTGTGGTTCACCGGCGAGACCAAGAGCGGCAAGAAGGTCTCCAGCACGCACTTCACGTACACCGTGGCCGAGCGGGCCAAGGCCGACACGCTCGTCGTCGCCGAGGAGGGCGCGGCCGCCACGCAGGCGCAGACGTACGTGGACGCGCTGAAGGCCAACGGTCGCAAGGCGATCGTCTGGGACGTCGCCACCCAGGGCGCGCCCGACGCGCTCGGCGTGCTGGACCACTTCCGGACGGTCGTCCACTACACGGGCGCGAAGACGCCGGGCAATCCCACCCAGCTCCAACTGCGTGCCTTCCTCAACGAGGGCGGCAAGCTGATCGAGGCGGGCGAACTGGCCGGCGGCAGCGTCGACCTCGGTGACGGGACCCCGTCGAACGACTTCAGCCAGTACTACCTGGGCGCCTACTCGCGCACGTCGACCCCCGGCGCCACCGGCTTCACCGGCTCCGGCGACCTGACCGGCTCCGGCGGCGCGCTCGGCCCCGCGACCGGCAACCCGCTGGACCGGGCGGGCACCTACGGCGTCACCTCGGACGAACTGCCCACCGCCACGTATCCGCAGTTCGCGAGCGCGGGCGCGGGCCAGTTCGTCGGCACCGTCAACCCGTACGGGCCGTACGCGGGCTCCGCCATGGCGGCCGCGGTCCACACCGACGACGCCTACAAGCGGCTCACGCGCACCATCGACCTCACCGGGGTCAGCGCGGCCGACCGGCCCACCCTGAGCAGCCGGCTGCTGTGGGACACCGAGCCGGGCTACGACAACGCCCTGGTCGAGGCGCACACCGTGGGCGCCGAGGACTGGACGACGCTCCCCGAGGCGGGCGGCGCCACCGGCACCGCGGTGCCGGCGGAGTGCGGGGCCGGCTTCTACATCGGTGAGCACCCCTGGCTGCGGCACTACCTGACCCTGGCGGCGAACGACTGCACCGCGACCGGCACCAGCGGCTCCTGGAACGCCCTCACCGGCGCCTCCGACGGCTGGCAGCAGGTGAACTTCGACCTGAGCGCGTACGCCGGCAAGTCCGTCGAGGTGTCGATCAGTTACGTCACCGACCCGGGCAGCGGTGGTCACGGCGTCCTCGCCGACGAGGCCTCGCTCGTCGTCGGCGGCACGTCCACCGGGACCGAGGGCTTCGAGACGTCCCTGGGCGTCTGGCGGGTCGCCGGACCGCCCGCGGGCAGCCCGGCCGTCCTCAAGGACTGGGCGCGCACAGGTGTGTTGTTCCGTACCTACGGAGCGGTCACCACGGACGACACGGTGCTGCTGGGCTTCGGCCTGGAGCACGTCACCGCGGCGGCCGACCGCAAGGCCCTGATCGGCAAGGCGCTCACGGCACTCGGCGGGTGACACCGGGTGACGATTGCATGATCGGAGCGGGTGGTCCGTACCCCTACTGGTGGGTACGGACCGCCTCGCCGTGTATGGGGCATCTCAATGTCACTCCGGGGGCCTCAGGGGGGTAGGGTCGTAGGCGGTCGGGGACATCCCATACAGATCGCCGGTGTCGAAACCGGCGTACCAACGAGGAGATCGGTTCGTGACGATCCGCGTAGGCATCAACGGCTTTGGCCGCATCGGTCGTAACTACTTCCGCGCGCTGCTGGAGCAGGGTGCTGACATCGAGATCGTGGCTGTCAACGACCTGGGTGACACCGCGACCACTGCTCACCTGCTGAAGTACGACACCATCCTGGGCCGCCTCAAGGCCGAGGTGACGCACACCGCCGACACGATCACGGTCGACGGCCACACCATCAAGGTCCTGTCCGAGCGCAACCCCGCGGACATCCCGTGGGGCGAGCTGGGCGTCGACATCGTCATCGAGTCGACGGGCATCTTCACGAAGAAGGCCGACGCCGAGAAGCACCTCGCCGGCGGCGCCAAGAAGGTCCTCATCTCGGCTCCGGCCAAGGACGAGGACATCACCATCGTGATGGGCGTCAACCAGGACAAGTACGACGCGTCGAAGCACAACATCATCTCCAACGCCTCCTGCACCACCAACTGTGTGGCGCCGATGGCCAAGGTTCTCGACGAGAACTTCGGCATCGTCAAGGGCCTGATGACGACGGTCCACGCGTACACCAACGACCAGCGCATCCTGGACTTCCCGCACTCGGACCTGCGCCGCGCCCGCGCCGCCGCCGAGAACATCATCCCGACCACGACCGGTGCCGCGAAGGCCACCGCTCTGGTCCTCCCGCAGCTCAAGGGCAAGCTGGACGGCATCGCGATGCGCGTCCCGGTCCCGACCGGCTCGGCCACCGACCTGGTCGTGACGCTCCAGCGCGAGGTCACCAAGGACGAGGTCAACGCCGCGTTCAAGAAGGCCTCCGAGGACGGCGACCTCAAGGGCTACCTGGCGTACACCGAGGACCCGATCGTCTCCTCGGACATCGTCGGCGACCCGGCCTCCTGCACCTTCGACTCCTCCCTGACCATGGTCCAGGAGGGCAACTCGGTGAAGATCCTCGGCTGGTACGACAACGAGTGGGGCTACTCCAACCGCCTCGTCGACCTGACGGTCTTCGTCGGCGACCAGCTCTGATCGCCGAAACAGGCACCTCGGTGTGAGCACAGGGCTCGGGCAGCGCACGGACGCGCTGTCCGAGCCCTGACTCGCGTGCAGAACAGCCCACTTTCGATCACGAGCCCTCTCGGGAGTCCCCTTCATGAAGACGATCGACGAACTCCTCGCCGCCGGAGTGGACGGCAAGCGGGTCTTCGTCCGCGCCGACCTCAACGTGCCGATGGCCGACGGCCTCATCACCGACGACGGCCGTATCCGGGCCGTCCTGCCCACCGTCAAGGCCCTCGCCGACGCGGGCGCCAAGGTGGTCGTCGCCTCGCACCTGGGCCGCCCCAAGGGCGCCCCGGACCCGGCCTTCTCGCTGCTCGCCGCAGCCGAGCGGCTCGCCGAACTCCTGGGCGCGCCGGTCGCGTTCGCCCAGGACACGGTCGGCCCCGCCGCCCACGACGCCGTCGACGGCCTCCAGCCCGGCCAGGTCGCGGTCATCGAGAACCTGCGCTTCAACCCCGGCGAGACCGCCAAGGACGACACCGAGCGCGGCGAGTTCGCCGACCGGCTCGCCGCCCTGGCCGACGTCTACGTCGGCGACGGCTTCGGCGCGGTGCACCGCAAGCACGCCTCCGTGTACGACCTGCCGGCCCGCCTGCCGCACTACGCCGGCTACCTCATCGCCACCGAGGTCGCCGTCCTGAAGAAGCTCACCGACGACGTCGAGCGCCCGTACGTCGTCGCCCTCGGCGGCGCCAAGGTCTCCGACAAGCTCGCCGTCATCGACCAGCTGCTCGACAAGGCCGACCGGCTGCTCATCGGGGGCGGCATGGCCTACACCTTCCTCAAGGCCCAGGGCCACGAGGTCGGCATCTCCCTCCTCCAGGAGGACCAGGTCCCGGCCGTCAAGGAGTACATCGAGCGCGCGGCGAAGACCGGCGTCGAGCTCGTGCTGCCGGTCGACGTCCTCGTCTCCTCGGAGTTCCCGGACCTGAAGACGAAGGCCCCGGCCCACCCCACCACCGTCGCCGCGGACGCCATCCCGGCCGACCAGGAGGGTCTGGACATCGGTCCGGAGACCCGCAAGCTGTACGCCTCGAAGCTCGCCGACGCGGCCACCGTCTTCTGGAACGGCCCCATGGGCGTCTTCGAGCACCCCGACTACGCCGAGGGCACCAAGGCGGTCGCCCAGGCCCTCATCGACTCCCCGGCCTTCACGGTCGTCGGCGGTGGCGACTCCGCCGCGGCCGTCCGCATCCTGGGCTTCGACGAGTCGGCATTCGGCCACATCTCGACCGGCGGCGGCGCCTCCCTCGAATACCTCGAGGGCAAGACGCTCCCCGGCCTCGCCGCACTGGAGGACTGACCCCGCATGACCACTCGCACGCCGCTGATGGCGGGCAACTGGAAGATGAACCTCAACCACCTCGAGGCCATCGCCCACGTCCAGAAGCTCGCCTTCGCCCTGGCCGACAAGGACTACGACGCCGTCGAGGTCACCGTCCTGCCGCCCTTCACCGACCTGCGTTCCGTGCAGACGCTGGTCGACGGCGACAAGCTCAGGATCAACTACGGCGCCCAGGACCTCTCGGCGCACGACTCCGGTGCCTACACCGGCGAGATCTCGGGCTCGATGCTGGCCAAGCTGAAGTGCACGTACGTGGTCGTCGGCCACTCCGAGCGCCGCCAGTACCACAACGAGACCGACGAGGTCGTGAACGCCAAGGCCAAGGCCGCCTTCAAGCACGGCCTGACCCCGATCCTGTGCGTCGGGGAGGAGCTGGACGTCCGCGAGGCGGGCAACCACGTCTCCCACACCCTCGCGCAGGTCGAGGGCGGTCTGAAGGACCTCACGGCCGAGCAGGCCGAGTCCGTCGTGATCGCCTACGAGCCCGTCTGGGCCATCGGCACCGGCAAGGTCTGCGGCGCCGACGACGCCCAGGAGGTCTGCGCGGCCATCCGCGGCAAGATCGCCGAGCTGTACACGCAGGAGCTGGCCGACAAGGTCCGCATCCAGTACGGCGGCTCCGTGAAGTCGGGCAACGTCGCCGAGATCATGGCGAAGGCCGACATCGACGGCGCCCTGGTCGGCGGTGCCTCGCTGGACGTCGACGAGTTCGTCAAGATCGTCCGCTTCCGCGACCAGTGAGCCGACCGGCCGGTCGACCAGCGGGTCGATCAGTGAGTATGCGGTAGCGGCGATCCGTCGTACCCTAGCTGGGGCCGGACTCCTTCCGAGTCCGGCCCCAGTCGTCCATCCAGTTCCGAGGAAGTTGGTCCAGCCGTGGTTTTGGGGTTCTCGATCGCCCTGATCGTCTTCAGCCTGCTGCTGATGCTGCTCGTGCTGATGCACAAGGGGAAGGGCGGCGGCCTCTCCGACATGTTCGGTGGCGGCATGCAGTCATCCGTCGGCGGCTCCTCGGTCGCCGAGCGCAACCTCGACCGCATCACCGTGGTCCTGGGTGTGCTGTGGTTCGCGTCGATCATCGTGCTCGGCATCCTGATGAAGGGCAACAGCTGATCGACAGCTGACCGACGAAGCGCGCGAGCACATTTCGCGCGTAAGGCCCCATGTTCGGTACGCGCAACTGAGCGCGGCCTATCATGGGGCTTGCGTCTAGGTATGGGGGCTGTAACTCCAAGCACTGGACGCGCGTTGGGCCTTACGTAGACTGAGGCGCTCGCAGCGAAGCGAAACGCCGACTCGCTTCGCGGCACCATCACGCAGGGAGTTACACCGTGGCAAGTGGCAACGCGATCCGAGGAAGCCGGGTCGGGGCGGGGCCGATGGGCGAGGCCGAGCGCGGCGAGTCAGCGCCGCGGCTGCGCATCTCCTTCTGGTGCTCCAACGGGCATGAGACGCAGCCCAGCTTCGCCAGCGACGCACAGGTGCCCGATACCTGGGACTGCCCGCGCTGCGGCTTCCCGGCCGGCCAGGACCGGGACAACCCCCCGGACCCGCCGCGCACCGAGCCCTACAAGACGCACCTCGCCTATGTGCGCGAGCGGCGCAGCGACGCGGACGGCGAGGCGATCCTCGCCGAGGCGCTCGCCAAACTGCGCGGCGAGATCTAGGACTGGTCCAAGGACCCGGGCTCCGGCCGGACATCGCGAGGTGTCCGCCCGGACCTGATGCCTTCTCCGTCCTGTTCCATCACCTGGCTGACACCAACGCGTCAGCCGGACGTACCTGTAGTTGCGCCGCCGCTCGATTGATCAATTAGGTTGGAAGCGGCAGCGGGGCAAGGTACGCAGCAGGGACAGGCAGGAAAGAAGGCTGAAGTCGGATATGAACGCAGACGGCCGTACCAGGCTCAACCAGACGCCCGAGTGGACCGCTCTGGCCAAGCACCGCGAGGAGCTCGCCGACACCCGTCTGCGGGATCTGTTCGCCGCCGATCCCGGCCGGGGCAGCGGATACACGCTCCAGGTCGGCGACCTGTACATCGACTACTCCAAGCACCTCGTCAACGACGAGACGCTGCGGCTGCTGCGTGAGCTGGCCGCCGCCACCGACGTGTCCGGACTGCGGGACGCCATGTTCCGTGGCGAGAAGATCAACACCACCGAGGACCGGGCGGTGCTGCACACCGCGCTGCGCGCCCCGCGGGACGCGGTGGTCGAGGTCGACGGCGAGAACGTCGTCCCCGCCGTGCACGCCGTCCTCGACAAGATGGCCGCCTTCGCGGACCGGGTCCGCTCGGGCGAGTGGACCGGCCACACCGGCAAGCGCATCAAGAACGTCGTCAACGTCGGCATCGGCGGCTCCGACCTCGGCCCGGCGATGGCGTACGAGGTGCTGCGCGCAGGCACCGACCGCGAGCTGACCCTCCGCTTCGTCTCCAACGTCGACGGCGCCGACCTGCACGAGGCCACCCGTGACCTCGACCCGGCGGAGACGCTGTTCGTCATCGCGTCGAAGACGTTCACCACCATCGAGACCATCACCAACGCCACCTCGGCCCGCGACTGGCTGCTGACCGGCCTGGACGCCGGTCCGGAGGCCGTCGCCAAGCACTTCGTCGCGCTGTCGACGAACGCCGAGAAGGTGTCCGGGTTCGGCATCGACACGGCCAACATGTTCGAGTTCTGGGACTGGGTCGGCGGCCGCTACTCGTACGACTCCGCCATCGGCCTGTCGCTGATGATCGCCATCGGCCCGGACCGGTTCCGCGAGATGCTCGACGGCTTCCACCTCGTCGACGAGCACTTCCGCACCGCGCCCGCCGAGGCCAACGCGCCGCTGCTGCTCGGCCTGCTGGGCATCTGGTACGGCAACTTCCACGACGCCCAGTCGCACGCGGTGCTGCCCTACTCGCACTACCTCTCCAAGTTCACCGCCTACCTCCAGCAGCTGGACATGGAGTCCAACGGCAAGTCCGTCGACCGGCAGGGACGGAAGGTCGACTGGCAGACCGGGCCGGTGGTGTGGGGCACGCCCGGCACCAACGGGCAGCACGCCTACTACCAGTTGATCCACCAGGGCACGAAGCTCATCCCGGCGGACTTCATCGGCTTCGCCGAACCGGTCTCCGAACTGAGCGACGGACTCAAGGCACAGCACGACCTGCTGATGGCCAACTTCTTCGCCCAGACACAGGCGCTGGCCTTCGGCAAGACCCCCGAAGAGGTACGGGCGGAGGGCGTGCCCGAGGAACTGGTGGCGCACAAGACGTTCCGGGGCGACCACCCCACCACCACGATCCTGGCGCGCGAACTGACCCCGTCGGTCCTCGGCCAGCTGATCGCGCTCTACGAGCACAAGGTGTTCGTCCAGGGCGCGGTGTGGAACATCGACTCCTTCGACCAGTGGGGCGTGGAGCTCGGCAAGGTCCTGGCCAAGCGGATCGAACCGGCCCTGACCGAGGGCGCGGACGTGCCCGGACTGGACGCGTCCACCCAGGCCCTGGTCGCCACGTACCGGGGGCTGCGCGGCCGGCGCTGAGCACCGATACGGGAAGCGGGCGGCGCCGAGCCGTCCGTTTCCCGTAGACTCCCCGGCGATCATGAAGCCATGACTCGGGGGAGTGCAAGGTGGCTGGTTCGAGAGGGAGTTGGACGGACGGCACGCTGCGAAGCAGGTCCTTCTTCAAGCCCCATCACGTGGCACGGGCACTGTTCCACCCCGCGTGGATCCCGGAGTCGCTGGACCCGTCCGTGGAGCGGCTCAAGCGCGTCCGGGTCGCCGCGGGAGCGGTCGCCGCCATCGGCGTGTACACCTTCGTCGAAGGCGGCTTCGCCTTCACGGAGATGCTGCAGAACACGCTGGTCGCCGCCGGAGTGCTGCTGCTCATCACGCCGTTGACGGTCGGGGCGATGCTCTACGTCTGGCGGCGCGACGGCACGGTACGCCAGCTGCGCTCACCCCTGCTCAACGCGCTCAAGCTGCTGCTGCTCTTCGTCGGCTCGGTGGTCGCGACGGTCCTGCTGCTCCAGAGCGCGAGCTCGACGGGCGGCCTCGCGATCATTCCGCTCGGCTTCCTGGCGCTGTGGATGGTCGGGTTCGTGGGCGCCGGGGCGCTGCGCATCACGGCGAACTTCTTCGGCACCGCGGCGGTGCACCGCGCCCTGCCACCGCTGCTGGCCATCGTGACGACCTGGCTGATGGCCGTCCCCGACCTCGTCACCGGCGACCTGCACGGCCTCAGCCTCAAGCTGGGCGTCGTCTTCATCCTGGGCGCCCCGGTCACGGTCACGGCCATCTCCCTGCTGGAGATGGGCCGGCTCAGGCGGCGCTACGGCATCCGGCTCCGCGCGCACCCGGCGACGCTGCCGCCGGCGTACGTACCGCGACAGGGACACCCCCAGGGGAACCCGTACCCGGCGCCCTCGCCCGCGAGGAACCCCTACAACGGCCGGGACCCGTACGGTCGTTGACCGTACGGGTCCCAGGCGCCGAATCGGCCGTCAGGGTGACGCCGGCGGGTACAGCGAGCGCGGCAGCTGGGAGGCCGCCGCCGCGTCCAGCAGCCACAGGGTGCGCTGTCGGCCGTACGCGCCGGCCGCCGGGGCCTGGATCTCACCCGCGCCCGACAGGGCGATCGCCGCGGCGTTCGCCTTGTCCTCGCCGGCCGCCAGCAGCCACACCTCACGGGCCGCCCGGATCGCCGGGAGGGTGAGGGTGACCCGGGTGGGCGGGGGCTTGGGCGCGCCGTGCACGCCGACCACCGTGCGCTCGGTCTCCCGCACGGCGGGCAGCTCCGGGAAGAGCGAGGCCACATGGGTGTCCGGGCCGACGCCCAGCATCAGGACGTCGAAGGTCGGCACCGCGCCGTGGTTCTCGGGGCCGGCCGCGCGGGCCAGCTCCTCCGCGTAGGCGGCCGCCGCCGCTTCCACGTCCGTGCCGTGGGGACCGTCCGACGCGGGCATGGCGTGCACGCGCTTCGGGTCCAGCGGCACGGAGTCCAGCAGCGCCTCACGGGCCTGCGTGACATTGCGCTCGGGGTCGCCCTCGGGCAGGAACCGCTCGTCGCCCCACCACAGGTCGAGATGGCCCCAGTCGATGGCGTCCCGGGCCGGCTGCGCGGCCAGCGCGGCCAGCAGCCCGTTGCCGTTGCGGCCGCCCGTGAGGACCACGGACGCCGAACCCCGGGAGGCCTGTGCGTCCACGATCTTCGTGATGAGACGGGCCGCGGCGGCCTGTGCCATCAGTTCCTTGTCGTGGTGCACGACCAGCTGGGGAGTGTTCACTTCGCCGCCGCCTTCTTCGCCGGAGCCTTCGGGGCGGCCGCCTTCTTCGCCGGCCCGGCGGCATGCCCGGACTCCGCGGCCGCGGACCCCTGCGCCTCGGATTTCTCCGCCTCGGATTTCTCCGCCTCGGACTTCTTCGGCTCGGCAGCCTCCGCCTCGGACTTTCCCGTCGCCGAGCGGGCGGCCACGTCCTGCGCCGCGGAAGCCGACGACTCGTTGAGCCGGTCCACGCCGAACCGCAGCGCCGAGGCGTACGTGTCGTCCGGGTCGAGCCGGCGCAGCTCCTCCGCGATCAGCTCGGCGGTCTCCCGGCGCTTGAGCGCCACCGCGCGGTCCGGCTGACCGTCGATCGACAGCGTGGCGAGAGCGCCGTCCGCGCGGTCGAGGGCGATCGGGCCGTGGTCGGTGTCCAGGCGGACCGCCGTCAGGCCGGGGCCGGACGACAGGGAGCGCTTGACGGGAACGTCCAGCCGGTCCGCGAGCCACATGGCGAGCAGCTCACAGCTCGGGTTGAACTCCTCGCCCTCCACCTCGACGGCCGTGACCTCGCAGACGACCTGGTCCAGGGCCGCGGCCAGCATCGAACGCCAGGGCGTGATGCGGGTCCACGACAGGTCCGTGTCGCCGGGCGCGTAGGTGTCGGCACGGGCGGACAGCTCCCGCACCGGCTGCTCGGCGGCGTAGGTGTCGGTGACCCGGCGCTGCGCGAGCGCGCCCAGCGGGTCGTTGGCCGGGTCCAGAGGCGCGTTCGCCGGCCACCAGACCACCACGGGGGCGTCGGGCAGCAGCAGCGGCAGCACCACCGACTGGGCGTGGTCGGCGACCTCGCCGTACAGCCGCAGGACGACCGTCTCGCCGGTGCCCGCGTCGGCGCCCACCCGCACCTCGGCGTCGAGGCGGGACTTCGTACGGTCGCGGGGCGAGCGGGAGACCCGCCTGATGACCACGAGCGTGCGTGAGGGGTGCTCGCGCGACGCGTCGTTGGCGGCCTTCAGGGCGTCGTAGGCATTCTCCTCGTCGGTGACGATGACCAGGGTGAGCACCATGCCGACGGCGGGGGTGCCGATGGCTCGGCGGCCCTGGACCAGCGCCTTGTTGATCTTGCTGGCGGTGGTGTCCGTCAGGTCTATTTTCATGGCCGGCGCCAGCTCCGTCCGTCTCGCTCGAGCATCTGGTCCGCCTCGACGGGACCCCACGTACCGGCCGGGTACTGGGCCGGCTTGCCGTGCTTGTCCCAGTACCGCTCGATCGGGTCGAGGATCTCCCAGGAGAGCTCGACCTCCTCGGTGCGCGGGAAGAGGTTGGAGTCGCCGAGCAGGACGTCCAGGATGAGCCGCTCGTACGCCTCCGGGCTGGACTCCGTGAACGACTCGCCGTAGGCGAAGTCCATGGACACGTCCCGGATCTCCATCGACGTACCCGGCACCTTGGACCCGAAGCGGACGGTGACGCCCTCGTCGGGCTGGACGCGGATCACGATCGCGTTCTGGCCCAGTTCCTCGGTGGCCGTCGTGTCGAAGGGGGAGTGCGGCGCCCGCTGGAAGACGACCGCGATCTCCGTGACGCGGCGGCCCAGGCGCTTGCCGGTCCTGAGGTAGAACGGCACGCCCGCCCAGCGGCGGTTGTCGATGCCCACCTTGATCGCGGCATAGGTGTCGGTCTTCGACTTGGCGTCGATACCGTCTTCCTGGAGGTAGCCGATGACCTTCTCGCCACCCTGCCAGCCGGCCGCGTACTGGCCGCGCACGGTGTCCTTGCCCAGGTCCTTGGGCAGCCTCACCGCGCCGAGCACCTTGGTCTTCTCCGCGGCCAGCGCGTCCGCGTCGAAGGAGGCGGGCTCCTCCATGGCCGTCAGGGCCATGAGCTGGAGCAGGTGGTTCTGGATGACGTCACGGGCGGCGCCGATGCCGTCGTAGTAGCCGGCCCGGCCGCCGATGCCGATGTCCTCGGCCATGGTGATCTGCACGTGGTCCACGAAGGACCGGTTCCAGATCGGCTCGAACATCGTGTTGGCGAACCGCAGGGCCAGGATGTTCTGGACGGTTTCCTTGCCCAGGTAGTGGTCGATGCGGAAGACCTGGTCCGAGCCGAAGACCTCGTGCACGACCTTGTTGAGGTCCTCGGCCGACTTCAGGTCGTGGCCGAACGGCTTCTCGATGACCGCGCGCCGCCAGGAGCCGCCCGTCTGCTCGGCGAGACCGTGCTTCTTCAGCTGTTGGATGACCACCGGGAAGGAGCGCGGCGGCACGGAGAGGTAGAAGGCGAAGTTGCCGCCCGTCCCCTGTGCCTTGTCGAGCTCCTCGATCGTGCCGCGCAGCCGCTCGAAGGCGTCGTCGTCGTCGAAGGTGCCCTGGACGAAGCGCATCCCCTGGATGAGCTGCTGCCAGACCTCCTCGCGGAACGGCGTCCGGGCGTGCTCCTTGACGGCGTCGTGGACCTCGGCAGCGAAGTCCTCGTGCTGCCACTCGCGGCGCGCGAAGCCGACGAGCGAGAAGCCCGGCGGCAGCAGCCCGCGGTTGGCGAGGTCGTAGACGGCGGGCATCAGCTTCTTGCGCGACAGGTCGCCGGTTACGCCGAAGATGACCAGGCCCGACGGCCCCGCGATACGCGGGAGCCGTCGGTCGGCGGGGTCACGCAGCGGGTTGCTGCTTGACAACGTTTCAGCCCTCCGAAGGGGCGAGGCGCGCAAGCTCCGCCTCGGTCGACTTGAGCAGGTCGTTCCAGGACGTCTCGAACTTGTCGACGCCCTCGTCCTCCAGCAGCTGGACCACGTCGTCGTACGAGATGCCGAGCTTCTCGACCGCGTCGAGTTCGGCGCGGGCCTGCTCGTACGTACCGGCGATCGTGTCGCCACGGACCTCGCCGTGGTCCTCGGTGGCCTCCAGCGTGGCCTCCGGCATGGTGTTCACCGTGTTCGGCGCCACCAGGTCCACGACGTACAGGGTGTCCTTGTACGCCGGGTCCTTGACACCCGTCGAGGCCCACAGCGGGCGCTGCTTGTTCGCCTGCGCCTTGTCGAGGGCCAGCCAGCGGGCCGAGGAGAAGACCTCCTCGTACGCCTGGTAGGCGAGCCGGGCGTTGGCGACGCCCGCCTTGCCGCGGGCGGCCTTGGCCGCGTCGGTGCCCAGGGCGTCGATCCGCTTGTCGATCTCCGTGTCCACGCGGGACACGAAGAAGGACGCCACCGACTGGATCTTCGACAGGTCCAGGCCGCGCTCCTTGGCCTTCTCCAGGCCGGAGAGGTAGGCGTCCATCACCTCGCGGTAGCGCTCGAGGGAGAAGATCAGCGTGACGTTGACGCTGATACCGAGGCCGATGACCTCGGTGATCGCCGGGAGGCCCGCCCTGGTGGCCGGGATCTTGATGAGGGTGTTGGGACGGTCGACGAGCCAGGCCAGCTGCTTGGCCTCGGCCACGGTCGCCGCGGTGTTGTGGGCCAGGCGCGGGTCGACCTCGATGGAGACCCGGCCGTCCTGGCCCGCGGTGGCGTCGAAGACCGGGCGCAGGATGTCGGCGGCGTCACGGACGTCCGCCGTCGTGATCATGCGGATGGCCTCTTCGACGGTGACCTTGCGGGCGGCGAGGTCGGTGAGCTGCTGCTCGTAACCGTCGCCGCTGCTGATCGCCTTCTGGAAGATCGACGGGTTGGTGGTGACGCCGACGACGTGCTGCTGGTCGATCAGCTCGGCGAGGTTGCCGGACGTGATCCGCTTGCGCGACAGGTCGTCCAGCCAGATCGCGACGCCCTCATCGGAGAGGCGCTTCAGTGCGTCTGTCATGGAAAATGCATCTCCTACGTGTCGAATTGAGCGTCAGCGCTGGGCGTCGGCGAGGGATTCCCGCGCCTTCGCGGCCACGTTCTCGGCGGTGAAGCCGAACTCGCGGAAAAGGACCTTGGCGTCGGCGGACGCACCGAAGTGCTCCAGCGAAACGATGCGACCGGCGTCGCCCACGTACTTGTGCCAGGTCAGACCGACACCTGCCTCCACCGCGACACGCGCCCTCACGGACGGCGGCAGGACGCTGTGCCGGTACCCCTGGTCCTGCTCCTCGAACCATTCCACGCACGGCATGGAGACGACCCGGGTCGGTACACCGTCGGCCTGGAGCTGCTCGCGCGCCTCGACGGCGACGTGCACCTCGGAACCGGTGGCGATCAGGACGACCTGGGGCTCGCCGCCCTCGGCCTCGAACAGCACGTAGCCGCCCTTGGCCGCGTCCTCGTTCGGCTCGTACGTCGGCACACCCTGGCGGGTCAGCGCCAGACCGTGCGGGGCGCCCTTGCCGAACTCCTTCGTCCAGCGCTTCTGGATCTCGCGCCAGGCGATGGCGGTCTCGTTGGCGTCACCCGGACGGACCACGTTCAGGCCCGGGATGGCGCGCAGCGCGGCCAGGTGCTCGACCGGCTGGTGCGTGGGGCCGTCCTCGCCGAGACCGATGGAGTCGTGCGTCCACACGTACGTCACCGGCAGGTGCATCAGGGCCGACAGACGCACGGAGTTGCGCATGTAGTCGGAGAACACCAGGAAGGTGCCGCCGTAGACACGGGTGTTGCCGTGCAGCGTGATGCCGTTCATCTCCGCGGCCATGGAGTGCTCGCGGATACCGAAGTGGATCGTACGGCCGTACGGGTCGGCCTCCGGCAGCGGATTGTCCGCCGGCAGGAACGAGCTGTCCTTGTCGATCGTCGTGTTGTTCGAGCCGGCCAGGTCGGCGGAGCCGCCCCACAGCTCGGGGATCACGGCGCCGAGAGCCTGGAGGACCTTGCCGGACGCGGCGCGGGTGGCGAGGCCCTTGCCCGCCTCGAAGACCGGGATCTTCTCCTCCCAGCCGGTGGGCAGCTGCCCCTGGCTGATGCGGTCGAACTCGGCCACGCGCTCCGCGTCGCCGTTGCGCCACTCCTGGAAGGACTTCTCCCACTCCGCCTTGGCCTGGCGGCCGCGCTCCAGCGCCCCGCGGGTGTGGTCGAGGACCTCGTCGGCGACCTCGAAGGACTTCTCGGGGTCGAAGCCGAGGACGCGCTTGGTGGCCGCGACCTCGTCGTCGCCGAGCGCCGAGCCGTGGGCGGCCTCGGTGTTCTGCGCGTTCGGGGCCGGCCAGGCGATGATCGAGCGCATCGCGATGAACGACGGCTTGTCGGTGACCTTCTTGGCCGCCTCGATGGCGTTGTAGATGGCGTGCGGGTCGAGGTCGCCGTCCGGCTTCGGGGCGATGCGCTGCACGTGCCAGCCATAGGCCTCGTACCGCTTGACGGTGTCCTCGGACACGGCCGTCTCGGTGTCGCCCTCGATCGAGATGTGGTTGTCGTCCCACAGGAGGATCAGGTTGCCGAGCTCCTGGTGGCCGGCCATCGAGGACGCCTCCGCGGAGATGCCCTCCTGGAGGCAGCCGTCCCCGGCGATCGCGTAGATGAAGTGGTCGAAGGGAGACTCGCCCTGGGGGGCGTCCGGGTCGAACAGACCGCGCTCGTAGCGGGCGGCCATCGCCATGCCCACCGCGTTGGCGACACCCTGGCCCAGCGGGCCGGTCGTCGTCTCCACACCCCTGGTGTGCCCGTACTCGGGGTGACCCGGGGTCTTCGAGCCCCAGGTGCGGAAGGACTTCAGGTCGTCCAGCTCCAGGCCGAACCCGGCCAGGTAGAGCTGCGTGTAGAGGGTCAGGGACGAGTGGCCGGCGGACAGCACGAAGCGGTCGCGCCCGACCCACTCGGGGTCGGCGGGGTCGTGCCGCATCACCTTCTGGAAGAGGGTGTACGCGGCAGGAGCCAGACTCATCGCCGTACCCGGATGGCCGTTTCCGACCTTCTGTACGGCATCGGCGGCCAGGACGCGGGCGGTGTCGACGGCCCGCTGGTCCAACTCGGTCCACTCGAGGTCTGTGGTGGTCGGCTTGGTGCTCACCCTGGGTCAGGGCTCCTCTCCACATGTCGAATACCGGTGTTCTGGGCGCGCGCCCACCGGCTGCCGGTGCACTGGGCGCCCACCGGCCGTTGTCGAGCCTACCCCCGTAAGAACGTGCAATTTTTCGAGTCATTCCAGACTGCCGGGACTCCCGGAGATCCGCCTCCCGACTGGTCCGAATCGCATTCGGCAACTGAATACGGAGCCGCTCATCTGACTGCTCAATCGAGCTCCGGTACGCACGTCGGACGGGCGCTCGATCGGACCCGTGTACGCACGTCGGAGCATGTGCGCCAACACGACCCCACCCCCGCGAATGTCCGGGTCTGGGCAACGTCTACAGTGGCGTGGTACGCGCGGGCCTTTACCGGGACTTCACACCGGGAGGCCTGCTGGGATGTCTCTGTCAGGGGTGTGCGTGACGGCCGTCGAATCCCGTCCAGCGGGTGGGGGCACCGCCCATGCCATTCGGGCGATGGGGGAGCCCGGGACGAGCCAGAACCCGAGCCACCGGCCGTTCGGGGCCCGTGTCAAGGCGTTCGTGGCGTTGACCAAGCCTCGGATCATCGAGCTGTTGCTGATCACCACCGTTCCGGTGATGTTCCTGGCGCAGCAGGGTGTACCCGACCTCAAACTGGTGCTGCTGACGTGCCTCGGCGGCTTCCTCTCCGCGGGCGGCGCCAACGCGCTCAACATGTACATCGATCGCGACATCGACGCCCTGATGGACCGCACCTCGCAGCGTCCGTTGGTCACCGGCATGGTCAGCCCGGCCGAGTGTCTGGTCTTCGGTATCACCCTCGCGGTGGTCTCCACTGTGCTGTTCGGCCTCACCGTCAACTGGCTGTCGGCCTGGCTGTCACTCGGTGCGCTCCTTTTCTACGTGGTCGTCTACACGATGATCCTCAAGCGGCGCACGTCGCAGAACATCGTGTGGGGCGGCATCGCCGGGTGCCTCCCGGTTCTCATCGGCTGGTCGTCCGTCACGAACTCCATGTCGTGGGCGCCGGTCATCCTCTTCCTCGTCATGTTCTTCTGGACCCCGCCGCACTACTGGCCGCTGTCCATGAAGGTCAAGGAGGACTACGCGCGCGTGGGCGTGCCGATGCTCCCGGTCATCGCCTCCAACAAGGTGGTCGCGCGGCAGATCGTCATCTACAGCTGGGTGATGGTCGTCGTCTCGCTGCTGCTCACCCCTCTGGGGTACACGGGCTGGTTCTACACGGCGGTCGCGCTGGTGGCCGGCGGCTTCTGGCTCTGGGAGGCGCACGGCCTGCAGAACCGGGCGAAGGCCGAGGTGACGGGCGGCAAGCTCAAGGAGATGCGGCTGTTCCACTGGTCCATCACCTATGTGTCGATCCTCTTCGTGGCGGTCGCGGTGGACCCCTTCCTCCGATAGGCGCGTCGCCGGTCTCCGTACGGGCGGGGTGCGTGGTCAAGGCCACGCACCCCGCCCGTCGCCGATTGATCTACTCGTCGGTAGCATCCTGGCCATGGCAGAAACCAAGCAGGTTGACGAGGGCACCGACGCCAAGCGGGCGGCGAGGGCCGAGCGCGCCGCGGCCAAGCTCGCCAAGCGGATCAGTGCCTTCTCCAAGGAGCACGGCGGGGCCGAGGGCCAGGTCGCGTACATCGGTGAGCGGGGCGCCCGGATCGTGCTCGTCGGCGAGGACGGTGGCTGGGGCGACCTGGTGGCGCCCTCCTACGCGGTCGCCGAGCAGGCGGTGGAGAAGTCCGGGATCACCGTCCACGAGGCGTTCGACGGCGAGTTCGCGGCCAAGGTGAGGACCGGACCGTACGAGTGGACCCGGATGGCCGGGATCCAGATCGGCGGCCCGAGCGACGGCTGACCGCCGACCGGCGTTCGCACGGGGTGTGTCGGAGCAACACCTGATGCCCGGTTCACCCGTTAGGACCGTAGGGGCCGTGGCGGACACGGTCCGGGGACACGGTCCAGTCGCGGGAGTCCGGATGATCGAAACGCCGTCCCTCGTGGACCAGTACTGCCACGGTGTACTGAGAACGGAGCTGGGCCTCGGCACCTTCGAGGCCCAGCTGGCCCGCACCGAGGGCCCGCCCGCGCCGGGCACCACCCTCTTCGACACCCAGACCGGGTTCGCGGTACGCCGCTGGTGCCCCCCGCTGCTGGGCCTGGAACCGCACTGCCCGCCCGCCCGCTATCTGGCCCGGCGCCGTGAACTCGGCGTACTGGAGGCGGGCCGCCGGCTGCTGCGCGGCAGCGGCGTCACGACGTACCTGGTCGACACCGGGCTGCCCGGCGATCTGACCGGCCCCCTGGAGATGGCGACGGCCGGTGACGCGAACGCGCACGAGATCGTGCGCCTGGAACTCCTCGCCGAACAGGTCGCCGACACCTCCGGCACCGTAGAGGCCCTGCTCGCCAACCTCGCCGAGGCGGTGCACGGCGCCGCCGCGCAGGCCGTCGCCTTCACCTCGGTCGCGGGAGTCCGGCACGGCCTGGCGCTCGCGCCCGAACCGCCCGGACCGGGCGAGGTGCGCGGCGCGGCGGGCCGCTGGCTGGCCGGACGCCAGGTCGGCGGGGAGCTGAGCGACCCGGTGCTGCTGCGCCATCTGCTGTGGATCGCGGTCGCCTCCGGGCTGCCGCTGCAACTGCACGCCGGGCTCGGCCAGCCGGGGCTGCGCATCGACCGTACGGACCCGGTGCTGCTCACCGACTTCGTACGGGCGACGGCGGGCCTGGGCACGGACCTGGTGCTGCTGCACGGCTACCCCTACCACCGCCACGCCGCCCACCTCGCGGGCGTCTTCCCGCATGTCTACGCCGACTCGGGAGCCGCGCTCGTACGCACCGGGGCCCGGGCCGCGACCGTCCTCGCGGAGATCCTGGAACTGGCCCCCTTCGGCAAGATCCTCTTCTCCAGCGGGGCCCAGGGGCTGCCCGAACTGCACGTGGTGGGGGCCCGGCTGTTCCGTGAGGCCCTCGCCCGGGTGCTCGGCGCCTGGGTGGCCGAGGGGGCGTGGTCGCCGGCGGACGCGCAGCGGGTGGCCGGGATGGTGGCGGCGGGGAACGCCAGACGGGTCTACGGGCTGGAGTGACCGGGCGCAGGAACACTCCCGGCCCGCCTGGGCCTCTCCCGGCTGGACCTCTCCCCGGCTGTCCTGCGCCTCAGGTCCCTTGGGCGCCTCCGGCCTTTTGGACCTTTTGGGCGCCTCCGGCCCCTCGGACCTCTTGAGGCCCTCCGGCTCCTTGGGGCCTCCGGCTCCTTGGGCCCTCCGGCTCCTTGAGCCCTCCGGCTCCTTGAGCCCTCCGGCTCCTTGAGCCCTCCGGCTCCTTGAGCCCTCCGGCTCCTTGAGCCCTCCGGCTCCTTGAGCCCTCCGGCTCCTTGAGCCCTCCGGCTC
>NZ_JBHWCC010000033.1:87391-99729 GCF_042735715.1 Streptomyces sp. NPDC059582
CCTTGAGCCCTCCGGCCTCCTTGGGCCCCTCGGCCTCTCTGCCCCCGAGGCCCCCCGCGGCCCCTCAGTCTCCTCAGGCCTTGGTCAGCGTGGCCTCGGCCGCCGGGCCCGGCAGTCCCGCGTCCGCCGTCCCCGGTCGCTCGCGCAGGGACAGCAGCACCCGCAGCACCGCGATCCACACCAGGCACGAACCGAGCATGTGCAGGCCGACCAGCGCCTCGGGCAGGTCGGTGAAGTACTGGACGTAGCCGATGACGCCTTGTGAGAGCAGCACCAGGAACAGGTCACGCGTCCGGTCCAGCGGCCCCTTGGGCGCGTCCACCGCCTTGAGGACGAACCACAGCGCGAAGGTCAGCGTCACCACGATCCAGGCCAGCACGGCGTGCAGCTTGCTGATCGTCTCCCAGTCCAGCGGCATCCGCTCGACCTCGCTGGAGTCGCCCGCGTGCGGACCCGAGCCCGTGACCACCGTACCGACGGCGATCAGCAGCACCGAGGCGGCGACCAGGAACCACACCAGCTGCTGCACCGCCTTTCCGGCCAGCGGCTTGGGTGCCGTGTCACCCTCCCGGGTGCGCTGCCACATCACCGTGGCGACCGCGATCAGCGCGGAGGAGAGCAGGAAGTGGGCCGCGACCGTGTACGGGTTGAGGCCGACGAGCACCACGACGCCGCCGAGGATCGCGTTGCTCATCACGACCCAGAACTGCGCCCAGCCCAGCCGGGTCAGACTGCGCCGGTACGGCTTCTCCGAGCGGGCGGCGACGATCGCCCAGCCGACCGCCGCGCACAGCACGTACGTCAGCATGCGGTTGCCGAACTCTATGGCGCCGTGGAAGCCCATCTCGCTGGTCGCGGTGAGCGAGTCGGTGGTGCACTTGGGCCAGGTCGGGCAGCCGAGGCCGGAGCCCGTCAGGCGTACGGCGCCGCCGGTGACGACGATCACCACCGACATGACGAGCGCGGCGAGGGCGGCCCGCTGGACGGTCCGGGGTCGCGGGGTCCAGCGTGCGGCGATGAAGGCGAGCGGGTTGCGCACGGCCGCTACGGCGTCGGCGGGGGTCACGTTTGGCACGCGCCCCATCGTAGGGGTCCGCTTGTGCACGCTTTCACGAGGGTCGGCCCGGGCGGTTCGCCCGCCGCCGGTTCCCCCGCTCGCCCGGGCGCTACTCCCAGCGGAAGAACCTGCCCGCCGCCGCCAGCCCCAGGACCCCCCACACGGCCAGGATCCCCAGGTCGCCCCACGGCATCGCGGCCCCGTGCTGGAGCACGTCCCGCAGTCCGTCCGACAACGCGGAGATCGGCAGCAGCCCGAGCACGTCCTGCGCGCCGGACGGGAACTTCTCCGTCGGGACGATCACCCCGCCGCCGACGAGCAGCAGCAGGAACACCAGGTTGGCGGCGGCCAGGGTGGCCTCGGCCTTGAGCGTGCCGGCCATCAGCAGGCCGAGCCCGGAGAACGCGGCCGTGCCCAGCACCAGCAGGAGCAGCACCGCGAGCGGGTCGCCGTGCGGCGACCAGCCCAGCGCGAGGGCGATCACCGTCACCAGGACCACCTGGAGGATCTCGGTGACCAGCACCGATGCCGTCTTCGCGGTCATCAGGGCCCAGCGGGGCAGCGGCGAGGAGGCGAGGCGCTTCAGCACGCCGTAGCGCCGCTCGAAGCCCGTCGCGATGGCCTGGCCGGTGAACGCCGTGGACATCACGGAGAGGGCCAGGATGCCCGGGGTGAGGAAGTCGACGGCCTTGCCCGCGCCGGTGTCGACGACGTCCACGGAGCTGAAGAGCAGGAGCAGCAGCGTCGGGATCACGACGGTCAGCAGCAGTTGCTCGCCGTTGCGCAGCAGCATCCTCGTCTCGAGCACGGCCTGGGCCGCGATCATGCGGGGCAGGGGGGCCGCACCCGGCTTCGGGGCGTACGCCCCGGTGATGGTCGTCGTCACGAACGCGACTCCTTGCCCGTGAGCTCCAGGCCGTCGGCCGCGGTCATGAGCGCAGCTCCTTGCCCGTGAGCTCCAGAAATACGTCTTCGAGGGTGTGCCGTTCCACCGAGATCCGGTCCGGCATCACGCCGTGCTGGGCGCACCAGGACGTGACGGTGGCCAGCAGTTGAGGGTTCACCTTGCCGACGACCCGGTACGAACCAGGCGTCAGTTCCGCGGCCGTGCAGTCCGCGGGGAGCGCCTTGAGCAGGGACCCCACGTCCAGGCCAGGCCTGCCCGTGAAGCGCAGGGTGTTCTCCGCGCCGCCGCGGCAAAGCTCCTCGGGGGAGCCGTGGGCGATGACGTGGCCCGCGTCGATGATGGCGACGTCGTCGGCGAGTTGCTCGGCCTCGTCCATGTAGTGGGTCGTGAGGATCACGGAGACGCCGTCGGAGCGCAGGTCCCGGACCAGGTCCCAGGTGGCCCGGCGGGCCTGCGGGTCGAGGCCAGCGGTCGGCTCGTCCAGGAAGACCAGTTCCGGGCGTCCGACGACGGCCATCGCGAGCGCGAGCCGCTGCTGCTGGCCGCCGGAGAGCCGGCGGTAGGCGGTACGGCCGCAGCCGCCGAGCCCGAGGCGTTCTATGAGCGCGTCCACGTCCAGCGGGTGGGCGTGCAGCTTCGCCACGTGCCGGAGCATCTCGTCGGCGCGGGCGCCCGAGTAGACGCCGCCGGACTGGAGCATCACACCGATCCGGGGACGCAGCTCACCGGCCTGTCTCACCGGGTCGAGGCCCAGGACGCGCACCGTGCCGGAGTCCGCGGTGCGGTACCCCTCGCAGGTCTCGACGGTGGTCGTCTTGCCGGCGCCGTTCGGACCGAGTACGGCGGTGACGCCTGCCTCGGCCGTCAGGTCGAGGCCGTTCACCGCGGTTTTCGTTCCGTACCGCTTCACCAGGGCCTGGACCTGGACGACAGGCTCACTTCGCATGGGTCCAGAGTCTAGGTACGCGCCGGGCGTCCCGGACGGGCGGGTGCGGGATCTCCTCCGCACGGGGTCCCGCGCGCGGTCCCGGGGCGGCTCCGGCGGGTTCGACACCCCCGTCCGGCGCCCCGGTGGGCGACGAATTTTTTGCCGGGTCGGCGCGCTTGCCGAGCGGGAAGACCGACGCGTCCGGACCCGCACGCCGACCCGCCCCCAGGGCGCCGTGCGGCGAGTGCCTCCCGAGCGACAACTGGGCCGGTCGGAGGGGGTTTCGGGCTACTTACCTGACCCTGCGGAAAGGCCGTGACGACGGGCTGATTTGATCGATCAAAGATCGTTTCCCCAGGTCAGCTTAGGTATGCCTAAGTGATGCAGGGCACCGTCCGGCGGAGCGGACGCCGCTTGCCTGGCTCTGAGGAATTACGCAACAATGGTGTTGTGAAATACGTCGGCGAAGCTCGGGAGACCCCCAGCGGGGCCCCTCAGGAGGAGCTCGCGACCGGAGAGCGCTCGACGCGCAACCGGGTCGCGCGATCCATCCTGGACCACGGGCCGTCGACCGTCGCCGAGCTCGCCGGACGGCTGGGACTCACACAGGCGGCCGTACGACGGCATCTGGACGCGCTGGCCGCCGACGCCGTCGTGGAGCCGCGCGAGCAGCGGGTCTACGGCGCACGCACGCGCGGCCGTCCCGCCAAGGTGTTCGCCCTGACCGACTGCGGCCGCGACGCCTTCGACCAGTCCTACGACAAGCTCGCCGCGGACGCCCTGCGCTGGATCCAGGAGCGGTTCGGCGGGGACGAGGCGGTCATGGCCTTCGCCCGCGCGCGGATCGCCGAACAGGCCGCCGCGTACCGCGCGGCGATCGAGGCCGCCGCCCCCGAAGAGCGCACCGAAGCCCTGGCCAAGGCCTTGAGCGCGGACGGGTACGCTGCTACGGCGCGTAGCGCGCCCCTCCCGCAGAAGG
This sequence comes from Streptomyces sp. NPDC059582, assembly GCF_042735715.1. NCBI lineage: Bacteria > Bacillati > Actinomycetota > Actinomycetes > Kitasatosporales > Streptomycetaceae > Streptomyces > Streptomyces sp. NPDC059582. The sequence goes on from NZ_JBHWCC010000033.1 coordinate 91,263, forward strand.
GCGAGCAGCTCTGCCAGCACCACTGTCCGGTGGCCCATGTCGCGGAGAAGTTCCCGCAGCTGTGCGAGGCGGAGACCGAGATCTTCTCCCAGTTGCTCGGCACCCACGTCCAGCGGCTGGCGACCATCGCGCACGGTGACGGCGTCTGCACGACGTTCATCCCCAAGATTTCCCACACGCAACTTCACAGCCCCAACGCATCTGCAAGCACGGCCGGGAGGAACCCCGCATGACTCTCCCCACGGAGACTGCTCACCCCGAACTCGAGGGTCTGGGCAAGTACGAATACGGCTGGGCCGACTCCGACACGGCCGGCGCCTCTGCCAAGCGCGGCATCAACGAGGACGTCGTCCGCGACATCTCCGGGAAGAAGAGCGAGCCGGAGTGGATGACCAAGCTCCGTCTCAAGGGCCTGCGCCTCTTCGAGAAGAAGCCGATGCCGAACTGGGGATCGGACCTGTCGGGGATCGACTTCGACAACATCAAGTACTTCGTGCGCTCCACCGAGAAGCAGGCGGAGTCCTGGGAGGACCTGCCCGAGGACATCAAGAACACGTACGACAAGCTCGGCATCCCGGAGGCGGAGAAGCAGCGCCTCGTCGCCGGTGTCGCGGCCCAGTACGAGTCCGAGGTCGTCTACCACCAGATCCGCGAGGACCTGGAGGAGCAGGGCGTCATCTTCCTGGACACCGACACCGCCCTGAAGGAGCACCCGGAGCTCTTCAAGGAGTACTTCGGCACCGTCATCCCCGTCGGTGACAACAAGTTCGCCTCGCTGAACACCGCCGTGTGGTCGGGCGGCTCCTTCATCTACGTCCCGCCGGGCGTGCACGTGGAGATCCCGCTCCAGGCCTACTTCCGTATCAACACGGAGAACATGGGCCAGTTCGAGCGGACCCTGATCATCGTCGACGAGGGTGCCTACGTGCACTACGTCGAGGGTTGTACGGCCCCGATCTACAAGTCGGACTCGCTGCACAGCGCCGTGGTCGAGATCATCGTCAAGAAGAACGCCCGCTGCCGCTACACGACCATCCAGAACTGGTCGAACAACGTCTACAACCTGGTCACCAAGCGCGCCGTGGCGTACGAGGGCGCGACCATGGAGTGGATCGACGGCAACATCGGCTCCAAGGTCACGATGAAGTACCCGGCCGTCTACCTGATGGGCGAGCACGCCAAGGGCGAGACCCTCTCCATCGCCTTCGCGGGCGAGGGCCAGCACCAGGACGCCGGCTCCAAGATGGTCCACATGGCGCCGAACACCTCCTCGAACATCGTCTCCAAGTCGGTGGCGCGCGGTGGCGGCCGTACCTCGTACCGCGGTCTGGTCGAGATCGGCGAGGGCGCCCACGGCTCGAAGTCCAACGTGCTGTGCGACGCGCTGCTCGTCGACACCATCTCCCGCTCCGACACGTACCCCTACGTGGACGTCCGCGAGGACGACGTGTCCATGGGCCACGAGGCGACCGTCTCCAAGGTCTCCGAGGACCAGCTCTTCTACCTGATGAGCCGCGGTCTCTCCGAGTTCGAGGCGATGGCGATGATCGTGCGCGGCTTCGTCGAGCCCATCGCCAAGGAACTGCCCATGGAGTACGCCCTCGAACTCAACCGGCTGATCGAGCTCCAGATGGAAGGCGCGGTCGGCTAAGCCCCGTCCGTCGTCCCGTCAAGCCACTCACGTAAGAAAGCGAGCAGACCGACAGCCATGGCTGAGGCTCAGAACATCCCCGTGGGCTCCACCACCGCGGGCCAGATCGCGGTGGCCGCCGAGTCGACCGTCGCCACGCGCATGAGCGCGCCCCCGTCCTTCGACGTGGCGGACTTCCCGGTCCCCCACGGCCGCGAGGAGGAATGGCGGTTCACCCCGCTGGAGCGTCTGCGCGGGCTGCACGACGGCACCGCGGTCGCCACCGGCGACGGCGTGACGGTCGACGTGCAGGCCCCCGCGGGCGTCACGGTCGAGACCGTCGGCCGCGACGACGCCCGGATCGGCAAGGCGGGCACCCCGGTGGACCGCGTGGCCGCGCAGGCGTTCTCGGCGTTCGAGAAGGCCGGTGTCATCACCGTCCCCAAGGAGACGGTGCTCACCGAGCCGATCCGGATCGCCGTGCACGGCGAGGGCGGGGTCGCCTACGCCCACCAGGTGGTCGAACTGGGTGCCTTCGCCGAGGCCGTCGTCGTCATCGACCACACCGGTGACGCGGTCCTCGCCGCCAACGTCGACTTCGTCCTGGGCGACGGCGCCAAGCTGACCGTCGTCTCCGTCCAGGACTGGGACGACAAGGCCGTGCACGTCGGCCAGCACAACGCGCTCATCGGCCGCGACGCCACCTTCAAGTCGTTCGTGGTCACCTTCGGCGGCGACCTCGTACGCCTGCACCCGCGCGTCGCCTACGCGGGCACCGGCGGCGAGGCCGAGCTGTTCGGCCTGTACTTCACGGACGCCGGCCAGCACCAGGAGCACCGCCTCCTGGTCGACCACAACACCCCGCACTGCAAGTCGAACGTCGCTTACAAGGGCGCGCTCCAGGGCGACGGCGCGCACGCGGTGTGGATCGGCGACGTGCTCATCGAGGCCAAGGCCGAGGGCACGGACACGTACGAGATGAACCGCAACCTCGTGCTGACCGACGGCGCCCGCGTCGACTCCGTGCCGAACCTCGAGATCGAGACCGGCGAGATCGTCGGAGCGGGGCACGCGAGTGCGACCGGCCGCTTCGACGACGAGCAGCTGTTCTACCTGATGGCCCGCGGCATCCCCGCCGACGAGGCCCGCCGTCTGGTGGTCCGCGGCTTCTTCGCCGGACTCGTCCAGCAGATCGGTGTCGACGACATCGAAGAGCGCCTCCTCGTGCGGATCGACGAGGAGCTGGAGGCGTCGGTCTGATGACGACGTTCCTACGCGCCTGTGGGCTGAGCGAGCTGGCCGAGGACACCCCGAAGCGGGTGGAACTCGACGGCACGCCGGTCTCGGTCGTGAAGACCGAGGGGGAGGTGTTCGCGATCAACGACATCTGCTCGCACGCCAACGTCTCGCTCTCCGAGGGCGAGGTGGAGGACTGTCAGATCGAATGCTGGCTGCACGGCTCCGCGTTCGACCTCCGCACCGGCAAGCCGTCCGGCCTTCCCGCGACGCGCCCCGTCCCCGTATACCCCGTAAAGATCGAAGGGGACGACGTGCTCGTCTCCCTCACCCAGGAGTCCTGAGGCACCCATGGCAACGCTTGAAATCCGAGACCTGCACGTCACCGTCGAGGCCGACAACGCCACGAAGGAGATCCTCAAGGGCGTCGACCTCACCGTGAAGCAGGGCGAGACGCACGCCATCATGGGCCCCAACGGCTCCGGCAAGTCGACTCTCGCCTACTCGCTCGCGGGTCACCCGAAGTACACGATCACCAGCGGCACCGTCACCCTCGACGGCGAGGACGTCCTGGAGATGTCCGTCGACGAGCGCGCCCGCGCGGGCCTGTTCCTGGCGATGCAGTACCCGGTCGAGATCCCCGGCGTCTCGGTCTCCAACTTCCTGCGCACCTCCGCCACCGCCGTCCGCGGCGAGGCCCCCAAGCTGCGTACCTGGGTGAAGGAGGTCAAGGAGACCATGGAGCGCCTGTCCATGGACCCCTCCTTCGCCGAGCGCAACGTCAACGAGGGCTTCTCCGGCGGCGAGAAGAAGCGCCACGAGATCCTCCAGCTGGAACTGCTCAAGCCGAAGATCGCGATCCTCGACGAGACCGACTCCGGCCTGGACGTCGACGCCCTGCGCGTCGTCTCCGAGGGCGTCAACCGCGTCCGCGAGACCGGCGAGGTGGGCACCCTGCTCATCACGCACTACACGCGCATTCTGCGCTACATCAAGCCCGACTTCGTCCACGTCTTCTCCGCCGGCCGCATCGTCGAGTCCGGCGGCGCCGAGCTCGCCGACAAGCTGGAGAACGAGGGCTACGAGGCTTACACGAAGGGTGGCGTATCCGCGTGACGCAGCTGCCGGGCCTCCTCGACACCGAGGCGATCCGCAAGGACTTCCCCATCCTGGACCGACTGGTCCACGACGACCGGAAGCTCGTGTACCTGGACAACGCGGCGACTTCGCAGAAGCCGCGACAGGTGCTGGACGCACTCAGTGAGTACTACGAGCGCTACAACGCCAACGTCCACCGCGGTGTGCATGTGCTCGCCGAGGAGGCCACGGCGCTGTACGAGGGCGCGCGCGACAAGGTCGCCGCGTTCATCAACGCGCCGAGCCGCGACGAGGTGATCTTCACCAAGAACGCCTCCGAGTCGCTCAACCTCGTGGCCAACATGCTGGGCTGGGCCGACGAGCCCTACCGCGTGGACCACGAGACCGAGATCGTCATCACGGAGATGGAGCACCACTCCAACATCGTGCCGTGGCAGCTGCTGTCGCAGCGCACGGGCGCGAAGCTGAAGTGGTTCGGCCTGACCGACGACGGCCGGCTCGACCTGTCCAACATCGACGAGATCATCACCGAGAAGACGAAGATCGTCTCCTTCGTGCTGGTGTCGAACATCCTGGGCACGGTCAACCCGGTCGAGGCGATAGTGCGGCGCGCGCAGGAGGTCGGTGCGCTGGTCTGCATCGACGCCTCGCAGGCCGCGCCGCACATGCCGCTGGACGTCCAGGCACTCCAGGCCGACTTCGTGGCCTTCACCGGTCACAAGATGTGCGGCCCGACGGGCATCGGAGTGCTGTGGGGCCGCCAGGAACTCCTGGAGGACCTTCCGCCCTTCCTGGGCGGCGGCGAGATGATCGAGACGGTGTCGATGCACTCGTCGACGTACGCCCCGGCACCCCACAAGTTCGAGGCGGGCACCCCGCCGATCGCGCAGGCGGTCGGTCTGGGCGCGGCGATCGACTACCTGTCCGCGATCGGCATGGACAAGATCCTCGCGCACGAGCACGCGCTCACCGAGTACGCGGTGCGCCGGCTGTCCGAGGTGCCGGATCTGCGGATCATCGGCCCGACGACGGCCGAGGACCGGGGTGCGGCGATCTCCTTCACGCTCGGTGACATCCACCCGCACGACGTGGGCCAGGTCCTCGACGAGCAGGGCATCGCGGTACGGGTCGGCCACCACTGCGCCCGACCGGTCTGCCTGCGCTACGGAATTCCTGCGACCACGCGAGCGTCGTTCTATCTGTACTCCACGCCGGCCGAGATCGACGCTCTGGTCGACGGTCTGGAGCACGTACGGAACTTCTTCGGCTGAGGGGCGTGCTGAAACGGTGAAGCTGGACTCCATGTACCAGGAAGTCATCCTGGACCACTACAAGCACCCGCACGGGCGCGGTCTTCGGGATGGCGACGCCGAGGTGCACCATGTGAACCCGACGTGCGGTGACGAGATCACGCTGCGGGTGAGGTACGACGGCACGACGATCAGCGATGTCTCGTACGAGGGACAGGGCTGCTCGATCAGCCAGGCCTCGGCCTCCGTGCTGAACGACCTCCTCGTCGGCAAGGAACTGGCCCAGGCGCAGAAGATCCAGGAGACCTTCCTGGAGCTGATGCAGTCCAAGGGCCGGATCGAGCCCGACGACGCGATGGAGGAGGTGCTGGAGGACGCGGTCGCGTTCGCCGGTGTCTCCAAGTACCCGGCCCGGGTGAAGTGCGCTCTCCTCAGCTGGATGGCGTGGAAGGACGCGACGGCCCAGGCGCTCGGCGAGGCCGACGCCGAAAGGAAGACGGCATGAGCGAGACCGTTGAGATGAAGCCCGCCTCGGAGGAGGAAGTCCGTGAGGCGTTGTACGACGTCGTCGACCCCGAACTGGGCATCGATGTCGTCAACCTCGGCCTGATCTACGGCATTCACATCGACGACGCGAACATCGCGACGATCGACATGACCCTGACCTCGGCGGCGTGTCCGCTGACGGACGTGATCGAGGACCAGGCCAAGTCCGCCACGGACGGGCTGGTGAACGAACTCCGCATCAACTGGGTGTGGATGCCGCCGTGGGGCCCCGACAAGATCACGGACGACGGGCGCGAGCAGCTCCGGGCGCTGGGCTTCAACGTCTGAGCCCGTGACCGCGTCCGCGCGAGCGACATGCAGTGGCCCCCGGCGACAGCCGGGGGCCACTGTCGTCGCCGGGCTCAGCTCACGCCGTCCACCAGCCAAAACGCCGAGTCGGAGCGGTACAGGTCGGTGTTCCGGTACGGGTCCAGGCGCAGTTGGAAGCTCTTGTGGCGCAGATAGCGGCCGGGGTAGTTCACCGACTCCAGCATGACCGCGCCGGAGCCGGCGGCGGAGTCGCGGGGGCAGAAGGTGGCGTCCTTGCCGAAGAGGGACGAGCCGTCGTCCCGCTCCGCACGCAGGACGAACTCGCGATGCCGGAGGTAGGTGCCGTCGGCCGTGGCGAAGGAGTAGCAGGACGCGTCGGCCAGGCCCTCGACCCGGGTGAAGCTGGCGTCCCGGCGGCCCGAGGACGAGGTGACGGCGTCCAGCTTCACCAGGCCGCCGCTCAAGTGCCAGTAACGGTTGGGGTAGTTGACCGAACGGACGGACGTCGAGCTCGTCGGCGGCTTGGGCGTGGACGGTGAACCGCCGCTGGAACCGGCGGACTTGGTCGGCCGCGCGGAGCCCGCGGTGCCGGGGGTGTCGGCCGTGGCGGTGGGTGTGGGAGTCGTGATGCCCGTCGTCCCCGTCCCCGACGGGCCGCCCGCCCCGCCGGCTGTCCCGGCGCCCGGTGCGGACGGGGTGGCGAAGGAGATCAGGCCGGGCACCGTCGCCTCGGACCCGGGCGCGGCCCTCCTGGTCGTGGATGACGCCTCGTCAGAGTCCCTCTCGGTGAGGGTTATCGCTAATACGCAGGCTCCGATGGTCGATATCGCGAGAACGCCGGCCAGCCAGAGGCGGCGCGTTCCCGGAGCCCGGGTGGTGTCCGGGGCCCAGCCGCTCTCCCACGGTTGCTGCCGAGGGGGCTGGGACATGTCTTGTGGCATACGCGGTTCCTTCGGCGACGCCCCGAGGCGACGGCTTCGGCCGTGATGGTGGGGGGTGTGAGTGGTGAAAGAGTGGTGAAAGAGTAGTGCAGGCGCGGGGCCGCGGAGGTCGGTTTCGGTGAGCGGCTTCCGAGGGGTGGACGGCGGCCTGCGGGGTCCGGGCGCGGCGCTGTTATGTACACTTGTACACATGGGATACCTGACGCTCGCCGGAGCCATCGCCGCCGAGGTGGCCGCGACGACCGCCATGAAGTACAGCGACGGTTTCAGCAGGCTGTGGCCCTCGATGCTGACCGCCCTCGGCTATGTCGTCGCCTTCGCGCTGCTCGCGCACACCCTGAAGACCGTGTCGGTCGGCACGGCCTACGCGATCTGGTCGGGGGCCGGAACCGCGACGATCGCCGTCATCGGACTCGCCCTGTTCGGCGAGGCGTTGACCCTCGCCAAGGTCGCCGGGCTGGTGCTGATCGTCGGCGGGGTCCTGGTGCTCAACCTGGGCGGCGCGCACTGATGCCCCGCCGTCACGACCCCGCGCGACGACAGCGGATCATCGACGCGGCGATCCGGGTGGTGGGGGAGAAGGGCCTGGCCGGGCTGAGCCACCGTTCGGCGGCGGCCGCGGCGGACGTTCCGCTCGGCTCGACGACGTACCACTTCACGACCCTCGACGAACTGATGGTCGCCGCGCTGCGGCAGGCGAACGAGGGCTTCGCCAAGGTGGTCGCCGCGCGCGGCGGCCTGGCCGATCCGGGCGCCGACCTGGCCGCGGAGCTCGCCGCGCTGCTGGGCGAGTGGCTGGCCGGCGACCGGACCGGCGTCGAGCTGGAGTACGAGCTCTACCTCGCCGCCCTGCGCCGCCCGGCCCTGCGGCCGGTCGCCGCCGAGTGGGCCGACGGTCTCGCCGCCCTGCTCGCGTCCCGCACGGACGCGGTGACGGCCCGCGCCCTGGTCGCCCTGATGGACGGAATCTGCCTCCAGGTCCTGCTGACCGACACCCCGTACGACGAGGAGTACGCCACGGAGGTGCTCGCACGGATCACCCGCCCGGCAGCGCCGCCCCGCCGGCACAGCTGCCCGTCGTGAACGCGGCTTGCGCATGCCTGAGTGTCGTGAACGCGGCCTCCGTGCACCCGCTCGCACCGCCGCACCGCCGACGCAGCTGCCCGTCGTGAACGCGGCTTGCGCATGCCTGAGTGTCGTGAACGCGTTTCCGCGCCCCCGCCCGGCGGCGCCGCAGCGCCCGCATGCCTGGCTGTCGTGAACGCGGCCTCCGTGCACCCGCTCGCACCGCCGCACCGCCGACGCAGCTGGCTGTCGCGGACGCGGCTTGCGCACGTCTGAGTGTCGTGACGCGGTTTCCGCGCACCCGCCCGACAGCGCCGCAGCGTCCGCACGTCTGAGTGTCGTGAACGCGGCCTCCGTGCACCCGCTCGCACCGCCGCACCGCCGACGCAGCTGGCTGTCGCGGACGCGGCTTGCGCACGTCTGAGTGTCGT
>NZ_JBHWCC010000033.1:99828-101604 GCF_042735715.1 Streptomyces sp. NPDC059582
AGACGCGGTTTCCGCGCCCCCGCCCGGCGGCGCCGCAGCGCCCGCATGCCTGGCTGTCGTGAACGCGGCCTCCGCGCACCCGCGCCGCCGCGCCGCCCCGCCGACGCGCCTGACCGTCGTGAACGCGGCCCCCGCGCCCCGGACGCGATGGCCGACGCCCGCCCCCCGAGACGGCCCCCCGCTGGTTGGCCTCGGCGGCCCCCGTCCGGTTAGGTTGCCCTTATGACCGACACGACTGCTCCTCGTACCACCGGCGCCGTGGCCGCCGGGCTCGCCACCGTCGCCGCCGACGGCACCGTTCTCGACACGTGGTTCCCCGCGCCCGAGCTGTCCGCCGAACCGGGCCCCGCCGGCACCGAGCGGCTCGACGCCGAGCGCACCCGTGAACTGCTCGGTGAGCACGGTGTCGCCGCCCTCTGCAAGGACGAGGTGCGGAACGTGCAGATCGTCGCGGTCCGTACGGTCATCTCCTCGCTCGACGACAAGCCGCTCGACACGCACGACGTCTACCTGCGCCTGCACCTGCTCTCGCACCGCCTGGTCAAGCCGAACGAGCAGAACCTGGACGGCATCTTCGGCTTCCTCGCCAACGTCGTCTGGACCTCCCTCGGCCCGGTCGCCGTGGACACCCTGGAGACCGTGCGGCTCGCCGCCCGCGCGCGCGGCCTGCACCTCAGCGTGTTCGGCGTGGACAAGTTCCCGCGGATGACCGACTACGTGGCCCCGGCCGGCGTCCGGATCGCCGACGCCGACCGCGTCCGGCTCGGCGCCCACCTCGCGGCCGGTACCACGGTCATGCACGAGGGCTTCGTCAACTTCAACGCCGGCACCCTCGGCACCTCCATGGTCGAGGGCCGCATCTCCCAGGGCGTCGTCGTCGGCGACGGCTCGGACATCGGCGGCGGCGCCTCCACCATGGGCACCCTCTCCGGTGGCGGCAAGCAGCGCGTCGCCATCGGCGAGCGTTCCCTGGTCGGCGCCGAGGCCGGGGTCGGCATCGCCCTGGGCGACGACTGCGTGATCGAGGCGGGTCTGTACCTCACCGCCGGCACCCGCGTCACGCTGCCCGACGGCACGATCGTCAAGGCCCGCGAGCTGTCCGGCGCCTCGAACATCCTCTTCCGCCGCAACTCGGTCACCGGCACCGTCGAGGGCCGCCCGAACAACGCGGAGTGGGGCGGCCTGAACGACGTCCTGCACAGCCACAACTGATCATCGGCGGCCGTGACCTGCGGCCGCCGCATCGATCAACGCTTTGACCTGCCGCTGAGCTGTCGGCAGTTGTCGACGTTGGTCAGCATCGAGCGCCCTTCCACGGCCCCAGGACGGCCCGGAAGGGCGCTCGTGTGTGAGCACCGCATTAGGAGTTCGATCTCGCCTCTGCGTGGCCGCGATCCAGCTCGTGTGCGGGTGCCATCGCCGGGTGCTGGCTGTTGCCGCTGTTTGGGGTCGCTGATGTCAGTGTTGGATGTCAGCGGAACAGATGCGGCACTGGGCAGACTTCCCAGAGCCCGTCCGGCCGGTCAGCCCAGCGCCACCAGACGTGTCGGTCGGCGCACTTCCACAGCGACCGACAGGTCCGCCGGCCATCGTCCTCCCGGACGGAGAGCACGAGGCCACCGGACCGCATGGGCTGGTTGCACTCAGGGCAGACCGGAACGTCGTCGCTCATACAACGCACCTTAGACGTCGTTTCAGTTGGTGAGTCGGCGGTGGCAGATGAGGGCTGCGGCTATGCCGACGAAGGCAAGGAAGTGTTCGGATTTCCGCTCGTAG